>NZ_JBSWYW010000005.1:0-404568 GCF_056161305.1 Ekhidna sp. ABH4_415
CCCCATCGAATGAGAGGTTGGTAGTGATGTCGATGGATCCCGCGGTGGCAACATCACCCGTCACATCATCTACAGTGAAGTTCGTGCCCCCTACCGTCAGGTCCGCATTCGTCACATCTAATCCATTCTGCGCATCCACATTCGTAGCTGCGGTGATCTGACCTCCGCCCAAATCTATAATCCCCGTCACATTGATGTCATCGGTAGCTCCATTTCCTACATTGATCGTGTTACTGTTGATGCTTGTGGTCGACGCTCCATCGGCTACCGTCAGGTTACCCGTAATGTCTACCGCGTCTGTTAACGCATTACCAATGTTGATGTCATCGTTGTTGATCGTTGTGGATGTGGCCCCATCTGCAATCGTCACGTTGCTGTTTAGCGTGGTAGCCCCGTCTACATTGACCACATCGTTGAAGTCTGCATTCGCATTCACTACCAAGGCATCTGTGTTATCAACCCCCAACGTCACATTATCATCCGCCTGCAATAAACCTGTCACATCCAAGCCCGCATTCGCATCTACGTTCCCGTTGAAGTCTACCTGCCCTGTACCCGTCGTGATTGTACCATTGCCCGAAGTGATGTTGCCATCTCCAATCGTAATGTTTCCTCCATCAGCTACGGTGAGGTAGTTGGTAGTACCAGCCGCATCATCAGCGACCTGGAAGTTGCCAAGACCCGCCGTGCCTATGATCGCATTGCCCTGCAGGTCACCCCCTAAATCAATCTCATTATTCACCCCATCATACGTTAAACCACTACCCGCCTGGTTGCCAATCGCGCCAGCTAATGCTCCTTCAGTCACCAACGCATTGTCCGATGGGGTCGCCAAGTCTACCGTGCCTGAGGTCACAATCTCTTCTACCGTGTTCGCCCCATCGAATGAGAGGTTGGTAGTGATGTCGATGGATCCCGCGGTGGCAACATCACCCGTCACATCATCTACAGTGAAGTTCGTGCCCCCTACCGTCAGGTCCGCATTCGCCACATCCAAACCATTGTTCGTATCTACGTTTCCAGCAAGGGTCACCTGGCCGCCAGTCGTTTGGGTGATCGCCTGGTTGTCAATGGTCAGCGCTCCGCCTGTAATGTCTACGCCACTGGTCGCATCCACATTGCCAGTAAAAGTTGCCTGCTCAGCTACACCTAACGTCCCACGAACATTCGTCGCTACCCCGGTAGCCGCTAAGTCGGTCTGACCCGCTACATCAAGCGTGCCGTTCAAGTCAGTGTTGGTAGCCACAGTCAAGTCAGCGCCCGTTATATCAACGCCATTGTTCGCATCAAGATTACCCGCTAGCGTCACCTGACCCCCGGTCGTTTGGGTGATCGCCTGATTGTCAACGGTCAGCGCTCCACCTGTAATGTCTACGCCACTGGTCGCATCCACATTGCCATTGAGCGTTACCTGACCCGTGCCCGTTGTAACCGTGCCATCGCCTACGGTGATGTTGCCTCCGTCGGCTACCTCAAAATATGATGTGCCTGCTCCGGTATCATCGCTTTCTACCGAGAAGTTACCAAGCCCGGCTGTCCCGATGATCGCATCCCCCTGAAGATCACCTCCTAAATCAATCTCATTGTTAGCTCCATCGTATGTCAGACCTGATCCCGCCTGGTTTCCAATAGCGCCAGCTAAAGCTCCCTCTGTCACAAGGGCATTGTCCGATGGGGTCGCCAAGTCTACCGTGCCTGAGGTCACAATCTCTTCTACCGTGTTCGCGCCATCGAATGAGAGGTTGGTGGTGATGTCGATCGATCCCGCGGTGGCAACATCGCCCGTCACATCATCTACGGTGAAGTTCGTGCCTCCTACCGTCAAGTCCGCATTCGTCACATCCAAACCATTGTTCGCATCTACGTTTCCAGCAAGGGTCACCTGGCCGCCAGTCGTTTGGGTGATCGCCTGGTTGTCAATGGTCAGCGCTCCGCCTGTAATGTCTACGCCACTGGTCGCATCCACATTGCCAGTAAAAGTTGCCTGCTCAGCTACACCTAACGTCCCACGAACATTCGTCGCTACCCCGGTAGCCGCTAAGTCGGTCTGACCCGCTACATCAAGCGTGCCGTTCAAGTCAGCGTTGGTAGCCACAGTCAAGTCAGCGCCCGTTATATCAACGCCATTGTTCGCATCAAGATTACCCGCTAGCGTCACCTGACCCCCGGTCGTTTGGGTGATCGCCTGATTGTCAACGGTCAGCGCTCCACCTGTAATGTCTACGCCACTGGTCGCATCCACATTGCCATTGAGCGTTACCTGACCCGTGCCCGTTGTAACCGTGCCATCGCCTACGGTGATGTTGCCCGTCGCATCGAACCCAAGTGTAGTGTTGTCCGCATTATCAGTGATCAACAACGTTGTACCCGTTATGACGCCTATGTCGGTTGTCGGCTCAACCAAGTCTCCGCCCAGCTGGATGTTGCCGTCCGGATTCTCCCGAACACCATTGTCGGCAGTTACCGAGTTTGAAATCTCAGTATCAACATAGGTCTTAACCGCCCGTTCTGTCGGTAACGCATCATCACTGTTGTCTAACAACGTGCCGTCGGTCGATAACTCATTCACCGTCGTGCCAGAAGCTAAGCCCAGAGTACCATCTACCTGAATATTATTAAACGTTACATTGTCAGTTGTTGAGACTTTCTGATCGAGGTTGTTAATGTTCTGAAATTCCGTATTTGAAACTGATCCATCGGCAAGCTTCTGAGCATTAATCCCTGCAGCAGCATTAATGTCTGCATTAACAATAACTCCCGGCTCAATTTGCACATTGGCATTTGAACCTGTATTGGTGATGGATACATCACCCGAGACAGGCAATCCTTCAGCTACCCCAAGTGTACTTCCAATGAAAATATTATTTGCAGCAAGGGCTGAAGAGGCAAATTCTGCGCGATCTGTCCATTGAATTCCTCCCGAAGAATTTACTGTTAAAACAACATCCGTATTTCCTTGTGGGTTGATCTTAGAAATAGTAATGGTACCGTTGGCAATGTCAGCATTTTGAATGGACCCATTGATAATATTTGCAGACCCAATTTGAATGACAACTTCTGAAATACCAGTAATCCGTCCTTTCTGATCTATGGTAAGCTGCAAAACATTGAAAGCGTCAGTTCCATAGGTCGCAGCACTGATTGTGCTTATATTTTCAAGTTTATCACCAGTTATGGCCAGGTTAGCAACTTTGCTAGTAGTAACTGAGCCATTATCTAACTTATCAGTTGTGATACTACTACTTTGAATCTTATCAGTTGAAATAGCATCATCGGCTATCTTAGGTTCAGTAACGGCCGCAGTTCGAATAACAGGATTAGGGTAATTTCCGGTCAGATCCCCACCTGCCGTAGTTACATTTATTACCCCAAGTCCTGCTTTCCAACCTCCGTTATTCCAATAAAAGAATAAATCCAAGTCAGTATCAAAAACCATCAGCCCATTGTCTGAATTGTTGAGTGACATAGAATTTCGCTGGGCAGTTGTTATTCTGGGAACCAGAAATCCCTGATTCGAATTTGGTGAAACCAGCTCCAGAACTGCGTTTTCGTTTGGCGAATTCGTGTTAATTCCTACTGAGTTGTCCTGTGCAAAGGACAATGAGTAGGCTAGAATAAATGCAGCAAATACTGCGCTCTTATAAAAGCTCATAATTGGGGATATTTATTGAACTAAGGCTGACCAGTCAAGTCGGTCTTTAATGGTTTAGTAATTGGTTAAAATTTTGGCGGTGAGACTATTCCTGTAACTGTGTGTAAAAATTAGATCAATGGGTTATAATTTCCAAAAAATCAACATGTTATGGTGTTTAACTTTAGATGAACACTGCGTTTTATTGTTTGAACAGATTCGAAATAGTCGAATCTCGAGATTTTCACAGCGAAATAGCATATTTCCATTTTAGTTTCCTACCTTTGCAAGAGTTAATTATAAGAATACCGAAAGAGGGGACATCAGTCCCCTCTTTTCATTCATAGAAATGAAAGAAGAGCAGGTAATCAGGGAAATAGCTGAAGGTGCTATTACAGATAACAATTCATTGTTTCTTGTAGATGTAAAAGTCAAAGGAAACACTGGAAATCAAAAGGTACTTGTTTTCGTTGATGGAGATGAGGGAATCTCAATTGATGAATGTAGCAGTATTAGCCGAAAGATAGGAGCTGAGCTAGAAGAGAAAGACATAATGCCTGGCAAATACACATTAGAAGTGTCTTCGCCGGGATTAGATTTTCCACTAACACTTCATCGTCAGTATGAAAAAAATGTTGGAAGAGGCCTTCAGGTGGAGCTAATCAACGGGCAGAAGGAAGAAGGTGAACTATTAGAAGTAACAAAAGATGCGATTATATTGAAAGGAAAGAAAGTAAATCAATCGCTGAGTTTTGAAGAAATAAAACAATCAAAAGTAAAAGTATCATTCAAGTAAGATGGAAGCGTCAGTATTAATTGATTCGTTTGCGGACTTTGCCAGAGGCAAAAACATTGACCGCCCGACCATGATCAGAATTCTGGAAGATGTATTCAGAACGATGATTCGAAAGAAATATGAGACAGATGATAACTTCGACATTGTAATCAACGCAGACAATGGGGATCTTGAAATTTGGAGGTTCCGTGAAATTGTGGATGACAATTCTGAGGATATTTGGGATCATGATAAAATCAGCTTTTCAGAAGCTCGTAAAATCGAGCCAGACTTTGAAATTGGTGAAGAAGTAGCTGAGGAAATCAAGTTAGAAGACTTTGGACGAAGAGCTGTGATGACTGCTCGCCAAACGCTTATCCAAAAAATTAAGGATCTTGAAAAAGACATTCTCTTCCAGAAATATAAAGACCTGGTTGGTGAGATTATTCAGGGTGAGGTGTATCAGGTACTTGGCCGAGAGGTGTTATTAACTGACGGAGAGGGTAATGAGCTTACCATTCCAAAAGGAGAGCAGATTCCAAAGGACCGATACCGAAAGGGAGACACTGTTCGTGCCATAGTTCACAGAGCAGAAATGGTTAATGGAAATCCGAAGATCATCCTTTCCAGAACATCTCCTGTTTTCCTTGAAAGACTCTTTGAAGCTGAAGTTCCAGAAGTCTATGACGGATTGATTACGATAAAGAATGTGGTAAGAGAGCCGGGAGAAAGAGCAAAAGTGGCTGTAGAATCTTATGATGACAGAATTGATCCGGTAGGTGCTTGTGTAGGAATGAAAGGATCACGTATTCACTCAATCGTGCGTGAACTGCAAAATGAAAACATAGATGTAATCAATTTTACAGACAATCTTGAGCTTTATCTGGCGCGTGCATTGAGTCCTGCTAAGATCACAAGCATGAAAATTAGCGAAGAGAAAGACAGAGTATCTGTTTATCTCAAGCCAGATCAGGTATCTTTGGCCATTGGAAAAGGCGGCCAAAACATTAAATTGGCTAGTAAATTGGTGGGAATGGAGATCGATGTGTTCCGAGAGTTGGACGAAAGCTCCGAGGAAGATGTTGATCTGGATGAGTTTACTGATGAATTAGAAGACTGGGTCATCGACGAGCTTAAACGTGTTGGATTGGATACAGCTAAAAGCGTTCTAAGACTTGGAACAGACGACTTAGTAAGAAGAACGGATTTAGAGGAAGAAACAGTTCATGAATTGATTCGAGTTCTAAGCCAGGAGTTCGAATAAAGTAATTTTGAGAGGTTTATATGGCAGAATACAGATTAAGTCAAGTAGCAAGAAAGCTAAACGTAGGTAAGAATACTATCCTGGAATTCTTGAAAGAGAAGGGGCATGAGGTAGACTCAAATCCTAACTCTAAGATTCCACAAGAGCAGTATGACATGCTTGCCCGTGCGTTTGCAGACTCAGCTCATGACAAAGAAGAGGCATCTGAATTAACAATCGGGGGTAAAACCGATAACATGGTCATCAATGCAGACAAAGTTTCTGCGGACGAGAAAAGTGAAGATGAAAGAATCCTTATAAAGGATAATGTAGGGGCGGAACCAGAGCCTGAAAAGATTTCTGCTAGAACAAAATTAGACGGCCCTAAGGTTGTAGGTAAGATCGACCTGGATAAAAAGAAGAAGGAGGAGAAAGAAGAAAAGCCGGCAAAAGAAGAAGCCAAGAAGGAGAAAGAAGAAAAGCCTGCGAAGGAAGAAATCAAGAAGGAGGAAGCCAAGAAGGAGGAAGAAGCTAAAAGAGAAGAGCCAAAAGAAGACAAGAAAAAGCCTGAGGAGAAAGCATCCAAGGAGTCTGACGAAAAGAAAGACAAAAAAGATGATGATAAAGGGGTGATTAAGGCAAAAGCTGATTCACTTCGAGGGCTGAAGGTGTTGGATAAAATCGAGCTGCCTAAAGACAAGCCTAAACCTGTAGCATCTTCGGATTCCAATCAAGATAGAAAGAAACGTCCGAGAAAACGTATACAACAATCTGGCGGAGGACATCAAAAAGGAGGTGGTAGAGGAGATCGAGCAAGATCTCATTCCGGAAGAAAAACCGAGGAGCTTTCCGATAAGGAAATTCAGGATAAGATTAAAGCAACTCTCGCCAAACTTAGCGGGGGCAGTGGTAAAGGAGGATCTCAACGATCCAAATACAGAAAAGATAAAAGATCAGCCAGAGCTGAGGAAGAAGAAGAGAGGCAGCTGCAGGCGGAAGAAGCTTCAAAAACACTAAAAGTAACAGAATATATTTCAGCCAGTGACCTGGCGTCCTTGATGGATGTCTCTGCCAATGATGTTATATCAGCATGTATGTCACTTGGAATGTTTGTTTCCATCAACCAGCGATTGGATGCTGAAACCATCACAGTTATCGCTGATGAATTTGGCTTTGATGTAGACTTTACAGAGGCCAAAGAAGAAACCGACATCATAGAAGAGGAGGATGATGAAAGCAAGTTGGTAGATCGTGCCCCGATTGTAACAATCATGGGTCACGTTGATCATGGTAAGACATCCCTTCTTGATTACATCAGAGAATCAAAAGTGACTGAAGGTGAGGCTGGAGGTATAACTCAGCATATTGGTGCATACGATGTGATGACCAATAGTGGCAAGCGTGTAGCTTTCCTTGATACTCCTGGTCACGAAGCGTTTACAGCGATGCGTGCACGTGGAGCTAAGATCACGGATGTGGCAATTATTGTAGTTGCTGCAGATGATTCAGTGATGCCGCAAACAAAAGAGGCCATCAATCACGCACAGGTAGCAGGTGTTCCAATTGTTATCGCCATTAATAAAGTCGATAAGCCAAACGCTAACCCGGATAAGATCAAAGAAGACCTCTCTAATATCAATATCTTGGTTGAGGACTGGGGTGGTAAATATCAGTGTCAGCATGTTTCTGCAAAGACAGGAGAAGGAATTGATGAACTACTAGATAAGGTCTTACTAGAAGCTGAATTACTTGAGCTTAAAGCTAACCCGGACAAGCCGGCTGTAGGATCTGTTGTGGAAGCTTCTCTTGATAAAGGACGAGGCTATGTTTCTACCATTATGGTACAAGCGGGTACGCTTAAAATCGGTGATGTCGTACTTGCAGGGCCTTATTTCGGTAAGGTGAAAGCGATGTTTGACCATCGTGGACACAAGCTTGATAAGGCAGGACCTTCTACACCAGTGCTGATGCTAGGACTAGACGGTGCACCTCAGGCAGGTGACAAGTTCAACGTAATGGAAAGCGATAGAGAAGCACGGGAGGTTGCCAATAAGAGGGAGCAAATCCTTCGAGAGCAGTCCATCCGAACTAAGAAACACATTACACTTGATGAGATTGGAAGAAGACTGGCAATTGGTAGCTTCAAAGAGCTTAACGTAATTGTAAAAGGTGATGTGGACGGATCCATCGAAGCATTGGCCGATTCACTCCTTAAACTTTCAACTGAAGAAGTTCAGGTGAATATTCTTCATAAAGCAGTGGGGCAAATTTCAGAATCTGACGTATTGCTTGCTTCTGCATCTGATGCGGTTATTGTTGGTTTCCAGGTGAGACCATCGAGCGGTGCGCGAAGACTGGCTGAAACAGAAGAAATTGAGATCAGACTTTACTCCATCATCTACGATGCAATCAATGATGTGAAGGATGCAATGGAAGGTATGCTTGAGCCTACAAGTGAGGAAGTAATCACTGGTAACATTGAAGTGCGAGATGTCTTTAAGATTTCAAAAGTAGGAACTGTAGCAGGATGTTACGTTACCGATGGAATCGTGAAGCGATCAAATCAAGTAAGGTTGATTCGAGATGGAATTGTGGTTTACACCGGAGAGATCAACCAGTTGAAGCGATTCAAAGAAGATGTTTCTGAAGTGAAGAGCGGTTACGAGTGCGGTCTGAGCATTAAGAACTTCAACGACATCAAAGTTGGTGATATCATTGAAGGATTTGAGGTAAAAGAAGTGAAACGAACACTGTAATAATACGATGTTTAAGAAATATGAAAGCCTGTCTATTTAGATAGGTTTTTTCATTTATATCAAATCAGCAATATTTAATCTGGAAATACTCCAACAGTGAAAGTTAAGTTTTGTAAAAAAGCTGAACCTTCCGCTAATTATTTCGTTATTTTGTTGGTTAAGATGAAAGTCTTGAAAAATTACCGAAACATATTCTCCGCTCTCCTTTTGATTTTCATGATCAATCTGGGCTTTGCAGGTACGTTTACTAACGGACAAGAAGCCAAATCTCAGGAGCAGCAAGAAGGGAGAAGAAAGTCAGACCAGACAATGATTCGCCCGGATGGAAATTATACCTCTCCTGCCTCACAAGCAGACTATCAAGAAGAAGTTAGAGAAGAATCTCGTGAAACTGAGGAATCCGAAAAAACACAGGTAAAGGCTGATTCGTTGGAAGATGACTCTGTGAGTAAATATAACTTCATCTTCTACTTCCTTTACAAATTCAAATACGATACAGAGGAGTCCCCTTAAGCTACTACAGACTGGTAGTTGTCAATATCATCCAGAGAAATATTTCCTTCATAAAAGGCCTTTCCGAAGATTACTCCGTAAAGGCCAATATCCCTTAGCTGTTTGATGTCATCCATCCCTCTCACACCTCCGCTTGCAAAAATGCAGAGATCCGGAAATTCAGCTAATAATTCCCTGTAAAGGTCAAATGATGGGCCTTCCATTGCTCCGTCTTTGGAAATATCGGTTGTCTTTAGGTATTTTAAACCTCGATTATAGAAGTAGGCGATGTGTTCAAATAAGTCATTTGAAGTAGCTTTCTGCCACCCTCTGATTCTAATTTTTCCTTGAAGGCTATCTGCTGCTAACGCAATCTTTTCCCTACCATAAGACATCAGCCAATTGGCAAATTGCTCCTTGTGAGAAACAGCAACTGAAGCCGCAGTAATACTTTCCGCGCCATATTCAAATGCCTTGATGACATCTCCATCTGTGTGGATTCCCCCAGTAAAATTCACCTTCAAATCCGTATAGGCTGCCACCATGTGAAGAATGTCGTAATTCACAGAAGTGCCTTTTCTCGCGCCATCCAGATCAATTAGGTGAATGCGCGAAATACCATGGTCTTCAAACTGCTTGGCAACATCGATAGGAGTATCGGTGTAGACCTTTTCACTTGAATAGTCTCCCTGAGTAAGGCGAATGGTTTTGCCTTCAATAACTGATATTGATGGAACTAGTAACACAATAAATTGAGATTGATTCCTTTTAGGATGCTCTACTTAAAGATATATTATTCTGACCAGAATCCTGTCAGTTGACCTCAACTAATTTGAATCCTTCGCCGTGAATTGTCAGTATTTTGAGGCTGGGTTCATCCTGAAGGTACTTTCTGATTTTGGCAATATAGACATCCATGCTGCGTGCATTGAAATAGCTGTCATCCTTCCAGATTTTTTTTAATGCTGTGCTTCGCTCTACTGTTCGATTCAGGTTTTCGAAGAATATCTTCAAAAGCTCATTTTCCTTTGTTGTAAGATTTATCTCTCTTTCCGGGGTAATCAACCTGTTCTCCTGGTAATAGTAAGTAAGCCCTTTGATTTCGAATGGATTTGGAAAAACTTCTTCCTCCTCCTTCTTCACCGACCTTTTCAAGATAGCCTGAATGCGCATCAGAAGCTCCTCCATGCTGAAAGGTTTGGTCATATAGTCATCCGCTCCAATAGTAAATCCTTTGATGATATCCTGCTTCATGGACTTTGCAGTAAGAAAAATAATAGGAGTTTCTTCATCTATCGATCGAATTTCTTTAGCAAGTGTAAATCCGTCCTTTTTAGGCATCATAAGGTCCAGAATGCAGAGATCATAATCACTCTCCTTAAAAGCATTGCTACCTTCTTCCCCATCACGCATTAGCGTTGTATCATAGCCTTTCAGCCCTAGATATTCACTTAATATTTCGCCCAAATTCGGGTCATCTTCTACGATCAATAATTTAGGCTTCATCCGCTAATGGTATTGTGATTGAAAATTTACTTCCTTTTCCCGGCTCGCTATCTACATGGATACTTCCACCGTGTGCCTCAACGATTCTCTGAACATATGCAAGTCCCAGTCCAAATCCTTTTACATTGTGAAGGTCTCCAGTAGGAACACGATAAAATTTCTCAAAAATATGCTTTTGCTGCTCTCGTGTCATCCCAATGCCCTTGTCATGAATGGACAAGATAAAATCCTCCTCATCCGAAGCTGTGCGTAAAGTGATATTTGGCGAATCAGGTGAATACTTGTTTGCATTGTCAAGCAAGTTGAGGATAATATTCGTTAAGTGAAGCTCATCCCCATGAACCAAGTCCTTCTCTGCTTTTTCAATAATATTGAGACGTCCTCCTCTTTGCTCCACCTGCATGGTGATATGTTCAGCAGCGCTTTTCACCATCTCACCCATGTGTAGAATTTCTTCTTTAAGGTTGTAATCATTTCTATCAATCGCAGCGATTTGCAACACCTTCTCCACCTGATTCCCGAGGCGTTTGTTTTCCTCACCAATTACTTTGATGTATTTCGTACGAAGCGCGCTCTGCTCAATGTCTTTATCATTTAATGCTTCTACCGCAAGAGAAACAGTAGAAATAGGTGTCTTGAGCTCATGAGTCATATTATTGATAAAGTCATTTTTCATCTCAGAAAGCTTTTTCTGTCTAAGAATGGTGCGTATGCTGTAACCAAAGCAGAATAGAATGACTAAGACCAAAAAACCCGAGCTCACCATAGCTGACCACACCTTGCCAAGCAGATAGCCTTGCTTATCAGGAAAGCTTATCGTCAGTATACTGTCATTATCGTAAATGTCATTCGGGAACAGCGAGGCTTTAAGTTCGCTTTTGGCAAGTTCGCTTTTCTGACCTCCGCTTGTCAATAGCAGAAACCTATTTTGCTGTGGTTGAATGACTCCATATTCATATGTGATATCTATGCCTTTACTTTTTAATTCATTTTTTAGCAAAGAGTCTAGCTGTTGTGGACTGAAACGAGAGGTCATTGAACGATTCGGCCCCATCAAATCACGAACCACATCAAAAGTGAGTTCATATTTCCTGGAAACCTTCGCCAGTTTATTCTCGAGTTGCTGAATCTTAACGTCTCTTTCTTCCAGCTGTTTTTCCATCGTTGAACCAGGTGGGGGTGGGGCATTTTCAAAGAAAAACCGATCAGCTACACTGGAGAAATTAACAACGAACTCAAAACCGCCTTCATTTACCGTATCTGCAAAATAGAAGATTTGTCGATTGCCTTGCTCTAAGATTTCAACATTGCCACCTTGCTTCTGTTTTGCCAGTCTTTCAACATTCTCCGCCTGCTGAATGTGTAGGTTTTCTCGCTGCTCGTACAGAGGGGAATTCACATAATTCAGCTTTTGCAATGCGACAAAAGTTTCCTGTCTCTCCAGCTTGTTAGCCACTGTGTTCAATGCATCCAGCACATCTTTTCTAAATCGTTCTTCATTGGCAGTTACCAATGAATCGATCCAGTAGAGCTGAAAAGCTATTAGCCCCATCATGGCCATTCCCATCAGGCCAATTATCCATCTCAGTGTCTTTCGCTGCATACCTCAAAAATACGACGAACGGGTAAGCACAGTTCCTGTTTAACCATTTTTAACAAGGATTAACGACTGATTAACAGCAAGATAGAGGAGGCTTCCGTACTTTCGATTAGCGAAGAATGGAAATTAAAACTCGGAATAAAGATGAAAACGAAATGGACAATCATAGCTTTGGTCGCTTCCCTGCTTACCTGTAGGGCAACCTTTGCTCAATCAGATGAAGGGAAAATAGTGGTGGAGATCACCAAAGATGTAAACGGTGAGAAGAAGACCTTTAAGGGTGAGTACAACAGCACCGAAGAGATGAGGGCTGACCCCAATTACCAGGAGTTTGCTGGTGAGGAAGGTGGTTTTAATTTTTGGTTTGATGATGACATGGATGATGACGTTTTTCTTCATCTGGATCAACTCAAAAATCAAAACCATTCGTTCTTTAAGTATTTCCATGGTGACGAAGATGATGATGGTGGTGGCTTTTTCTTCAAATATCCGGATGATGACTCATTCAATGGATTCTTCAATTTTAACATGGACAACATGGACATGGAAGAATTTAGGGAGCAGATGAAGAAATTTAGTGATGAGATGGAAGCACTGATGGGACGCTTTCACGATGATGATGACAGACAGGTGAGAGTAATCGAACTGAAACGAATCAAAATAACAGATGTGGATGATGCGTTCGGAAAAAAAGGAAGAGTAGATGAAGGTCATAAACTTGAACTGGAAGACCTCTCATTCTATCCTAACCCTTCATCAAACGGAAGGTTCAAGGTTCGTTTCAAAGTTCCTGAGGAAAATGAGTTGTCTATAAAGGTTTCCAACATGGACGGAAAGGAAGTATTCAGCCGATACTTCGAACGTTTTGGAGGATTGTATTCTGAAACTATTGATTTATCAGGACAGCAGGATGGAATCTATTTGCTAGAGATCAGTCAGGGCAAGAAGCGCCTAACAAAAAAGATTGTTATCAATTAGTATGGTTTTGGTTTAAAAGAGCGGCCGGTTGAGAAATCAATCGGCTTTTTTATTTAGTCCGATACTACCAGGCTAAACCCAACGCCATGATGATTTCTAATCTCCAATGCAGAATCTTCTTTCAGGTACTTCCTCAATCGAGTAATGAAGACATCTAAACTTCGCCCCTTGAAGTAGTCATTCTCACCCCATATCTTCTCGAGAATTTCTTCTCTCTTTACTAGTACATTTTGATTCTGTAAAAGGAGTTTAAGCAAGTTTCCTTCCATCTGAGTCAGCGAATGTGAAGTTTCATTGCAGCAGTAAACCAGGTTTCTTTCATCAAAAGTTGAACGACCAAACCCCACCGACTGACTGCTCTTTGAAGCTTTATGAGGCTGATTTCTCCTTATGAATACATTGATGCGGTACTCCAGCTCTTTTATAGAAAAGGGCTTGGTTACATAGTCGTCTCCGCCTACTTCAAAGCCTTCAAGCCGATCTTCCTCCTGTGATTTAGCAGTAAGAAAAATGATAGGAATGAATTCATCTATTGATCGAATCTTTGTGGCCAATTCAAAACCATCCATTTTTGGCATCATTACATCTAAAACACAAAGCTCGAATTGGCCTTTCTCGAATTGCTCGAGTGCTTCTGATCCATCCTTACCCCAGGTGACTTCATGACCAGCCTCCTGCAGATTATCCTCGATCATAAATCCAAGATTTTCATCGTCTTCCGCCAGTAAGATTTTAGCCATTGGGTAGTGTGATTTTAAATGTGCTCCCTTTCCCAGGTTCAGATTCTATTTGAATTTTTCCGCCCAGCTTTCTGATCAACGAAGAAACAATATGAAGTCCTAAACCAAATCCTTTTTGATTGTGCTGATTATTTGGCTCAGGTATTCGATAGAATTTTCTAAAAATCTTTTTGTGGTGCTTTGATTCAATACCCACACCGTCATCAATTACAGAGATCATCGTTTTTTTAGAATTCTGACTGACCTTAAGCTCAATGTTTTTAGCTCCATATTTCACTGCATTATCTATTAGATTCCTCAGGACATTCTCCAGCAGTGTTTGATTAGATTTTAAGTTGGACACTCCGCTTAACTTGAAATCCCATCCAATCATCCTGGACGCATATTCTTCCTTAACCTCATCCATCAACCTTTCTAAAAATTCACCAAGATCCACTGGTTCCTTCTGTATTTTCCTATCTGACTCCAGCAATGCAGAATGCAGAATGTCTTCCACATTTTTCTGTAGTCTTCCTACTTCTTTCTGGATGATGCTAACATACTTCTTGTCTTTCTCGGCGGTGCGCTCATTAAGGGTGGATGAGGCAAGTGTCAAAGTAGCCAATGGGGTCTTTAGCTCGTGACTCACATTGTTAATAAAATCTTTCTGAACCTCACTTAATCGTTTCTGGCGGAGAATAACAAAAAGGGCAAATCCGAAAAAAATGATCACTACCAGTGAGATAGCAGTGGTAAACTTCCACAGGTCAAATCCCGCAAATAGATTTCTAGATTTCTCAGGAAAGTAAACCCCAAAATAATATTCATCATTCTTCAATACCGGAATAGGGTCTCTCTCTTCAGCGTATTCCAGATTTACATTTTCGGCGTACACCATCTGGTCATTAGCACAATCGTACACACCATATTCAAAGTCCTGCGATATGGCCCTTTTTTTTATCTCTGCAGAGATCAGATACTCAAGGTTTGCCAGGTCAATTTTATCATTGGTTCTTACGATGAAGTAGTTGCCAGATACCTGCTCGATGGGGTTGATAGAGGGGAAATCTTTCCCATTAGCTTCACATAATGATTCCACCACATTGCGTAAAGCCACCTGCACATTATGATTGAAAACCTGATCCTGCTGGGCGATGGCTCGATTGAGCCAAAAAACCTGAGTACCAATAATCCCGACCAACGAAAGAATGGCAAGAATGACTAAAACACGAATGTGGGCATTCTTCATACCATCAAAAGTAAAAGGAAAGAAAGTGAAAAAATGAGGTTTAACAACTCATTAACAATCATTAGGAGGTTGTTAACAGTGATTTGAAGGAAGTGAACGCAGCTTTGATTCAAATAAAAATTTCGAATATGAGAAAAGCAACTTTTATCGTAATGCTTGGAATCGCAGTAGCTGTGGTGGCCGGCATGTCATCTATCACATGGAAAACAACTTCTATTGATCTGGGAGAAGTATCCAAAAATGAACTCAAGGAATTGTCTTTTGAGTTTACGAACAACACGAACAGTGCTATCCGCATTTTAGAGGCTAAAGGTTCATGTGGATGTACCAATGTAAAGTTCCCTGAAGGAGAAATAGGTTCGGGAGAAACAGCTTCAATCACTGCAAACTTCAAATCTGCTAAACTGGGTGCATTCAAAAAGAATATCCGAATTAAAACATCGGATTCTGACGACTACACTTATCTGTATTTTAATGGAGAGGTGATAGAATAGATCTTGAAAGACTGCCTCAAATTTCAATCATGGCCTTTGGGGTGGTTTCTTTTAATTAAGAGATAGAGTGGGTTTCGGAGAGCGATTTACGATTGATTCGATTTGGAGACACAGTTTAAAATCATCCAATTATTCGAAAAATCATCCAGGTGAGGATTGTAAATGCAGTAATGGTTATCATTAGAAGGATCAAATTTCTTCTTCTAATTTTTCTCTGCTTTCTATAAAATCTTTCTAAAAAAACCTTTCTCTCTTCAGGATTATATTCATTGGCTTTCTTTTGGGCTTTCTTTTTTATGTAATGGAGATTATTCTCCTGGTAAATTTTTTTTAGAGGTTTTTTCTCCTTTAGTAAGGCCCTATTATTTCTATAGGTCCTAACCATAAAATCCAATACGCCATACCCTCTCATAAAATTTAATTAATCCTCAAATCGAATCAATCACTAAATCTTCAAATAAATTTTGCTCGCTCCCAATACTCATCCATCTCTTCCAGCGTCATCTCTCCCAAGCTTTTCCCATCTTTCTTCGATTCAGATTCCAAAAACTGGAAGCGCTTGATAAACTTCTTGTTGGTTCGCTCCAATGCCTCTTCCGGGTTGATGTCCACAAAACGGGCATAGTTAATCAATGAGAATAACAAGTCACCAAATTCGCCGGCTTTCTTTTCTTTATCCTTTTCTTCCTGAAATTCATTCATCTCCTCCTGTACCTTCTCCCACACCTGATCCTGATTGTCCCAATCAAAACCAACTCCTCTGGCTTTTTCCTGAATTCGCATCGCCTTCACCAAAGCAGGCAAAGATTTTGGCACACCACCCAGCACCGATCTATTGCCTTTTTCTTTGAGCTTGATCTTCTCCCAATTGGCTTTTACCGTTTCCTCATCTTCTGCATTTACGTCCCCATAGATATGCGGATGCCGGTTGATTAGTTTATCACAAACCTGGTTCAGCACATCCGCCACATCAAAAGATTTTTTTTCATTCCCAATTCTGGCATAGAAAACCAAGTGCAGCATCAAATCTCCCAATTCCTTCTTCACCTCTTCCAGATCATTCTCAATGATCGCATCTGACAACTCATAGGTCTCCTCTATCGTGAGATGTCGCAGCGTCTCCATCGTCTGCTTTTTGTCCCATGGACAGTTCTCACGTAGCTCATCCATGATGGTGAGCAGCCGGTCAAATGCTTCGAGTTTGGCTTTTCTGTTGAGGTCCGGAGCGGAAAGTGGTTTTTTGGTCATTATTGAAAATCAGTCTTTAATATCCCCCTGCCAATGCTTCTCCCAATCGCACCCCCATCGAAGGGGGAATTGTCCCGTTGATGGGATTATAGGGGTGTAATTAAGTGAATCATTATTCAAATCAGCTTGTTCACAAACTACAGCCGCAAATTGGCTAATTTTGCATCAAAATCGGAACGAATGCAGGTAGTATTATTAGGAATCGGAATATTCGCGTTGTTTTTTGTGGGGTTATCCATCCGCATTTTGCTAAAAAAAGATGGGGAATTTAAGGGGACCTGCGCTTCTCAGAACCCTTACCTCAATAAAGAAGGTGCATCTTGTGGATTTTGTGGGAAGACCGTGAAGCCCGGTGAAGACTGTGGTAATCCGGATTCTGAAGTAAACAAGGTTTTAGCAAAGTTCTGATCTGCAGACTTTTGCCAGAAGGCTTTTTACTTCTGCCTACATTTCTATCTTTGCGCACCGCTAAAAATTAATCGCTTTGACCTTAATCAAATCAATATCCGGCCTGCGTGGAACGATAGGTGGAAAAGCCGGAGAAAATTTATCGCCCTTAGATGTTGTGAAATTTGCTGCCGGCTATGGTGCCTGGCTCAAAGAGACCAACAAAAAGCCCAAAGTTGTAATTGGCAGAGATGCACGCCCTTCAGGCGCATCATTCACACAGCTAGTAGCAAATACCCTGATCAATCAGGGCATTGACGTGGTGGATTTAGGCTTGAGTACCACACCTACTGTGGAAATGGCCGTGATGGCAGAGAAAGCTCAGGGTGGAATAATTCTAACAGCAAGCCATAATCCCGCCGGATGGAATGCGCTTAAGCTCCTTAATGATCGTGGAGAGTTCATTTCTGCAGAGGAAGGAAAGAAAGTACTGGACTATTCCGAATCTACAGACATTGAGTTTGCCCAGTCAGGAAAGTTTGGAAAACTGACCACCAACGATTTTTATATCGATTATCACATCGAGCAAGTCCTGAAGCATCCACTGGTGGATGTAGAAGCGATTAGAGCTGCCGGCTTTAAGGTAGTAGTTGATGCAGTGAACAGTACGGGTGGTGTTTCCATTGTTCCGCTATTGAGACAAATGGGTGTAGAAGTAAAAGAATTGTTTTGCGAACCAACCGGAAATTTCCCTCACAACCCGGAACCCCTTCCGGAAAACCTTCAGCAAATAAGTAGTGAGTTGGAAAATGGAAATTATCATCTGGGTGTGGTGGTAGATCCTGATGTAGATCGGTTGGCACTTATTTGTGAAAATGGAGAGCCGTTTGGAGAGGAGTATACATTAGTAGCTGTTGCCGATTATGTGCTTTCACAGAAAAAAGGAAACACTGTTTCAAATCTTTCTTCCACAAGAGCCCTTCGGGATATTACCGAAAAACACGGGTGTGAGTATAATGCTTCAGCAGTGGGCGAGGTGCACGTAGTTTCCAAAATGAAAGAAACAAATGCAGTAATCGGTGGCGAAGGAAACGGTGGTGTGATCGTGCCAGACCTACACTATGGAAGAGATGCCCTCGCGGGAATAGCGCTATTTCTGACACATCTTGCCAAGTTCGGGAAGAGTGCCTCTATGCTGAGAGCTACCTATCCTAACTATCATATTTCCAAAAACAAAATCGAGCTTACACCAGAGATAAATGTTGATGGTGTGCTTGATGCCATCAAAGAAAAATACAAGGGCCAGCCCATCAATACAGTCGATGGAGTAAAAATTGAATTTGACAAAGAGTGGGTACAGTTGCGAAAGTCGAATACTGAACCGATTATTCGTATTTTTGCAGAGTCTGAGAGTCAGAATACAGCCGAGCATTTGGCCAAAAAACTGATGATGGACATCAAGGAAGTGATTTCCAGCTAAACTCTACTTGGTATGAAGGTTTATTTTGACAATGCTGCCACCACTGCAATCGACCTGGAAGTATTTGAGGCCATGAAGCCTTACATGCTTGAGCATTTTGGCAACCCGTCCTCTATTCACTCACATGGAAGACAGGTGCGAACGGCCATCGAGCGATCCCGAAAAAAAGTGGCTGACCTGCTGAATGCAGCTCCTGCAGAAGTGTTCTTTACATCGGGAGGAACGGAAGCAGACAACACAGCACTCCGCTGCACCGTGAACGACAAGGGCATCAAGCATGTCATCTCAAGTAAAATTGAGCACCATGCCGTACTTCATACAGTAGAACAACTGGAAAAAGACGGAGTTAAAGTCAGCTATGTCCATCTTGATGGTGACGGAGTGATTGATTATAATCATCTAGAGTCACTTATGAAGAAAGAGCCTAATTCCCTGGTTTCGTTGATGCATGCCAACAATGAGATTGGCAACTTACTTGACCTGGAGCGTGTAGGTGACATGTGTGAAAAATACAATGCGGTCTTTCACTCAGATACCGTACAAAGCATGGCTCATTACGTCCATGACATGTCCAGGCTTAAACTGGATTTTGCCGTTGGATCTGCACATAAATTCCACGGCCCTAAAGGAGTGGGCTTTTTGTATATCAACCACAAAAACAAAATTCACCCGTTCATTCATGGAGGAGCACAGGAGCGAAACATGCGTGGCGGTACTGAGAATGTTTATGGTATCGTAGGTTTGGCCAAGGCAATGGAAATTGCCTACGCTGAAATGGAAAGCCATCGCAAGCACATTGAGGGACTGAAAACACATATGATTGAAAAGCTCAAAGCGTCCATCGATGGAATCGCTTTCAATGGTGTTTCAGATGACCTGGGTAAGAGCCTATATACTGTCTTGAGTGTATGCCTGCCACCTAATGATGATAACGATATGTTGCTGTTCAACCTGGATATTGCAGGCATTTCTGCTTCCGGAGGAAGTGCATGTAGCAGTGGTTCAAGTATTGGCTCACATGTCTTGGCGGAGCTAAACAGGGATCAAAATCGTGGAGCCATTCGGTTTTCTTTCAGCAAATACAATACTTTAGAGGAAGTGGATTATGCGGTTGAGAAGCTTGCAGAGCTTTATCAGCCGGAGACTACCTCTGCATGAAATTAAAACCAATATTCTATCAGTTTCAGGTTAAAGACCTGATGCATATTATTCCCAGATTAATTGTGGCAATTATTCTGGCACAGACACTTCCATTTAAATTCATTGGGGCTGAGGAAAGCGTATGGATTTTTGAACAAATGGGCTGGGAACCATGGGGTCGCTATCTGATCGCCAGCATCGAAACGACTGCAACCATCTTACTGCTGACCAACTACTATATTTTTGGAGCTATCATTTCGCTTAGCATCATTAGTGCGGCCAATTTCATGCATTTCACCAAGCTGGGTTTTGTTGTGAATGATGATGGTGGCTTGCTTTTTATCTTTAGCATCATTGTCATTATGTGCTCACTATGGATTGTACTGCATTGGAACATGAAAAGAGTGAAGCCTAAGGCTGTCAACTTTGAGTTTGACTTTGACGATACAAATTTAGATTTGGAATAGCGCCCTTAAATCTTCATTCTTGCCTTATGAGAAAATTTATCCTGATATTGACAATAGCAGTTGCTTGTACCACTCCAAAAGAAGAAAAATCATCGGTGGTAATTTTTAGCCTCCACGATCAGCAATCGATTGATAACCTGAATTTGCTAAATCTGGACGAACAGTACCCAAACCTGCTTGACCCTCGGGTCAGCTCTCAAGAGCAGCTTCCAAAAGTGATTGAATCGTGGAACGAATTTCACCAACAAATAGGAAACAAGTTGAAAGAAAGAGGTTTTGAATGGGAAACGGAAGAGTCTGTTAAACTAGTGAATAAGATATATTTCAATATGGACTCGGAAATTGAGTTTTATGCGTTTCGTGTCTTAAATGATGTCCCAGCTGAGAAAATCATCGCTTTCAATATGCACATGGAAGAGATCCTCCCTTCTTTGAAAATCAACCTGAACAGAGCTGAGAAATTTGCTCAATGTGGAAAAGTTAAATATCAAAATTAGATTAATCTCATTCTCTTAACAATACCGTTCAAAACGCTAATTGCTAATTGCTAATTGCTTAAGACATTCCACCCACTTTTCCTCTTTGTTCAGGCTGGGCACGAGATCCCATACTTCCCCCCCGGCTTCAATGAATTCCTCATGGTACTCCTGCCCTACTTCAATAGTCGTTTCCAAACAGTCTGATACAAAAGCCGGGGAGAAAGCAAGCACTTTCTTTGTGCCACTTTTTGCCAGCTCTTTAAGTACGTCCTCTGTGTACGGCTTTACCCATGGGTCTTTGCCTAGTCGAGACTGAAAGCAAACGGTGTAATCTTCTTCCTTTATTCCCAGTTTAGCTGTGACCAAACGTGTCGTTTCAAAACACTGTGCCCGATAGCAATAGCGGTTGTGCTCATTTAGTGTGTTACAGCATTTCCCCAGCTGGCAGTAATCTCCATAAGACCCTTTTCTGATTTGCCGCTCAGGCAGGCCATGGTAGCTAAAGACGAAATGGTCATAGTCTTCCTTGTCCATCAAAGTTTTCCCCTGATCACAAATGGTTTCTATGAACAGTTCCTCCTCCAAAAATTGTGAAGTGAATCTGATCTCCGGAATAATCTGCCACTGCTTTGTGATCTCCATCACTTTGTCAATCACCGAGCCAGTGGTTGCAGAAGCGTATTGTGGAAACAATGGAATCACATGAAGTTCTGCTACTTCTTCCTTTCGAAATTCCTCAAGCACAGATTGTATAGAGGGATTTTGATAGCGCATGGCAAACTTTACCGAATAATCTTCAGCTAGCTTTTTACTTAAGAGCTCGGTTATATCTTCTGTGTAATATTTAAGAGGTGAACCCCTTTCATCCCAGAGCTTTCGGTACTCCCTGGCTGATTTTGGAGCACGGAAAGGGGCTATGATTCCCTGAACGAGAAGAAATCGTGGAAAAGCTGGAATATCAATAACCCGCTTGTCCATCAAAAATTCACGCAGATATCTTCTGACATCAGAGACTTTGGTGGAATCTGGCGTTCCCAGGTTTACCAATAAAACACCTTTCTTCTTTGCCATAGGATTAGAAAATGTTGGCTTCCCATATCACAATTCCATACGCAAGAAACCGCAGGAATCTGAAAAGTGAAAACCACAAATATTTTTTAAATGAATAATGTACGGAACCCACCAGCATCGCAATACCTGAAAAAGGAAGGGGAGTCAGTGAGGCCACAACAACCAGAAAACCTCCGTAGTTGTTCAAATGTTTTTCAAACTTTCCAAATACCCGAATCTTCATGATTCGATAAAAGCGAGTGTTCTTCAGGTACGCCCCTATCCCAAAACCAATTATGCCGGCCACATAGGATATTGCAGACAAAGCAATGATGTTGCTGATGTAATTGGACAGCACCTCGCTGCGCAATGACCAGATCATGAAAAACTCTGGTGGAATGATTCCAAATATGACCTCTGATGCAAGAAAGATAAAATAGACGATTGTTGGGCGATCATACACAGGACCTAAAACTGTCTCCAGCGTAAAATCATAGTTTTTCCGTGCATAGATAAATGCGATGACGATGACAGCCAACCACAAAAATCCCCTGAGAAGATTTCTTAGTAGAAACCTTCTTCGATCGGGTAATTCTCTTTGGGTTCTTCGAATCATGTTGGAAGCTAAACTGGAAATGCGAAATTATTGTTCCTCCGACTTAGTTTCCACATCCTTTTTCGGTTTTGTTTTCTTAAACGATACCTTCCAAAAAGGATCCTCCAGCTCGGTGTATCTACCATAAAACTGGGTTAGCATGATTTTAACGGCGTAGTTCAGACGGTTTTGTGCATCCTGAAAGTAATCATTCCGGTTTTTAGGATGGTAGATGAAAAATTTGATGATCGGGAAAACGCAAGTGCGAAGGTCTCCCAATATCTTTTTGACGTCTGCTTTGTCCTTTTCCAGCGACTTCATTGCTTTCCCACAACAAACACCCACTCCTTTTATCAGAGGTATATAAATGTTGTTAACAACCCCTCCTTTTTCTTCCAGCTCAACGCACGTTTCCTCACAAAATGCCTGAAGGATTCTTAAAGAAGGAATACTCATGCTGGCCTCCGTAAACACATCTGGTTGCCAAAGGATTTCCCGAAAGGTGAAAATGGAAGGTAGCAGTTCAGTATCATACTGATCATCATCTTTAAGTGCCAACATGGTTTCCGTAGACAATGCATCCACCTTTACTTCACCGGCACAAAGCGCATAGGACCAACCCTGCTCCTTTGTGTTGACCATCTTTAGAAAATTCCATATTTCGTTTAGCGCGATTTTCATCACCATTCTTTATCGTACACAAAATAAACATTCAGTATCACATACGATAATTTCTCATTTTTTGGTCCTCGTTTTATAACTTCAACCCGTGGAAAAAAGATGGGTATATAAGGAAGAACCAGACAAAGAAATTGTTGAAAAGCTCAGCAAAGAACTTAATATCAATGAATACCTGGCAATAATCTTAGCACAGCGTGACGTATATACCTTTGATCAGGCAAAAGCATTTTTCAGGCCATCTCTATCCAGCCTTCACGATCCTTTTCTCATGCTGCACATGGATAAGGCTGTCAATCGTCTCACTGAAGCGGTGTTCAATAAAGAGAAAATTCTAATCTACGGTGATTACGATGTAGATGGGACCACCTCAGTTAGCTTGATGTATTTATTCCTGAAGGGATTCACTGATCAACTGGAATTTTACATCCCGGATCGCTACACCGAGGGATACGGCATTTCCAAAAAAGGAATTGATCATGCCATAGAAAATGAATTCAAGCTTATCATTGCCCTGGACTGTGGTGTTCGTGCCATTGACAGGGCAAAGCAGGCCAAGGATGCAGGGATCGATTTGATTATCTGTGATCATCACCTACCTGGATATGAATTACCTGATGCCTTTGCATTGCTGGACCCCAAACAACCTAACTGCAAATACCCTTTCAAGGAATTATCCGGATGTGGGGTAGGATTCAAATTGCTTGAGGGTTTTTGCCAGCAAAATACCATTGAAAAAGAAAGCCTTTTTAATTTCCTTGACCTGGTGGCTGTAAGCATTGGATGCGATATCGTCCCAATCGTAGATGAAAATCGTATACTGGCTTTTTACGGCTTGAAAAAGCTGAATCAGTCTCCCTCTGCAGGATTAAAATCACTGATTGAAGTCAGCGGGAAGAAAAATGAGTTTTCGGTTTCTGACGTAGTATTTTCCATAGGACCAAGGATTAATGCAGCAGGTCGTCTGACACACGCAAAAGAGTCTGTAAACCTGCTTATTGGTGACGCCAAAGAGACCAGTGCTTTTGCAGACAATCTGAATGATCGTAATAAAGAGCGAAGAGAGTTTGACCAGACCATCACAGCCGAAGCATTAGAGATGATTGCCTCCTCATCTGAGGGACGTAAATCGACCGTGCTGTTTAAAGAAGATTGGCACAAAGGCGTCATTGGAATTGTCGCTTCCAGGTGCATAGAACACTACCACAGACCTACAATTATTCTCACACAATCAAATGGAAAAGCTACCGGTTCTGCCCGTTCGGTGGATGGATTCGATGTGCATGATGCTATCTCTGAGTGTGCAGACCTGCTGGAGCAGTTTGGTGGGCACACCCATGCCGCAGGACTTACACTTCCACTAGACAATGTCGAGCAATTTATTGACCGTTTTGAAGAAGTGGTGAGCGAGCGAATCTTGCCAGAACAACTTATCCCGAAAGTTGAAATTGATACGGAAATCCCATTGTCATTTATCAATTTTAAGACCTACAACATCATGAGTCAGATGGCTCCATTTGGCCCTCAGAATATGTCACCCGTCTTTGGCACAAAATATGTAATTGTGGACACCACTCCAAAGGTGATCAAAGACAAACACATAAAAGGATTTTTGAGTGCTGATAACAGCACCAAGCTTTTTGAGTTTATTGGATTTGGGATGGCAGACAAAATGGAACAAATTAAACCAGGAGTTCCTTTCCATATTGCCTACCACCTGGAGGAAAATAATTACATGGGCAACAAGTCCCTCATCCTGAATCTCAAGGATGTAAGATTTGATGCATAAATTGCACCTCTTTTATGGAATTACGCGCAGAACATCTCATCAAGAAATATCGAAAGAAGAAAGTCGTTAATGACATTTCAGTCTCAGTTAAAACGGGCGAGATTGTAGGGCTTCTTGGACCAAATGGAGCCGGTAAAACAACCTCTTTTTACATGATCGTGGGACTGATCAAACCGAATGAAGGACACATATACCTTGACAAAGAAGACATCACTGAGCTACCGATGTATAAGCGAGCCAAACTTGGGATCGGATATTTGGCACAAGAAGCATCTGTATTTCGAAACCTGAGCGTAGAAGACAACATCCTTGCTGTATTGGAGATGACTAATAGAAGCAAGCAAGAACAAAAAGAAAAATGCGAAAGCCTGCTGGAGGAATTTAGCTTGACGCACGTAAGAAAAAACCTTGGAAAGGTTCTCTCCGGAGGAGAACGAAGAAGAACAGAAATTGCGCGAGCTCTTGCGGTTGATCCAAGCTTTGTATTGTTGGATGAACCTTTCGCTGGAGTAGATCCGATCGCCGTAGAAGAAATTCAAACAATTGTTGCTCAATTGAAAAACAAAAACATTGGTATTTTGATCACGGACCATAACGTGAATGAGACTTTATCAATCACAGATCGGGCATATTTGATGTTTGAAGGTCGACTATTAAAAGCCGGAACCGCTGAAGAGCTCGCGAACGATGAACAAGTGAGAAAAGTTTATCTTGGCAAGCACTTCGAATTAAAAAGGAAGATTTAATACAGCGATGGAACTCTTAAACTCCATATTATCCTGGGTCATGAAAAAGCGCATTCACCAGATTGAGCTTTTCATGAAATACCCACACGAAGTTCAAAATGAGCTCTTGGAAGATTTGATTAAGAAGTCCGCCAAAACCGAGTATGGAAAGGAGTATGGCTTTGATACCATAGAGAACTACGAACACTTTAAGAGTAAAGTCCCAATCGTCAATTACGAGCAGCTTTTCCCATATATAGAGCGTTTGATGAAGGGTGAACAGAATGTGCTCTGGCCTTCAGAAATTCGCTGGTTTGCTAAATCATCAGGGACTACCAACGCCAGAAGCAAGTTCATACCGGTATCGCAGGAAGCACTCGATGATTGTCATTATAAAGGAGGAAAGGACCTTCTGAGTATCTATTTCAATAATTACCCCGACGCAAAGATGTTTTCCGGAAAGGGTTTGGTTATCGGAGGGAGCCATCAGATCAATCAGTTTGATGAAAATTCAAATTCTTACTACGGAGATGTTTCCGCTGTGCTCCTTAAAAACCTACCCTGGTGGGCGCAGATGGTTCGTACGCCCAGTCTGGATATTGCGCTAATGGATGAATGGGAAGAGAAAATTGATAAGATGGTAGAGATCACCTCCAGTGAGAATGTGACTAACATTTCCGGTGTGCCTACCTGGATGATCGTATTGATTGAAAAAATGCTGGAAAGAAACAATGCCAGCAATATCCTGGAAATCTGGCCAAATCTGGAGGTGTTTTTCCATGGAGCTGTTTCTTTCACCCCATATGAGGATCTATTCAAAAAACTGATTCCTTCACCAAAGATGCGATACATGGAAACGTACAATGCATCGGAAGGCTTCTTTGGTATTCAGGATCAAACAGATAGTAAGGACATGCTCTTGATGCTGGATTATGGCATTTATTATGAGTTTGTTCCTTTTAGTGAGCTGGACAGTGACAACCCTAAAACGCTGACACTAGATGAGGTTGAAGTTGGGAAGAACTATGCAATAATCATCACAACCAATGCAGGGCTATGGAGATACCGTATCGGTGACACAGTCACTTTTACCAGTATTGATCCGTTCCGGATTAAGATATCAGGTCGAACCAAGCACTTTATAAATGCTTTTGGAGAGGAGCTAATCATTGATAATGCGGAAGTGGCTATCGCGGAAGCCTGCAAACGAACCAACGCCACAATTGATAACTTCACTGCCGGTCCAATGTATCTGGATGAGGGTAAAAAAGGCGGACATGAGTGGATCATTGAGTTTTCAAACCAACCGGACGATTTGGAACGCTTCTCAAAACTGCTGGATGAGAAATTGCGTGAGGTTAACTCCGACTATGATGCTAAACGCTATAAAGACATTGCACTGCGAGAACCTGTTATTCATGTTGCTCCTGAAGGCACCTTTTACAACTGGATGAAAGCCAGAGGAAAGCTTGGCGGCCAGCATAAAGTCCCGCGATTGGCTAATAGCAGGGAGTACCTTGATCAATTGATTGAGTACAAATCCCATTCATCATAAAATTAGATGAATATCTTTTCTCGTACAGCTCCTGCCTTACCTTTGTACAAGTAATTTTCCCTTGTGGAGTAATCTTATGCGAAATATTCTCGCCATACAATACCTAGCCTTTCTACTATGTGTGACCATGGTGGGTGAAATTCCAATTGAGTATGGGGACTTAATTTCGATTGAGGTAGACTCGGAACAAGAGGAAAATACTGAGAAGGAAAAAGAAAAAACAACTGGTCAGGAGTATGACCTAAGCAATAATGAAGACCTAACGGCTAATCTTAAGCACTCAGCGAGAAACCAGCACAACGGCTGGAGTTCTCCATCCATTGATTTGCATACCCCCCCTCCTGAGCGATTCTGAAATATACGCTCAACTTATTCAATTGTATTACTCATCGACAACTTTAAATCAAAATGGATTCTAACAAAACCAGTATAACTAATAATTTCAAAGCTGATTTATCCGCCAGTGTGGTGGTTTTTTTGGTAGCCGTACCTCTCTGCCTAGGTATCGCACTGGCTTCCGGAGCTCCTCTTTTCTCAGGTGTTATTGCTGGGATAGTAGGAGGAATTATCGTAGGTCTCATTAGTGGATCTTCTCTGGGTGTAAGTGGACCAGCAGCAGGCCTGGCAGTCATTGTACTTTCTGCTATCCAGGAATTGGAAGCATTTCCTGTATTTCTGGCCGCAGTAGTGGTCAGTGGTGTTATTCAAATTCTCCTAGGGATAGGCAAGGCCGGTATCATTGGCTATTATTTTCCCTCTTCTGTTATCAAGGGAATGCTCTCTGCGATAGGTATTATCATCTTTCTAAAGCAGATTCCTCATGCGGTAGGTTACGATGCTGACCCAGAAGGAGACTTAGAGTTTATTCAGCCCGACGGTGAAAATACGTTTTCTGAACTCATCACTATGATGGACTACATCCAGCAAGGAGCATTGATCATATTCATCATCTCAATGGCGATTTTGATTCTCTGGGAACGACCTTTTATGAAGCGCATAAAACTATTCCAGGTTGTACAAGGCCCACTGGTAGTAGTTACTGCTGGAATAATCATTAACCAGCTTTTTTATGGGTCTGAACTGTACATTGATGAGACACACATGGTGAGTTTACCTGTTGCTGGATCATTTACAGATTTCATCAACCAGTTTACCTTTTTCGATCCTTCTGCCATTCTCAGAAAGGATGTATTAATCCTTGGAGCTACCATTGCTGTAGTTGGATCGTTGGAGACACTTCTTTGCGTGGAAGCAACAGATAAGTTAGATCCTCAAAAGCGAATCACCCCTACCAACAGAGAGCTGATGGCTCAGGGTGTTGGTAATATGGTTTCTGGTATGGTAGGAGGGTTGCCGGTTACCCAGGTAATTGTCCGAAGTTCAGCTAATATTCAGTCTGGAGGTAAAACAAAGCTGGCAGCAATCATGCATGGAGTTTTGCTTTTGGTGTCTGTTATCACCATTCCCCATGTGCTTAATTTAATACCCTTATCAAGTTTAGCGGCAATATTGATTGTTGTTGGGTATAAACTAGCACGTCCTTCTCTATTTAAGCAAATGTTTGCTGCTGGAAAGTCAGAGTTTGTTCCATTTATGGTGACCATATTAGGCATCATTTTTACAGACCTTCTGATTGGTATCCTTCTGGGGCTGGCTGTAGGTATTTTCCAGGTGTTGTATTACAACTTCAAAAAACCATATAACGTCACCACTACTAATGACAATGGAAAAACCAAACTGAAGTTGGAGCTTTCTGAAAACCTCACCTTTCTAAATAAGGCCAGCATCATAGAAACTGTTTCTCATCTGCCTGATGATGCAGATATAACCATTGATGCTACACGATCTCATTTTATCCATCCAGATATTATGGAAATTTTAGAGGACTTTAAGCAAAATGCAGAGTATCGAAACATTAAGTTGGAGTTCTTAGGTTTAGAAAAGGTTCACACCAATCAATTAGAAGAACTCAAAAGGGCAGCAAAAGACATGTAAAATAGAAAGGCCTTCAGAAATGAAGGCCTTTCTATTTAGTCTGTGTGATCAATATAGTTTTTCCACTTTTCAAGTACCGAGGAAAAGTCCTCCGGCAGTTCGGAATCAATAAAGACTCTCTTTTTTGTTATTGGATGAACAAAGCCTAGTGTTTTTGCGTGGAGTGCTTGTCGTGGCATCATTTTAAAGCAGTTTTGGACGAACTGTTTGTATTTGGTAAAGACCGTCCCTTTTACAATCTCAGCACCACCATATGACTCGTCATTAAAGAGCGGGTGTCCTAAGTACTTCATGTGAGCACGAATTTGATGAGTTCTACCCGTTTCCAGGTTGCACTTTAAAAGTGAAACATACCGCAGGTCTTGCAACACTTCAAAGTGTGTAACAGCATGCTTCCCTAAATCACCTTCAGGAAAAGCGGCCGTTACTCTTCGATCTTTAAGACTTCTACCCACATTCACATCAATGGTCCCTTTCTCTTCCTCTGGAACTCCCCAAACAAGCGCATAATAGGTTCGCTCAATCGTATGGTCAAAAAATTGCTTTGCTAAACCGTTCATTGCCTGCTCAGTCTTTGCGATCACCAGCAGCCCGGATGTATCCTTATCTATGCGATGGACCAAACCAGGCCGGCCATTATTCCCTTTCATTTCGGGTAGGTTTTGGAAATGAAAAGCCAGTGCATTGACAAGTGTCCCTGACCAGTTTTGGTAGGCAGGATGCACCACCATTCCAGCAGGTTTGTTTACGATCAACAGATGATCATCTTCCCTCACAATATCTAGCGGGATGTCCTCCGGTACAAGCTCTTCATCTTTAGGAGGTTCAGGCAGCATGACAGAAATTTCATCGCCTGGGTGAACTTTATAATTCGGCTTTACATCATTGCCATTTACCTTTACAAATCCTTCTTTGATTCCTGCTTGCACTTTATTACGAGTAACATTGGGAAGGCGATCCATTAAAAACTTATCAATTCGTAAGAGCTCCTGTCCGGCATCTACAATGATATTATGATGCTCGTATAAGTCTCCTTCAATTTCGTTGGCTTCATCCATCATGGCTGTAAATTTAACCGATGGCAACTCTTCCTACACCAACTCAAGAAATATCGCACCCGCTATTGCTGGAAAAGCAAATTCAGCTTTTTGTTAAACGAGACGACCTCATTCATCGGGAAATCATGGGGAATAAGTGGCGGAAATTGAGGTACAACCTAGAGGAAATGAAGCATAAAAAGTACGAGTCATTGGTATCGATGGGGGGTGCCTATAGCAATCACATTGCAGCCACTGCTGCAGCTGCAAATGAAAACAACATGAAAGCGATCGGGATCATACGGGGTGAAGAATTGAATGAGACCAGCAATCCAACATTGCAATTTGCGCATGCTAAAGGTATGAAAATGCATTTTGTCGATCGAACCAAATTCAGAAACTTTCGTGATAACCCTGAGCAAATCGAAAAAAGCTATCCAGACCATTATTTTCTCCCAGAAGGCGGTACAAACGAACTGGCTGTAAAAGGTTGCGAAGAAATCATTCCTGAGATATCCGTTCCTTTCGACGTGATAGTGACTCCCATTGGTACCGGGGGTACATTTGCTGGGCTGACAAAGTCTGCAAGAAGAAACCAACATGTAATGGGTATAAGTAGCCTGAAGGGTGATTTTATTTTTAATGAAATATCCGAATTACTCAAAAAACTAAACATCCAGAATAAAAATTACTCAATTATTAATGGTTATCATTTTGGTGGATATGGGAAAGTTAACAGTGAATTGATCGACTTTATCAATTGGTTTAAAGAAAACTTCGATATCCCTTTAGACCCGATTTATACAGGAAAGTCATTTTTTGGCGTTTGGGATATGATTAAAACCGATAAATTTGAAAAAAATCTTAAAATAGTGCTATTACACACAGGTGGCCTTCAAGGGATTACAGGCTTTAATCGAAAAAATGAAAATATTATTCAATAAGACTTAATTTTAGATCAATTTGTCAGCGGTGAAAAAATTTGTGTATGTAGTTATCTCCGCAGTGTTGTTCACAGCCTGCAACGTGGGAGAGCTGGAGTTTGATAATTTGGAAGTTACTCCAATCCAGGGGCCATTTGTATTTCCACTGGGGCAAGCCACCTATGTCATGTCGGATCTTTTAGAGAAGCAGACAGGTGACTCATTAGACTTTGAGCAGGACTCAACTTCCTTATACACTCTATCCTATTTCGATACTATTACTTACAGTGCTCCGGAAGACTTCATCCGCTTCAATGACATAGTTCAAACGGGAAGCACCAATCCACCAGCCTATCTGGCTGGAGCCGCACGGCAAGAAACTTTTACTGCCTCATTCGATTTGGTTTATAACTCTGTGGATGGCGAAGTGGTTGACTCTCTTTTTTATCTTACAGGCGACCTGACCTTTACCACCGACTCAGAAATTCCTGCAGATATAGATTATACGTACACAGTTCAAAACACCACGAATATTAATAATGGTGTCCCTATAACACTATCAGGAACAATAGCTAACACTGCTGCACCGGTCGATTCGGATACTCAAACAAGGTCACTCATAAATCATGTAACAAAGCTTACAGGGGGAAACAATACATTTACAGTTGACCTTGAAGCTACTGTTAACCTGGCTGCTGGCCAATCATTGACTGGTCTAGAGGATTTAAGCTTTACATTAACCTTTGGTAACCAAACATTCGGTCTCATCTATGGAAAATTTGATCAGGATACCGTTCAAGTAGGTAATCAGTCGTTAGAAATTGATTTCTTTAGTCAAGCCGCAAGGGAAGGAATAACCTTTGGTAATCCAAGTATGACTTTCGATTTTAGAAATTCCTTTGGAATTCCAGTTGAAGTTGACTTTTCTGGTTTGCATGGAGTTGATGAACAGGGAAACCAAACCTTTCTTATTGGAAATATTGTAAATAACCCACCAATCATTGAAGGTTCTGATGTAAACAGCCCTGATATCAATACCCCTGGTGAAACAGTACAATCCACCATTACAATTGACAGAACAAACTCCAACCTAATCAAATTGATGGGAGCTTCCCCAGAGCAACTTATTTTCGATGTTAAAGGAAGGTCTAATCCGGAAAATCAAACGGATTTAAACTACCTTCAATCGACCAGTGAGATAACAGCATATATAGCTATTGAAGTTCCTTTTGAAGTTCAGCTGGAAGATTACGAAGAAAAGGGTGCGTTTAGCATGAGGAATGGATTTGATGCTACCAACCTTGACTCTGCTTTCATTCGCCTTGTAACACTAAATGAACTCCCATTTACTGGAACAATAAGTCTGGAGGTTCAGGCGGAAGATAGTACCGTTCTTTTTCCAATTACAGATGAGAATGACCCGCGTTATGACTCAGCTACAACAAACCACCCTGATCAAATAGAAAGATTGACGAATATACCAGCTATAAAAGCACCACTGATCAATATAAATGGAGACGTAACGGACCCTAGTGGAGAAACCCATACCATTTCCTTAACTAACGAAGAATTACAACTATTAAGTGGAGCAGCCAGAGTAGTGATAACAATGACATTAAATACGCCCGTGAGTCAAACATCAAGAGATATATATGTTAAAATTTTAGGTGATTATACCCTCACATTAAAAGTAGGCATTGGTGCCAGGTTCAACCTGGATTTATAGATGAAAAAATTTGCAATCACCATATTATTTCTAACCTCCCTGAATTGTCTGAACGCACAAACTAGTGTGGCCTTTCAACATTTGGGTAATGCAACCTTTCAAAACAACCTAATCAATCCCTCTCTGATTCCAGAGGGAAAATGGTTTATAGGCCTGCCTGTAATTTCCGGCGTTCACGTCAATGTAAATAATAAAGTGAGTTATAGTGAAGCATTCACCAAGCAGGAAAACGGCACGCTTATAGATGTAGATAAAATATTGGGAGAGCTTCAGAGACAAAATATGGTGTCTACGAAAGCAAGCATCAACTTACTACACATCGGATATCGCTTTAGCACAGGCCCCATGATCAGCTTCACTGCAAATGAACGGGTGGAGGGAGATTTTCTATATTCCAAGGAAATGGTAGGGTTTGTCTTCAAGCCCGGAAACTCAGCATCTCTAAACGATGATGTAAAAGTTAACAATGTAGGAGTAAGGGCCACTCACTTTAGAGAATTTGGTCTTGGACTGGCTGCACCAATTAACGATCAATTGACTGCTGGAATACGAGCTAAATTTTTGATTGGGTTCGCTGATATTAGCACACCAGGAAATGCAAAAGCTAAACTGAGGTCTAGCGGCGAAGCTTTCCAACTTTCTGCTGAATGGGAAAATGCCATGTACAGAACTTCCGGTTTAGATATTTACAATGGAGATGAAGGCGATATTGGATCTCATTTGGTGATGAATGGTAACACAGGTTTTGCATTGGATTTAGGTGGAACCTATCACCTCAATAGGTATTATACCCTCACTGGATCAATCGTTGATATTGGATTCATTAACTGGAAGGAAAACATACAGAATGAAATTCTAAGTGATACATCTTTCACCTACAATGGCGTTGACTTAAATGATATTGGAAATCTTCAGCAGTCATTAGAAGACTCTCTTTTCGATAAATTTAATACCAGGGAAAATTCTGATCCTTATAAAGCGTGGCTGCCTACAACTGCCTACGGAAGCTGGATCTATCACTACAGCCCAAAGACCGATTTCTATGTAACCGTTGGATCTCGTTGGATACAGCGAAAATTCAAGATGATGTACGGGGGTGGCGTTACACAAAAATTCGGACGTGCATTTACAGGATCTCTTAGTGTTACCAAATTGCCTCAGCAGTTCTTCAATGTTGGCGCAGCGTTTGCAGCTAATGGCGGACCGGTTCAAATGTATTTGGCCGTTGATCATGTTATAAACTTTAATGTTCCAAAATCAAAAGCAGTGGACTTTAGGTTTGGTATGAACTTCGTTATTGGTAAGAAAACTCAGGAAATCGAAAGTGGTCTTACACGAGGGCGAATTCAAGGAGCGAAGGGTTTAGACACAAATGTGTTCCTCGGAAAGAAAGTGAAAACAAAGAAAAGAGACGGCATCTACTCTATTATCAAAAAGCAGAAGCGTAGAGAGCTAAAAGATAAGCGTACTAAGCGTGATAAGGATGTAAAAAAGAAAAGTCTGAACGGAAGAACCGGCAAGAAAAACACCGATAACGAGTAATTTTATTTTTGGCAATTTAGAAAGCCCAATTCCCACATTACTGAAAATCCGCTTTCCTCCATCACTCCCAGTTTTTTGAAAGCGACTATGATCTCCTGATCAGAAGGATTTAAATCCAGACAAAAAAGAAGTCGAAAAAAATCCATGGCGCCTTCCCTGGATTCAAAATTCCAGTGGTACTTATCTACCTCCATTTTAACCTTAAATCCTGCTTCCCTAATCTCATTGAGATCTTCCTCTTTAATGAATCTTCCACAGTGACCCATGCTATTCCATTGATCCAGAAATCCATTTAAGAATTCATCTATCCTGCTCCCTGCTACTGCATCCGCTATGATGAGCCTGCCCCCATCTTTCAGGATTCGGTACATCTCCGAGTAAAATCCCTTCCGGTCAATAATATGATGTATCGCAGCTAGGCTTACTATTTCATCAATAGATCTATCATCAATCTCTACCTTAGACTCTTTGCACTTTTTGATTTTTGAGTGATTATCATTGAACTCCCCCGAAAAGTCATATGCGAGGTAGTTGATTTCTTCACTTAAGTAATGTTGAAGATAACCTCCACCCGCAGGCAAATCCAGAATAGTCGATTTCGCAGTTTGATTAAGGCGCTTTACTGCAGCTTGAAATTCTTCTTCCCTTGCATGGGGATATTTTTCCATTGCCAGGTGATACGATCGCCCACGCTGATTGAATATGTCTTCATACCCTTGCATTGACAAAATCTTTCACGTCTTCACAAGTAATACATTTTCCACACGGCTTAGGGCGTTGATTCTCCTTATATAATGGTCTTCTGCACCACCAGGTGTTATCTCTTACATCCTCCGGTAAGAAGTCCCAAATCTCTTTCTTGGTGAAGTCAACAACTGGGAAAATATATTTAGGCAGCATTCTTTCCTCAAGTGAGAGCACGCTTTGAAAGATGGCCTGTGCCCGCTTCATTCTCATAGCGAAATTATCTCCACCTGTATCAACATCCGTTTTGGTTCTTCCCATCGCAACAAACCCTATGTCTTTCCTGGCTGCACAAATATTACCTGCTAAAAAAGCACATATATCCATATCAAATGGGAATCGATTTGAGCGAAGCGCTGCAAACCCCATCGTGCTGAAGTTGCTTTCAGTCACCAAAAATTCCTTTCGGACATTGCTCTTGTAGTATGCTATAATTTCTTTAACAGCTAAAGATTCTGCCTTAGCTCGGTTTTCACGATTATGTATGTGAATGTGATGAAGAATGATCGGGTGCTCCTCAAATTCCTTATTAGTAAGTAGCTGATGCAATACTCCTGTGGAGTCAATCCCTCCCGAAAACATGCATAAAATACCAGGTCTTTCTTTGGTAGTGATCACTAAAACAGGTGTCTAAACGTATCACTAAGTTTGGAAAAAGAATTGACTTTTATCTTGAATTTACCCAGGTCTTTTTCTTTGAGGTTGTGTTTTGAAATATAAATCTCTTTGAATCCCAACTTCTCTGCCTCATTGATTCTGTTTTCTATCCGGCTGACCGGGCGAATTTCACCACCCAGCCCAACTTCTGCAGCAAAGCAGACATCCTCTCCGATCGGAGCATCTTCAAACGAGGAAAAGATGGCGGAACAAATTGCCAGGTCTAACGCGGTATCCTGAACTTTTAAGCCTCCGGCAATATTTAAAAACACATCCTGTGTGCTCAGCCGAATACCCAATCGCTTTTCCATCACTGCCAGTAGCATGGTCAATCGCTTATAGTCATAGCCCGTAGTGCTTCTCTGTGGATTTCCGTAGCTCGTGGGGCTAACAAGAGCTTGCGTTTCTAAAATCAACGGACGATTTCCTTCCATGGTAGTGCCTAAGGCAATACCACTCAACCCCGGCTCCCGTGGCGATATCAATACTTCTGAAGGGTTTGTCACTTCCCTCAGGCCATTTGCATTCATTTCAAACATGCCCAGCTCTGAAGTTGAGCCAAACCGGTTCTTTATGGTCCGTAATATCCGATAGGACAAATGACGATCCCCCTCAAACTGAAGAACCGTGTCAACCATATGTTCAAGCACCTTGGGGCCAGCGATAGCTCCGTCTTTGTTTACATGACCAATCAAAAACACAGGTATTCTTTTTTGCTTGGCAAACTTCATCAGCTGACCTGTGCATTCTTTCACCTGGGAAATCGATCCAATGGCTGCTTCGATCCGATCCGAATGAAGTGTTTGAATGGAATCAATAATGAGAATATCAGGACTGTGGCTTTCCGCCTGTCGCAAAACCTCAGACAAGCTGGTCTCCGCGTACAGGAAGCAATGATCTGCTGTAGTGCCTATCCGCTCAGCCCGCATTTTTATCTGCTCAGCACTTTCCTCACCCGAAACATAAAGTGTCTTTTGAGACAACCGGATGGCCATTTGAAGCATGATCGTGGATTTCCCAATTCCAGGCTCTCCTCCTACTAATACTAGCGACCCATCAACAATACCCCCACCAAGCACACGATCCAATTCCAGAATTCCTGTTTTCATACGCTCTTTTAATGCCTCTTCACCGGCTTCTTTGATGTTTACAGGTCGACTTTTTTCAGTAGAAAAATCAACAGGAGCTGCGGTGCTTTTACTGATCACTTCCTCCACATAGGTATTCCATTCACCACATGAAGGACATTTACCTACCCACTTGGCAGACTCGGCACCACAAGATTGACAATAAAAGACTGTTTTGGTTTTGGCCATATTACGTTGGGATAACGGCTAAGATATAAACTGTCTAAGTTAATTTTGAGCCATGCAAAAAGATCAGAAAGTTTTCGACCTAATCAAGGCTGAAGAAAAGCGGCAGATTGAAGGAATAGAGCTGATAGCCTCAGAAAATATCGTATCGCCTCAGGTGCAGGAAGCAGCCGGAAGTGTCCTTACCAACAAATATGCAGAAGGACTACCGGGTAAAAGATATTATGGTGGCTGTGAAGTAGTAGATGAGATTGAAGATCTGGCAAGGGAAAGAGCCAAGGAGCTTTTCGGGGCGACCTGGGCAAATGTCCAGCCTCACTCAGGAGCACAAGCAAATGCTGCAGTAATGTTGGCATGCTTAAATGCCGGAGATGAAATTCTTGGTTTTGATCTTTCACATGGTGGACACCTCACGCATGGATCTGGTGTGAACTTTTCCGGAAAGCTTTACAAACCAAACTTTTATGGGGTAGAAAAAGAATCTGGTCTCATCGATTATGATCAGCTGGAAAAAGTGGCTCGAGAAAAAAAGCCAAAGATGATCATTTGTGGTGCGTCTGCATATAGCCGCGATTGGGATTACGAAAGGTTCCGAGCCATTGCTGATGAAGTGGGGGCTATTTTGCTGGCTGACGTTTCCCACCCATCTGGTTTGATAGCGAGAGGTCTTTTGAATGATCCACTGGAATACTGCCACATTGTGACCACTACCACGCACAAAACCTTGAGGGGCCCGAGAGGAGGAATGATCTTAGTTAGAGATGATATTGAAAACCCATGGGGAATAACCACACCGAAGGGAGTAGTGAGAAAACTAAGCTCATTGCTTGATTCAGGAGTATTTCCCGGTACTCAGGGAGGACCGCTAGAACACATAATCGCTGCTAAGGCTGTGGCTTTTGGAGAGGCACTTTCTGATGATTACATGGACTACTTGCTTCGGGTAAAGAAAAACGCAGCGGTCATGGCAGATACGTTTGTGAAGAAAGGATATGACGTGATCTCAAAAGGCACGGACAATCACCTCATGCTGATTGATCTTCGATCTAAGGATATTACGGGTAAGGATGCTGAGAATGCGCTGATCAAAGCAGACATTACCGTAAATAAGAACATGGTTCCATTCGATGACAAGAGTCCGTTTGTGACCTCTGGTATGCGAGTGGGCACTCCTGCTGTTACCACTCGTGGTTTGGGTGAAGATGATATGGTGAAGATCGTTGACCTCATTGACACGGTAATCACCAACAAAGAAGATGAAAGTAAATTAGCTGAGGTGAAAACTGAAGTGAACAGCTGGATGTCCAAGTTTCCGTTATTTAAGGGATAAATAATGCCGCTGGATCAGATACCTGATGAAAAAGAGATGTCCTTTTTGGATCATCTCGAAGAATTACGATGGCACATCATCCGTTCTCTGATCGCTATTGTGGTTATTGCAATTGCAGCATTTGCCATGAAAGACTTTGTCATTGGCACTGTCATTCTAGGCCCCTCCCGCGCTGACTTTTGGACGTACCAAAAACTTTGTCAACTTGCCGATCTGATAGGGACCCCTGCATTGTGCATTGATACGCTCTCTTTTGAATTAGTTAGCCGGAAACTGAGTAGCCAATTCATGACCCATGTTAGTGTCTCTTTCGTTGTGGGCCTTGTACTGGGTTTTCCTTATTTATTTTGGGAAATATGGAGGTTTATTAAGCCAGGCCTTCGGCCACAAGAACGAAAAGCATCAAGAGGTGCTACTTTTTCTGTCTCAGTGCTTTTTATGATGGGAGTGCTGTTTGGCTATTTCATGATTGCCCCTATCTCAGTTCGCTTTTTCTCTACCTATCAGGTAGATCCGTCGCTTCAAAATCTCTTTGATCTTTCTTCCTACATCAACACGGTGACGCTGATCGTCTTTGGCTGTGGGATTTTATTTCAACTCCCGGTTATCGTTTATTTTCTCACTAAAGCAGGCATAGTGAGCTCAGCACTCATGAAGGCTTATAGAAAACATTCAATTATCGTAATTTTGATATTAGGAGCGGTTGTTACACCACCAGATCCATTCAGTCAAATACTGATTGCTTTACCTTTAATGATGCTTTACCAGTTTAGCATTGTAATAGCAAAGCGAATAGAAAAAAGAGAAGCCCGACAAAATAAAGAATCATGAAATTAGCGATAGGAGGCGATCACGCCGGATTTCAGTACAAAGAAAGAATAATCAAACATTTGGAAGCTGCCGGGTATGAGATTCGGGATTTCGGACCAAACACAGACGAATCTGTTGACTACCCGGATCATGTGCATCCATTAGCTACCTCCATTGCATCAGAAGATTTTGACCTGGGAATTTTAATCTGCGGGAGTGGAAACGGTGTGGCAATGACTGCCAATAAGCATGAAAATGTACGAGCCGCTCTGTGCTGGAATACCGAATTGGCTGCATTGGCCAGACAACACAACAATGCCAATATTATTTGCCTGCCGGCCCGATTTGTAGCTTATGAATACGCTGAAAGTTTGGTAGACACTTTCATCAAAACAGACTTTGAAGGTGGCAGACACGAAAGAAGAGTGAATAAAATTAATTGCTGATTTTCTCGTATCTGTGCGAACCAGTTCTTCGGTAAGCAGATTCCATTTTCGGAAACCGGCTAAATACAGCGGGTACCATATCCATCCCGTCAATTATAATCTCAGGATCTGCTTTTTGAAATATTTCATATAATCCAGCCGCAGTGTTGTAGTAAGCCAATCCTTCAAATGCTTTTCGGGCGTGATGCTCACTAAAGCAAGGGGTTAACATCTTTTCATTTTGGTAGTATCCCAGATCAGCTCCCAGAACCATTAGTCTTTTTTCTGTCGGCCTGCTTTCAACTAGCAGGGGATCCGTGAAATTCGTATAGCAATAGATAGCGTAGAATAATATGCCAAAGATCATGAATCCTGGCATAACAAATTGAAAGATGCGCTTTCTCAAAAGAATGAAATAATGAGTCCAGAAATATGCTATCACAGGTACAATGAATACGATTTCATGAAATGACTTTCCATTAGATAGGAAAAAGGTCGCTACTCCTCCGAAAAACATCAACCAAATCACCTGCTGTATTTTCTGCTGGAAGCTGGTGAGTCTCGCAGAACCCCAGGTTTTGAACACCGAAAGAACGAAAATGAAAATAAACCCTGCACTGATTAAGAGAAATTCGTTTGTGCTCACGGGCGATCCCGCCTTTAGAAGGAGATTCTGAGTCACATAGCTATCGATGAAAACAGAAGCATGCCCCCTCGAATAGAAATACAGTGCACAGAGTGAGAATGCCATCAAAAAGCTAAAAAGATAAAGTAGCAATCGCCTTGTAACTGCGGTAGAAAACAAAATCAACGCAAACAAAAACACAAAGAAAAAGATCATTGATGGCAAGTAGATCATGGCTGCAACACCCAGGTAAATTCCTGAGTTCAGAAAGAGCTCATCAGTCACCTGATTATCTATTCTCCTCAAAACATTTCTCAACGACATCAAAACGAAAGTTAGACTCATTAATTGAGGGGAGAGTGTCATGAAGTCCGGCACAGCCATCATCAAAATCACGTATAAAAATGCCGGCAGGTAATTATTCTCGTCGTAGGCTTTGTTTTTCAATAGCAGCTGGTTGAAAATTCCTGCCTGAAAAATGATCACAAGCGAGCTAAACCCATAGTGAATGAAATTACTTCGGCCAAAAATGAAATACAGATACTTATAGACAAAGGCTGCAATTGGGCCCGTGTAATCAAATGTTTCTGCATACATCTTGAATCCCTGATTGAGCCATTCTCCTAAGAGCAGCCACTTTAATCCATAGAATGATTGCTCATCAATAAAGGCTCCCTGAATAAGCCTGATGACAACCATCAATATGAAGATAATTGCCAGGCGATAAGGATCGTTTATTCTAAAAAACCGTAACAAACAGTCTGAATTTTGATGTGAAATAAGGTAGAGTTCGAAATTAGGCCATTTGGCTAAACCGCTTAACGATTATCTTAGGATATTTGCAGATATATGGAAAGTAAGCGTCAAATAAAATACAGCAAACAGCTTCAAAAAGATCTGGCAGAAATCTTTCAGCAAGACCCATCACATTATTTTGGTTCTGCTCTGGGAACAATCACTGGGGTTTCGGTATCACCGGATCTTGGGCTAGCACGTGTGCACATTAGTGTTTTCCCCATCAACAAAGCAGAGGAAGTCTTCAAACATCTGGATGATATTAAAAGTGAAGTGCGGCTAAAACTTGGTAAAAAGATCGGCAATAGGGTGCGCATTATTCCAGAGCTGGCTTTCTTCCATGATGATACCGAAGAGAAAGCGTCCAAGATTGATAACCTCATAAACAAGCTAAACATACCGCCTGAGGAGCAATGAATTTTCCTTTCTTCATAGCGCGGAAATATTTCCTTTCAGGAAAAAAGAAAAATTTTATCAACGTCATCTCCATCATTTCTATGGTGGTGGTCGCGATAGGTACTATGTCTTTGATATTGGCCCTTTCAGTTTTCAATGGGCTGGAGGGCCTCCTCCGTTCCATGTATGGAAACTTTGACCCTGATATTGTGATTTTGCCTTCATCAGGAAAATCATTTAAAGATGATGCTACAAATGCTAAAAAAATAAGGTCAATAGATGGGGTCTTGGGTGTGGCGGAAGTAGTAGAAGATAACGTACTGGTCGAATACAAAGAGGCGCAGCGATTGGTTAGGATGAAGGGTGTCAGCCGTGACTTTGATAAATACAGCGGCATCAAAAATGTAATGGTTTCAGGCGAATTTCCTTTGGTAAGAGATAGTATTGGCTATGCGTTGATCGGGCGTGGGGTCCAGTATGATCTCTCGCTCAGTCTAAAAAATGACTTCTACACGTTACAGATGTATTATCCGAAAGATATTGGTCCGGGTGTGGTGAACCCTACCAGAATGTACAATCTGCTTAATATTATCCCTGGAGGAGTTTTTGCCATAGAAAAGCACTACGATGATAACTATGTCTTTGTCCCGATTGAGTTCGCTAAAGAACTATTAAACTATGAAAATCGACTTTCTTCCTTTGATGTGTATCTGGATGAAGATTCAAACGCAGCTCAAGTTAAGCAGCGTCTGCAGGGTGTCCTGGGCGATAAATTTGATGTAAAACTTGGGGAAGAACTTCACAGTGATTTGTATAAGGTTCTCAAAATTGAAAAACTCTTCGTATTTCTTATCCTCGTTTCTATTATAGGAATAGCTTCAATCAACATATTCTTTTCACTTACCATGTTGGTGATCGAGAAAAAGAAAGACATTTCTGTGCTGTTTGCTCAAGGCGCTTCTTCTCAGCTGATCCGAAATGTTTTTCTATATGAAGGGTGCATCGTAGCTTTTTCAGGAGCTGCGGTAGGCTTAATTTTGGGAATAGGCCTCAGCTTACTCCAGCAACATTACGGAATGGTAGGAATGGGTATGGACTCTGCAGTCATGAGTGCCTATCCGGTCAAAATCGAGATTCCTGACGTTCTGCTTACCATTTTAGCCATCATCATTATTACCGTTTTGGCTTCTATCCAGCCTGCTATAAAGGCCGGGAAATCCTTTTCTACGCACACTTTACAATAAACAGACAAACTCTTCGCAATTTCTTGATGTTCACGTTTCGGATTTTTACTATTTTCGAAGTTTATCTGATTTCAAAAATCTGTGAAAGTATCACCAGACAAGCCATTTGAATTAATTTACTCGCTCTACGATCACGAGTATTTGGGATACTTGATTGAATCCTTTGTGGTACAACTGAATGATAAAGGTGAACTCACTTACTCTCATCAGAATATTTCTGCAAAGAATGCGGAGGAGTTTGGTGCCCGCCTGGACGAGAATGATTTTAAGATCATCAAACTGATGGATCAGATTCAGCAAGATCAGGTTGCCAATCACTTTCAGAAAAAAAAGCAGAAACCAGAGGATTTTTTCCTCAAAGTCTATGACAAAAACACGGGAGATAAACTACTTCAAGGTGAAATAGAAAGCTATATAGAAAGAAGACGTTCTCAGATTTTGTCTCTGATTGCCGGTAAACGCCTATTCGAGATGGGTAAGGATGGAGAGCCGGCATGGAAGGAAATTGAAGTGGTTGATGAAAAAGCCACTATCCTATTCCACTTTAGAAAAAATGAAGACAACACCCATTATTTCCCAACCATAAAGCTGCGGGGTGAAAAGGTAGAGTTCCTAAACAATGGAAGTTACCTCTTGTGCAAAGAGCCGGCATGGCTCGTGGCAAACGACCAGCTTTTTACCTTCCAGAAACCAGTAAGCGGAGGGAAGCTCAAGCCGTTTCTGAAGAAAAAGTTTATTCTGATCCCTAAAGACATTGAGGAAACCTATTACAAAAAGTTTGTTGGTCCGCTTATCTCCGAATTTGACGTTTATGCTAAAGGATTTGACATAGTTACTCACAAGCCAAAACCCACTCCAAAAATCACAGTAAGTGAGCTCCAAACCTCACAAAATGCTTCACTTTTTGATGATAATGGAAATGCCCCGGCCGCATCAAATGACAAGCTGCTATTGGAACTGTCTTTCGATTATGGAAAACACAACTTTAACGCTGACAAGCTGAGCAAGGTAAGTGTCTCAATGGAAAAGCAAGCTGACAATTATACTTTCCATCGGATTAGCCGTGATCATGAAGGTGAAAAAGGAATCATTGAAGAGCTGGCTACCAAAGGCCTTCAGTTAAGAAACTCCAGAGTTACTCTACCTAAAACAGCTGCTTTTGACTGGATCGGAAGAAATAGTGACCTGCTCCAGGACTTCATTATCAAGCAAAATCAACAAGGGAAAAAGTTCTTCGTTGGAGAATCAACCATCGATTTGGAGGTGAGCGAAGGGGTAGATTGGTTTGATCTGAAAGCCAAGATCAGGTTCGGAGATTTCGAGGTGCCTTTTGAAGAGATTAGAAAGTGCATTCTAAAAGGGAAGACTGAGGTCATGCTCCCTAACGGAGAAATTGGTGTCATCCCCGAGTCATGGATTACCCGATACAAGGATCTCTTCGCATTTTCATCAGAGACTGATGATGGCATCACCTTGAACAAAATACATGTCTCTCTGGTGCAGGAGTTAAAGGAGAGTGAGCTTGCCAAAGTGACGATGGATCGCAAACTGGAGAAGCTTCTGGAGTTTGAGAAAATGGAAGATTATTCTGTTCCAAACTCATTTAAGGGTGACTTGCGGCCATATCAGCTAGCCGGATATAACTGGCTCAGGTTTTTGGAGGATTACAATTTTGGGGGCTGTTTGGCCGATGATATGGGTCTTGGAAAAACCATTCAGGCCCTGGCGTTATTGCAGCATCAGAAAAACGAAAATCCGGATAGCACCAGTTTGCTGATTATGCCGACTTCCCTCCTTTACAACTGGGAAATGGAGGCAAAGAAGTTTACGCCAAAGCTTAAAATCCTTAACTACACAGGAATTAACCGCGTCAAGGATACGGCCAGATTTGGAAAATATGATGTGGTGATCACCAGCTACGGCACCACCCGTGTAGATACCGATATCCTTTCAGAGTTCTATTTCAACTACATCATTCTGGATGAGTCGCAGGCCATAAAGAATCCTGATTCGCTCATTTCCAAAAAAGTGAGGGAATTGAAATCAAGAAGAAAGCTAATTCTGACAGGTACTCCTATTGAGAATAGTACCCTTGACCTGTGGTCACAGATGAGCTTTCTAAACCCAGGTCTGCTCGGTAATGAGAGCTACTTCAAGAAGGAATATCTCAAGCCCATTGAGAAACAGAAAGACGAATACAAAACAAAAAAACTTAATGCACTGATCAAGCCCTTCCTGTTACGAAGGGAGAAGAGCCAGGTAGCTGACGATCTGCCTGAAAAGGTGGTGAACGTTCGATACTGCACCATGTCTGAAGCACAGCGCGAGTTTTACGAAAAGGAAAAAAATGCTTTTCGCAGTAAAATCATGGATGTGATTGAGACGGATGGAATTGCTAAATCACACATGGTCTTGCTACAAGGTCTTACTCAACTACGTCAGATTGCGAATCACCCGGGTATGGTCGATCCTGAATACGATCAGAGCTCTGGAAAGCTGGAAGAGGTCACTTATATGGTTGAAAATACAATCTCAAAGGGACACAAAGTGCTTATCTTCAGTCAGTTTGTCAAGCATCTAAAAATCGTTTCAGATTACCTGGAGAGTCAGAATCTGTCTTATGCCTATTTAGACGGTTCCACCAAGGACCGTCAGAAGCAAGTGGAGCGATTTCAAAACGATCCCGATGTTTCCATCTTCCTGATATCATTGAAAGCCGGAGGAACGGGTCTGAACCTGACCAAAGCAGAGTATGTATTCCTTCTTGATCCATGGTGGAATCCGGCTGTAGAGGCTCAGGCTATTGATCGAGCTCATCGTATCGGTCAGACCAAGAAAGTCTTTGCCTACAAGTTTGTAAGTACGGACACCATAGAAGAAAAAATCATTAAACTACAGGAGCACAAACAAAGGTTGGCTTCTGATCTTATAACCGTAGAAGAAAGTTTCGTAAAAAGTCTCTCACAGAACGACATTCAAGATCTATTTGAGTAAATTTTATCAATCAAATAAGGGTTAGATTTTGTTCGTGTTGTTAGATGAGTGTAATTCATTACGTAAGAGACTTTCCTATGAGAAATCCGATTATAAGTCTGATTGCATTCATTTTAGTAATAAATACCTGCTTCTGCTCATCCGCTTCAGGTCAGAAGGAGTTTGGCTTTAAAATGCCTGAGAGTGCCCGTAAGATTGAAATCCCATTCGATCAACACAACAACCTAATAATTATTCCTATAACCATCAATCGATTTCTTACACTCAAGTTTATTCTTGATACCGGCGTAGAAAGCGCCATTCTTACTGAAAAGCTTTATGCTGACATTCTTGGTGTGAATTACATCAGAGAAATCACGATAGATGGTCCGGGTTTAATTGATTCTGTGGAGGCTTATATTGCCAATCAGGTCACATTTGGACTGCCTGGCGGGGTTATCGGTCACAATATGAATATGCTCGTCTTAAAGGAGGATTACCTCCAACTCTCTGAAAATATTGGTGATGATGTGCATGGCATTATTGGCTATGATATTTTTTCACGTTTTGTTGTTGACATCAACTATGATGATAATGTATTGACGCTCTATGACCCCAGGCGATTTAAAAAAAGCCGTAGAACTGTTGAAGTTCCCATTGAAATACGTGGTTCCAAGCCCTTTCTGAATGCAACTATCAAGCAGGACAGCAAAAAAAAGAATCTGGAAATCATGATCGACACAGGAGCCAGTCATGCCGCACTGATTGACTACAACTACCTTGATGGTATTGACCTACCCGAAAAAACGATCGAGACCCGATTAGGGAGGGGAATTGCAGGCGAAATACCAGGACATGTCGGACGCATGGACTCTGTAATGATCGATTGCTTCGACTTCAGTGAAATGCTGGTTTCTGCACCATATGAGGGTGCTTATAACAAAATAATCAAACGGGGTGCAAGGATTGGAACATTTGGGGGGGAGCTGCTCAATCGCTTCAATGTTACTTTTGATTATACAAACGAGAAGGTTTACCTGAGAAAAGGTGATAACTACAAAGACCCATTTGAATATGATATGAGTGGAATGTCTTTAAATACTATAGGTAAAAACCTGGACACTCTGAAGGTGATCAATGTAGATAAAGGAAGCCCGGCTTTTAAAGCAGATATCCGCAGAGGAGACATCATTCAGTCCATTAATGGAAAAAGTCTAAGGTACCATACCTTATCGGATATCTACAACTTGTTACAATTACGAGATGGTAAAAAAATCAGGGTTAAACTCTATCGAGACAGGGAAAAAATGAAAGTTACATTCAGATTAAAGAGGATTATATAAGTGAGGGATTAACGCTTTCCTTTTTTCTTTTCCCAGGTCTTTAGATCCAAAAGAAGTAGGCCTCTGCCTTTACCTGCTGGATCTTCAGCATGGGCATGTTGAAATACCATATACCTTCCATCGTCACTTACCACGGGATTAGAGGCCTTATATTCCGGATTTTCATTGAAGTAAGTAACACGCTCCACTTCACCTGAGCCGTCGAGTTTTAACTTATAAATGTCAAGCGTGAGGAATTCCTTCATGCCTTTGTATTTTGGGCGGTGACGATTGCTCTCAACGAGTATACTTAATCCATCTGGAAACGTCCCTTCTGCTTCATCATAGGTGCTCTCACTTTTTGAATAATTGATGAACTCCTTTTTTTCCATATCATAGCCAAATACCTCTGCCTGAAAGCCAAACTGGCCGCCGAAGGCATAAAAAATCAATTCGTTTTCATTTCCTGGTCTGAAATTTTGCGTTTCCATATCCCAGCCCTTTGCAGGGGATGGCAAATCTCCAGAAGTAAACAAAGGCCTCCAGTTTTTCAGTTTTGGTTTACCATTGTCATATTCTATTTCGCCCTTGTATATCGTTGACCCCAACGCCCAGGCAATGTTCATTTTTTTCCGAGATACTGCCGGCCCTTCCTTGCAATGAACACCCAATGGTGTGGGTGGTGATTTCAAATCTTTCTTCAACACCCACAGTTCCGTATTTCTAGCATCTCTACTTTTCCATGGATCGTTAGAATCAAAATTTTTCGCCCCAGACAATAGAATATCCCCATTGGATAAGTACAAAGCTCGAACAAACCCTTCATGGAAAAAATGATGTGTCATTGGACGTATGATGCCAGTGGCCACTTCTACCTCATAGACATCACCAAATGTTTTTTCAATGAATAGCACCCGCTCACCGTCGTGTGACCAATCAGCGCGCTGGCCGAAATAAGTAAGAGGTTTAATATAATCTGGAAGGTCATCTAGGGGAGATTTTTCCTGTGACCATGCTATGGCACTGACACAAAACAGAATGATTGATAAAAATGATTTTCTCATGATTCAGGCGAATTAACACTCAAATCTAACCACTCTATCGCTTCCCTTCCTATTATCAACCCTTACCTACATTCAGAGGAGCTATCTGTGCGTTTTCCGGCATCACAAATAAGCTGTCTGCAGGAGCCTCTTCTGAGAGCTCAATGCTTTCGAAAACAACCTCATTGCTCATCTCACCAACTGAGTCATCCTTAAACTGATGCCATTGAATGGCTGTGGGTAACAACAGTCCTTTGATTTCTATCCATTGATCGTATTTGATCAACTTGTACGTATTGCTAGGTTCTCCACTTCGATAGGTCACTGTGTACATGAGCCATTCCATTTTGTTGGTCTCAGGATCATACCATAAGATATAATTATCATCTGGGGCATCTCCAATATTTTCCCCGTAAGAAATTTTGATTCCATTGTACGTTTTACCTAAAATCTCACGAGGTTCTACATCTTCGTAAAATGCTCCCGGATCTCCTACGACGAATGGCATTGCATAGAAATAGAAGTACAGATTGTGATAAAACCGGGCTCGTCTGGCATCCACTGTGTCGGGTGTCACCCAAACTTCATTACCATCAAATCCGATAATTTGCTTAGTTGATTCGAGTCTGATTTTTCTATTTTGAAGGTTGGTTATCGTTGACTCGCCCCCTTTCACGTAGGAAAGGGACTTCATCTTTGACCATTGATTATAGCCTCCATGTGCGTCGAAAACCTTAGTAAGCGATTCTGAGTGATGATCGGGAGCTTTGTAAGTAGCTTCTGATTTTTGTTGCTCCTGGTCTTGTTTCCCTGATTGACAAGCGACTATAAATACAGAAAAAACTAAATAAGTGAGATTCTTCATAAAAAAAATTTCTTCAAATGTAGCCGATAAAAAAGGCCTCCTGTAGCTCTGGAAAATCATTTCATGCTAAAAGGTAAGCTGGACTACATTCAAAAATCGAATTGATAACGCAACATTAAAACTACAATTAAGGTATAAGATTAATTATTAATACTACATTTAAGGTAAAAATGTAAAATCATGGGAAAACATCAACTCGGAGAATTTGAAGAAGTGGTGATGCTGACAGTGGCCATCCTTATTGATGAAGCATATGGATTTGCCATTATTGAAGAGATGGAAAAGCGTCTCAACCGAAAGGTGAGTATCGGAGCACTACAAACTGTACTTCGAAGACTAGAGAAAAAAGGCTACCTAACCTCAGAGTTTGGAGAAGCAACCAGCGTGCGTGGTGGAAAGAGAAAGCGATTCTTCCATCTTACCTCAGCGGGTAAAAACATTCTTCAGGAAACCAAGGAACAGCGACTAGGACTATGGAATGCTGTTCCTGAATTTGTGGTGAAGTTTAATAAAGCCTCCAAGGTTTTAAAAACCAAGGAGGTTTAAGCGCATGAAGCAACCCCCAAAATATCCCCTTCGCTTCTTTCGCTGGTTCTGCCATCCGGACTATGTGGAAGACATTGAGGGTGACCTTATGGAACGGTTTGAAAAAAGGCCATCCAGATGGCGTTTTACATGGGAGGTTCTAAAGCTCTTAAGGCCAGGAATTGTTAAAAGATTTGATGGGACCTATCGTATGAACCATTATGGCATGCTGAAGCACTATTTAAAAATTAGTTACAGAAATCTCATTCGAAGAAAATCAATTACTCTCCTAAACATTGGAGGACTTGTGATGGGACTGACCATTGCAATGCTCATCGGATTATGGATAGAAAGTGAGCTTTCATTCAACAAACAGAATGAGAATTATGATCGGGTGGCAATGGTCCGTGTTCAGGAGAACATTAATGGAAATATAGAAAATTCTGTTTCTGTTCCTTATCCACTTCATCTGGCCTTAAAAAATGAATACGCGGATGATTTTGAACATGTAATCTATTCTACCTGGCTTGGAAACATGGTCGTAACGTATGATGAAAAAGCAATCACCGCCAAGGGAGGGTTTATGGATGTGGGAGCTCCAGATCTCCTTTCTCTAAGTATGGTAAAGGGAAATAGAAATAGCCTCTCCGAAATGGGTAGTGGGCTGATTTCGGAATCACTGGCAAAGGCTTTATTTGGAGATCAAGATCCAATTGGAAAAACGGTTAAAGCTAAAAGGAACTGGTATGTGACTGTAAGAGGAGTTTTTAAGGATATTCCATCAAATAGCTCATTCCATGGTGTCAATTTCATAGGAGATTGGGATTTTTATGAGTCATCAATCTCATGGCGTGATCACAAAACTAACTGGGGCAGCTTCACAAACAGATTGTATGTGGTGCTAAAACCGGACGTCAACCTGGATAACGTCAACAAAAAAGTCAAAAGAATTATTCACAACAATCTCTCTGAAAAAGATAAAATCTATGATACCAAAGTTTTTCTTCATCCCATGAGGGACTGGCATTTACGGTCCAACTGGGAAAATGGCATTCAGACAGGAGGTGATATTCAATACGTTTGGTGGTTTGGGATCATTGGAGGATTTGTTTTGCTTCTGGCGTGTGTGAATTACATGAACTTAAGCACGGCTCAGTCCATTCGAAGAGCTAAAGAAGTAGGTATTAGAAAATCTATCGGTACAACGAGGCGCCAACTAATTGCGCAGTTTCTAACTGAGTCTATATTGACGGTATTTATCTCCTTCGTTTTTGCCTCAGCACTTGCATTCCTTTCACTACCCTTCTTCAATTTTTTAATCAATAAGCAAATTTCTTTCCCTTTGAATTCTCTCCAATTTTGGGCAAGTGGTGTTGGATTTGCATTGAGCATTGGGCTGGTTTCCGGAAGTTATCCAGCCTTCTATCTCTCAACTTTCAGTGCAATTCGAGTATTAAAAGGAACATACCATAACACCCTTTCTGCTGTTTTTTTCAGAAAGTCATTAGTTGTCTTTCAATTTACCATTGCTGTTATTTTGATCATTGGTACATTGATTGTGAGTCAGCAAATAAATCATGCAAGTAATCGGCCACTGGGTTATGATCAAAGTGGAATTGTTTCTATTTCAATGCATGCGGTAGAACATTGGTCAACCAATGATGCGTTCCGAAATGACCTTTTAGCATCTGGTTTGATCACTCACTTCACACAATCCTCCGCGCCTCTAACAGGAATATGGACAGAAAGTGGAAACATTAGTTGGGATGGAATGGATACAGGACTTCAGCCGCAATTATGTACGTTTATTGTGAACCATAATTTTGGTCAAACGATTGATTGGGAGATTATTGAAGGAAGAGATTTCTCCGAGGAACTCAATAGTGATTCCGCAGCTATTATTGTCAATGAAGCAGCTGTTGAATACATGCAGTTAACAGATCCTCTTGAGACGAGTATTAAATGGTCTAACAAATCACGAATAATAGGTGTCGTTAAAAATTTCCTGATGGAGAGTCCTTTTAGCGAAGTAAGACCAACCATTTATGCTGTGAGCCCAGTAGAATTACGAAATTTTCAGATCTTAAGATTGAACCCCAAAATACCTGTATTAGATGCTATTTCAGGCATTGAAGAAATTCATAAAAAACACTTGCATAACGTACCCTTTAGCATTGACTTTATCAGTGATCTTCATAATAAGAAATTTAAGAAGATCGAACAACTAGCTAACATCTCACATGTATTTGCTCTCTTGGCAATTTTAATAAGTAGCCTTGGAATATTTGGACTTGCAGCCTACATGGTGGAACAACGGACCAAAGAGATTGGCATCAGAAAGGTGCTAGGAGCATCTATTTATAATATATGGAAACTGCTTTCCATTGAGTTTGTACTACTTGTACTTATCTCATGTCTCTTTGCGCTACCTATAGCGTATTATTTAATTAGTAATTGGCTTGAGCAATATGAATATAGAATTCAAATTCAAGGATGGGTATTAATAGCCTCATGCTTTGGTGCTTTGTTTATTACACTATCAATCGTAAGCGTTAAGTCATTCAGTGCTGCTCTTGTTAATCCGGTAGACTCACTTCGAGATGAATAATCGATCTTGAGAGACCAAAAAGCTATTTTTAAATCCGACTTCATCCAAGTCGGATTTTTATTTGATATTAAATCAACACTACAATTAGGAATTAACCTAATATTGCTCTAGAATTGCAACACTGCAATTAGGAAACAACTATGGGTAAGTATCAATTAGGTGAATTTGAAGAGATTGTTTTATTGACGGTTGGTGTGCTATTCGGAGATGCATATGGCGTTTCCATCAAGCTATCAATAGAGGAAAAGCTTAAACGATCCGTAAGTGTGGGGGCACTTCAATCCGCATTAAAGAGACTAGAGCAAAAAGGCTACATTTCTTCAAAAGAAGGAGAATCCACCGGAGATCGAGGTGGCAGGCCTAAGCGGTATTTTCAATTGACGGTTGCTGGAAAAGATGCTATTGAACACGCAAGAGAAGTACGCAATCAGCTTTACAATGAGATACCTAAAGTAGCCTTAGATCTTAAATTCACTCTTTCATGAGTGTCCAATACCCTCCCAAATTTCTATTACGTTTTTTCCGCTGGTTTTGTGATCCAGAACTCGTGAGCTTCGTGGAAGGAGACCTAATTGAACTCTATCAATACAATTCAAGGACTAAAAATAAATGGAGTGCTAACTGGGTATTCTTTTGGGAAGTAATCAAACTTCTACGCCCATCCATTATCAAAAACTTTGAAGGGACTACAAAAATCAACTACTACGGCATGTATAAACACAATATAAAAATCGCCTGGCGGAATGCGATCAGGCAAAAGCAATTTACTGTACTCAATCTTTTAGGACTCACGATCGGCATCAGCACGTGTCTCCTAATCGGTCTGTATATCCATGATGAAATGTCATTCGACTCGTTTCATGAAAAAGGAGACAGGATCTATCGTGTAAATCAACCGTTTATTTGGGGCGACTGGAATAATACCATGTCGGCAACCGGTCCAAATGTTGCCACAGCCTTGCGAGAAGATGCTCCGGAATTTGAAGAGGTAACGCGTTTAATGTCCCTTGGGGCCATGACTGTAACCACTTCATCCAACGGCAATAAGGGTAATGCCTTTAAGGAAAACAGGTTGTACGCTGCAGAAGAAAATTTCTTTGAGGTATTCACCTTTCCTTTCATTTCAGGAGACGCCAAATCAGCGCTGCAAGATCCACTGGCCATACTGCTGACTGAAAAAACGATGAAACGATATTTTGGGCCAGAAGTGTCTCCATCTGAAGCAATGGGTCGCAATGTGGAGATTAAACAATACGATGGATCCTGGAAATCTTTTACAGTGAAAGGGATTCTTAAGGATGTGCCTTCTCAATCTCATATTCAGTTTGACGCCCTGGTTTCTTTAAAAAGTGAGTCTGAAATGATGCAAGCTCATGGGTGGAAATGGATATGGACGACTTTCTCCACCTACGGCTTGGTAAGCGAGGGAACAAACATTGCTTTACTGGAGCATGAGATTCAGGAAATCCCTCCAAAGTGGGCTCCTCCCACTGCCGAGCGTATCTTTAAGCAAAGCTACGAGGAGTTTACTGCCGGCAACCTCTGGAAACTTGAGCTACAGCCATTGAGAGAGATTTACATTTCAGGAACACCATCAAGCCATGCTTTTGGTCCTACTGGAAACCCATTATTCTCGCAAATATTCGGTGCTATCGGTTTACTCGTTCTAATCCTATCCGCCATCAATTTCATGAACTTGTCTACAGCTCGTGCCACCAACCGATCAAAGGAAGTGGGTATGAGAAAGGTGATGGGATCGAAGCGAGAATCAATCATTCAGCAATTCATTTTGGAGTCCGTGCTTTTCGTAAGTGTTGGGACAGTTCTGGCTTTTATCCTTGTCAAGCTGACAATCGGTCCATTCAATCATTTCGCTGACAAGCAAATTGAATTGTCTCCTTATTTAAGCAATCCTACCTTCTATTTCGTAGCGACCGCTTTCATCCTGCTTCTGGGCTTTATGGCTGGAAGCTACCCCGCATTATACTTATCATCTTTTCGCCCCATAGAGTCATTGAAAGGGAAGATAAATACGGGATTTAAGGGGAGAAGCATCAGGAATGGGCTTGTCGTATTCCAGTTTACCATCTCAATAGCTCTTATTATCTGTACCTTTTTTGTGCAAAAACAGCTGACTTACGCATCAAAAGTAGATGTAGGGTTTGCCAAAGAAAATATCCTGCAATTGCACAATGTAGAGGAACTTGGTTTTGATACCCAAAATGTTAAGAATCGGCTTGCTTCAAATCCACAATTCTCTGTGGTGGGAAAATCTTTTGGCGTCCCTCCATTTGTATGGACTGGCGATCGATACCGTGCTGATGGCCCGGATAACCCGGTCGTGCAACTGAGCAACCTTCGAGTCGATGAAGATTACCTCAACGTCCTTGGCTTGGAGTTTTTGCAAGGAAGAAATTTTGAAGCTGCCCATGAAAATGACAAGTATAAAGTCATCCTAAATGAAGAGGCTGTCAAGGCACTTGGCTGGTCGATTGATGAGGCTGTCGGTAAATCTGTTGCCCTTGCATCTGGTGGAGAAGAAGCGCATGAAGTGATCGGAGTGGTTGAAAACTTTAATTTTCAAAGCGTCAAATCCGAAATTGATCCATTGATTCTCATTCATCATCAAAATGATCATGTATGGGATTATGGTGGGGGAAAGTCTTACTACTCCATGCGATTTAACTCGGAAGCGATCTCCACCACAGAAGATCTGAATAAGTTGTTGATCTCATTGGAAGAAGAAATGAAGCAGATCGATCCGTCTGTCCCATTTGAGTACAGCTTTATGGATCAGGATTTTGAAGCCACGTTCCGCTCTGAACAGAAAATGGCTACCATTCTTAACCTGTTTACCGGCATGGCGATGATCATTGCCTGTCTGGGGTTGTTTGGACTAGCTGCATTTTCGGCAGAGCAGCGCATCAAAGAGCTGGGGATACGGAAAGTATTGGGCGCCAGTATTGCCGAGCTGGCTGTATCATTTTCGACAGAATTTACCCGACTGGTATTCGTTGCTATCCTTCTGGCTTGTCCGATTGCATGGTTCTTTGTGAGCGAATGGCTTCAGGAATTTGCATACAGTACACCAATCGAGATATGGGTATTTGTAGTGGCAATAGCAGCAGCATTAATCATCGCCATTTCAACCATCAGCTTTCAGGCCATTCGTTCAGCTAATAGAAACCCGGTAGAGACACTAAAGGATGAATAGCCAAATAATACTAACTCCTATTCTATCCATCATTTAAATATTACTACAATTAGGAATTTATAACAAAAATTTAGTCTCTTCGTAAACTCTACAAATAGGAATTAATTATAAGCGTGTCGCCTGCCTGTCGGCAGACAGGCCTAACCCAATTATTGAGAACACGAATCGAATGTAATCATAGGGGTAGCAAATCGCTCATTATTCAACTTTTAGACAAATGAAAAAATTTCAATTGGGTGAATTCGAAGAGATCGTAATGCTTACAGTCGCAATTCTCTACGACAATGCGTATGGTGTTTCCATTAAAAAAGAAATTGAAACTAGGTTAAATCGCGGCGTTAGTGTAGGTGCCTTGCAGTCGGCCTTAAAGAGACTTGAGGATAAAGATTATTTGGAATCGCACGACAAAGATGCTACTCAGGAGAGGGCAGGACGTCCTAAGCGCTATTACAAGATTACTGCGCTCGGCAAAGAAGCCATGGAGTATACGAAAGAGACTCGCAACTCGCTTTGGGATGCCATACCAGCTATATCTCTTGATGTAAAGTTTGCCCGACTATTCAATGCATAATCCACCCCAGCTTTTTCTCAAATTCTTTCGATGGTATTGCCATCCTGATTTGGTCAGACCTATCGAAGGAGACCTGATGGAACTCTATGAGGAAAGAGTGGAAGCACTAGGAAAGAAAAAGGCCAATCGAAAATTTATAAAGGACGTTCTCCTGCTGTTTAGAAAGGACATTATAAAACCAGCAGAAGGATCAATAAAACTCAACTATTACGGTATGTTTAAAAATCACCTTAAAATCTCACTGAGAAACCTTCTAAAGCAGAAAGGCTTCACAGCAATAAATGTGTTCGGCTTGACAGTAAGCATGGCAATAACAATGCTTATCATACTCTTCATCTTTGATCAGGATACTCAAGATGAACATAACCCAAATGCAGTCAACACCTATCGTGCCATCACAGTATTTCATGATGTTGCAGAGGATAAAAATTATTCATATGGAACTTCTCCTTATGAATTTAACCAGCTTGTTTCACTCAACATAGAGTCAGTTACATCGGCAACACAAATCGTCAAAAAAACTGGACTCTTGACAATCGATGAAGATGAATTTCAATTCAGCGGATTATATGCATCTTCCAATTTCCTAAACTTCTTTCACTTCGATTTACTGAGAGGAGACAAGGTAAGTGCATTAGATAATGAAACCAATCTGATTATCTCTAAAGAAATGGCGACCAAAATATTTGGTGAAAGTACAGCAATTGGAAAAACGATTACCATTCAAGATTTAGGTGATTTCATTGTGTCGGGAGTGATCGATAAGACTAAGTATAAAACTCATCTTTCTTATGATATAATCATACCTATCAGTGCGTTTTCAAATAAGGAGGAAAATAAAAAATTACTGACAGACTGGGAGAAAGGTTCGAAAGTGTTTTATAACTATTTCAGGTTGCAAGAGGAAACTTCTGTTGAGATTCTTGAAAGCTACATTGCTAGTCTAGATATTAAAATACCTGATGAGAAAAAAGGTCTGTATCATTTTGAAACGCAACGACTCGATCAAATAAACCTGGGTTCGTTGATCCGAAATGAAATTGGAATTACAACTCCTGGTTTTGTGGCCTATTTTTTCGGTATTCTCGGTCTGGTTCTGATCCTCTCTGCTAGTTTTAATTACATGAACATGGCTATTGCTAGAGGGTTAAAACGAGCAAAAGAAGTTGGCGTAAGAAAAGTGCTTGGTGCAGGCAGAAGACAAGTTATTACTCAGTTTTTGATGGAAGCCCAGCTGGTCATTTTCGTGTCGCTTATCTGTGCCTTTTTCTTACTTCAGGTTTTGGTTCCAATCTTTAATGACCTGAAGATTTTGCGTGATATTGATGGAGCCATTACTATGAATTTCAATAGCAACTTCAACATCTATATTTCATTCATAGCTTTTGCAATAATCTTAGGTTTTGTGTCTGGGGTGTATCCGGCATTATACCTTTCTTCTTTCAAATCTATTTCTGTTTTGAAGGGATCTACAGGCTCCAGAAAGTCTCCCTCGTTCATCTTCAGAAAGATTCTGGTTTTTTTTCAGTATTCTTTTTCGGTAATATTTATCATAACAACAATTATACTGTATCAGCAGGCTAGGGTTTTTGTCACCACTGATTACGGTTTTGATCATACCAATATTATAAACGTACCCAAAACAAATAATATCCCATACGAGACATTTCGAACAGAATTGTTGAAGAACCCACAAGTAGCTGGCGTTTCTGCTGTCTCAAACCTTCCAGTTATCTCTCCCTTTGAAAATGTAGAAATAACTAATCGCTCTTCCACTGATAGAAATATCAAGTCTTCTATTTTTTCCATCGATGCATACGCACTCGAAAACTTAGGTATTGAATTAATCGCAGGAAAGAATTTTTCTAGTCGTCCACAAAATGAGAGTAGCAATGTCATTATTAATGAAAAAGCCATGCACGCTCTGGGACATGAGAATGCACTGAGTGCATTAAACACAATTATCGAAATACAATCTTTCGATAAGGACACGCGTAAAACGACCTCTGAAAAAAAGAGGGTGATTGGAGTGGTAAAAGACTTTAATTATCAATTTATCTTCGTCGAAAGTGGGGCCCTAATTATACAATACAAGCCAGAATCACTTTCTACTATCAATATAAAGGTTGCAGGAGTTTCTCCGAAGCAGGGTTCAGAAATAATTGAATCTGTTTGGAACACATTCGATAACAATCGCAGAATGGATTATCAAACATATGAGTACGGAATGGAAGATATAAATTCAGAATTTTCCGAGCTCGTGAATATCATTGGCATTGTTGGTTTCATTGCAATTCTAATTGCATGCCTCGGTCAATTTAGCATGGTTATTCACCATGTAGAGCTTAAAACCAAAGAAATTGGAATTAGAAAAGTCTTGGGTTCTAAACTGCCTAGCCTAATGTTCGGACTATCCAAAGGGTTCATTTGGGTTATTGCCATTGCCATCGTTATGTCCACACCATTGGCTGTCCTTATCAATATAGCCTGGACAAGTAAAGTATACAATGCCCCAGAAATTTCATTTTACAATATATCTATGGGTTTAGGGGTTATCTTGATATTGGCAGTGGGAACGATCTATATTTTTATTTACAAAGCAGTGCAAGCAAATCCGGTGGAATCACTAAAAGTTGAATAACTGTTGGTAACATATTCGCTGGACAGAGTTACAGTCACACTACATGAACTGAAGCCTCCAGAGGATGCTAAAGGAAGGTCATTTGATTTTATCCAACTCAAACCTATAATCCGCTTGCAGGTCTTCATGAAGGCTTGCAAGTGCTTTATTGATTCGCTTGATTTCTCTATGATACAGGTTATTAATCGTCGTGTTCCTGTTTATTGCAATACCAGAATCCTTTATACACCGGCTGAAATACAATCGAACCTCCACTTCTGTTTGCTTTTGTCCTGAATAGCGAAGCGACTTATTGAGTGAGCGAACAATTTTCTGAAGGCCTTTCTTCACGTAATAGAGGTGAGACATATTGATCTCTTCCATCATGTCATCGATATCCTCTTTCAGCAGTTTGATATAGCTCTGTTCATCTCCAGCCTCAAAGAGTAAATAGGTTAGAAGTTCTTTATTATCTTTTTTAAACCGGCCCAGACGTAAACAAATAGCCAGTAATTCGTCAGGGCTTCTTTGCTTGAGTTCTCTTTTAATATCTGCCAGTGATGCTGCCTTCATTTCAGGACAACAAATGTACACCCTTTGATGGGTCACTTTGACTCAATCACACAGAAGTTACGAATCAAAATTCATTTCTTTTACAACTTAAATAGAAATGATCCGTATATTTGTTTTACAAATTCAATAAAAATGGGTAGAACAAATTTTTTAGGTGAGTTTGAAGAGCTCATTCTTACTATGGTTTTAATCCTCGGTGAAGATGCTTATGGAAATACTGTAGTCAAGGCAATTAAGGAGCATCAAAATCGAGAAGTAAATCTCAGTTCGGTTCACATCACGCTATATCGTTTAGAAGAAAAGGGATTTTTAGAATCCTTTATGGGTGGTGCTACAAAGGAAAGAGGAGGTAGAAAAAAGCGCTACTTCAAAATCACCAATGCGGGCAAAGTCCTGCTTCAAGAAATGAAAGATGCAAGGACTAACCTGTGGAAGCTTGCTCCACAACTCAACTTTTCTGCATGAGCACTCCCCGTCCACCGAAGCTATTCATCAGGTTTTTCAAATGGTATTGCGATCCCCGATTGCAAGAAGCAATTCTTGGCGATCTGGAGGAACAATTCGATGAGGATATTAATACATACGGACTATTAAAAGCCAGAAGACGATTCGCGTGGACCGTTCTACGCTTCTTCAGGCGCTCAATAATTAATCCGGTCTATGACCGGCAAAAACTCAACTATTTAGGCATGTTAAAAAACTATTTCAAAACCTCAATCAGGTTCATCAAGCGTGAGAAAGTCTACGCATTGATGAACATCTCCGGACTAGCCATGGGGATCGCATGCGGTCTCCTGATCTACAAAATATTGAGCCACGAGCTTAGCTACGACAAGCACCATACCAACTATCACCAACTCTATCGGGTAATCAATGAACAGGAAACCACGAATGGTAAAGTGCTTTTCAGAGGCCAGACCCACCCTTTAGCGGAGGCGATTCGCAACGAATTCCCTCAGCTCAATGCAACAATGATGTTTTATGAAAACGAGGGATTAATTGGAATTGAAGATGACAAGGGAAATATTACAAGATATAAGGAAGAGGACGGAGTGGTATTCGTCGAGCCTCAGTTCCTGGATCTTTTTACATTGAACTTTCTGGCAGGCGATTCTCATAATGCATTGGACAATCCGGGTAAAGTGATCCTTACTCAATCAGTAGCGGAAAAGTATTTTGATCTAACAGATGCTAACCTCCACCACGCTATCGGTCGCTCCATCATTCTGGAAAATGAACGTACTACAGTTGTAACAGCTGTGGTGGAAGATATGCCCAAAGCATCTGATTTTCCTTTTGAAATCATCTTTCATTACAAGGATCAGGATGTCACCAACAAGTGGTTTTATGATGGAAAAAGCTGGGAAGAGTACAATAGCGCGACCAACTGTTATGTGCTGCTCAAGGAGGGAACTTCTCCATTGGAAATCGAGATTCAGCTGGCTACTATCGTAGACAAGTATCTGCCAGAGCATACGGCCGAAAACAGAACTTATAGATTACAACCACTATCCGATCTGCACTATAGCGATACCATTCGAAAAACCTATGCAGGCATCACGGCGACCAAAGAAGAGCTAACAGTCTTTGGGCTGGTGGGGCTCTTCCTTATCCTCACCGCTTGCATCAACTTCATCAACCTGGCTACTGCTCAGGCAGTGAAGCGATCAAAAGAGGTGGGCGTTCGCAAAACAATGGGGAGCAGCAAGCGACAGCTGGTGGTTCAGTTTCTCTGCGAAACATTTGTCATCACTATCCTGGCAACCTTTATGGGGTTGGCAGTTGCCTCCATTATGGCTAAACCCGTGCAGGACATCTATCCCTACCCCATTGACCTGAACTTCACTTCTGACCTCAGCATTCTATACTTTTTGCTGCCGGCCATGTTGGGTGTTACGCTCCTTTCCGGACTATATCCATCCACCATTCTGGCTAAAATGAATCCTGTGCTCGCAATCAAAAACAGTCTCAACATTAAGCAGACATCAGGCTTCCTGTCACTGAGAAGAGGACTCGTGATTTTGCAGTTTGCCATCTCTCAGATTCTCATTATCGGTATACTTATCCTCAATGCCCAAATGAATTTCTTTCAGGAAAAAGATCTTGGTTTCAACGAGGAGTCTATCCTTACCGTGGAGCTACCCGAAAATGATTCTACCAAGCTGCAGATTCTAAAAACAAATTTGATCAATCATTCCGGGATCAAAAATGTAAGCTTGAATACGGCAGGACCCATCGCCTCCTTCAACTCAACCAATCCTATTTTTCATCCCAATATCGAAGGACAGGACTACAGCGGAAACTTGAAAAATGTTGATGCAGATTATTTCGATGTGTATGAAATGGAATTTATCGCTGGCGGGCCATTTAAGAAAACAGATCCGTCCAGCCACGTGGTGGTCAATAAAAAACTGGTCAATACCCTTGGTTTTAGTGACCCGAATGAGGCTATTGGAGAGCAGGTACAATACGGAAGGGGCTCGCTAAAACTGACAATTATTGGAGTTGTGGATGACTTTCATTCGGCCTCATTACATTCCGAAATCAACAACGTATTTCTGGCCAACTATTCGTGGAATATTTTCCAGGCCAGCATCAAGCTGAGTGATCAGCATGGAAGCTTCGAAGCACTAAAAGGTACGCTGGAACACATCGAGCTAAGCTGGGAAAAGGTCTTCCCCAACTATGTATTTGACTTTGAATTTTACGATGACCAAATAGCAGGGATGTATGAATTGGAACAAAGCGTGAGTAAGCTTTTTCGACTATTCGTAATCATCGCCATAATTATTGGGGCATTGGGACTTTACGGCCTGGTCTCCTTCATGGCAAACCAGAAAACCAAAGAAATCGGTATAAGAAAGGTGATGGGTGCCTCAGAGCTATCTATCTGGAATATATTCTCTAAAGAGCTGATCATGCTGATGCTCATTGCCTTTGCAATAGCTGCTCCTTTGTCCTACTTTATGATGAATGCATTTTTGGCCAACTACGCTTACCGGATCTCCATGGGGCCGATGTTTTTCATTTTGGCTATCTCGGCTAGCCTTGCCATTGCATTTCTTACGGTAGGGTACAAATCCTGGAAGGTGGCCAAAGCAAATCCTGTGGATGCATTGAAAGATGAGTAGATAATGCTGAAATACAATGCTTTTATTCTTCTTTAAACCTTCGCTTATAAATGGGCTTGCGATACAAGAATTGTAGATACAAAAGAGGAAGCACCAGCATATCAGTCAAAAGTGTGCCTGTTGTGTACCTTATATCATCCACTATTTTACATCCTTTTGAAGCTCTGCGAACATCATGAACATGTTTCCAGAATTTCAGGAAGAAGGGAAGTTTTGTTCCAAGATCAATGAAATACCACTGGAATTCAGACTCATAATCTTCGACAATCTTGCTGATCCATTTTTGCTTAAAAAGAATGAAATTCAGTTCCAGTTCGACTACATCTCCGGTCTTGCATCCATCAAATTGTAACAGCCTAACCGGAGGGAAGGGCGGATTGAGTGACAGAAACAGATCTTCAGTAAATCCTGCTTTTACCTGATCAATGTTTGCTTGAACTTTGGTAACAATCTTTATCCTCATTACAGATATCAACTCGCTTTATTGCTTTAAGTTTAATCTATGATCAGGTCAGCCACATCAAATGATGCAAAATCAATTGTGGAGATTTACAATCATTATATCCTCCACTCACATGCGACATTCGAAATAGACCCAATTTCAACTAATGAAATGGAGCTTCGAATTCACCGTGTCCAATCTGACCTGAAGCTTCCCTGGCTAGTGATGGAAAAAGAAAAACAAATCATAGGCTATGCATACGCAACTCAGTGGAAAGCTCGGGTGGCATATTCGAAGACTACTGAATCCTCCATATACCTTCACAAAGATCAGGGAGGCAGAGGCTATGGCTTACCCCTATATGCGGAGCTGATGAAACAGCTGAAAACCCTGGGCTTTCATGCGGTCATCGGAGGAATGTCCTTGCCCAATGAACCAAGCAGAATTGTTCATGAAAAACTGGGTTTCAAAAAGATCGGCGAATTCAAAGAAGTAGGCTTTAAGTTTGGCCGCTGGATTGATGTAGGTTATTGGGAGTTGATTATTTCATAGCATAGAATTTCAATAATCATTCCCCTACTTTTGCACACTAATTTCAAATTATGGACGAGGCTAAGAAATCATTGAACTTCATCGAGCAATTGATCGAGAAAGATCTGAAGGAAGGAAAGTACGATTCAATTGTAACACGATTCCCTCCGGAACCCAATGGATACCTGCACATTGGTCATGCCAAATCCATCTGCCTTAACTTCGGTCTGGCTGAAAAGTATGGAGGAAAGTGTAACCTACGTTTTGATGACACCAATCCGGAGAAAGAAGAAACCGAATATGTAGACTCCATTAAATCAAACATCAAATGGCTAGGGTACGATTGGGAAGATCGAGAGTACTACGCCTCTGACTACTTTGAGCAGCTCTACCAGATGGCGATTAAGCTGATCAAAAAAGGTTCTGCTTACGTGGATGACCTTTCCCAGGAAGAATTCAATAAGCTTAAAGGCACCCCGACTCAACCAGGGAAGCCAAGCCCCTATCGGGATCGATCAGTAGAAGAAAATCTGGATCTGTTTGAGCGCATGCGGTCAGGTGAATTTAAAAATGGAGAAAAGGTACTAAGAGCTAAAATCGACCTTAGCTCTCCGAACATGCACATGCGTGATCCAATCCTGTATCGTATCAAGCAATTGCCTCACCACCGGACGGGCTACCAGTGGTGCATCTATCCAACCTATGATTTTGCACATGGACAATCTGATTCCATTGAAGGTGTGACCCATTCACTATGTACGTTGGAGTTTGAAGTGCACCGGCCGCTATATGAGTGGTTTATCAAAGAGTTAGAAATTTTTCCTTCCAAGCAAACGGAGTTTGCACGATTAAACCTTAGCTATACGATCGTAAGTAAGCGAAAGCTACGGGAACTGGTAGAGCTGGGTCATGTCAATGGATGGGACGACCCACGGATGCCGACCCTCTCAGGGATCAGACGAAGAGGATTTACACCTGCTTCCATTCGGAAATTTGCTGACACCATTGGAGTAGCCAGAAGAGATGGCATCACAGACATTGCAGTGCTGGAACATGCCGTGCGTGAAGATCTGAACGCCACAACCAATCGGGTGTTTGGGATCATGAACCCGCTGAAAGTGATCATCACTAACTGGCCGGAAGACAAAGTGGAGATGATGGCCGGGGTGAACAACCCTGGAGATGAGTCTGCCGGAACACGAGAGATGCCATTCACTCGAGAAATCTATGTCGATCAGTCAGACTTTTTAGAAGATCCACCAAGTCCGAAAAAGTGGTACCGACTTGGGCCTGACCGTGAGGTGCGTTTGAAATTTGCCTACATCATCAAATGCACCGGGTATAAAAAAGCAGAAGATGGCACCATTGAAGAATTGTATGCTGAATACGATCCTGAAACCCGTAGTGGGCAAGACACCAGCGGCAAGAAAGTAAAAGGCACCCTAGGTTGGGTCTCCGTACCACATGCGGTAAATGTAGAAGTGAGAGAGTATGACCGCCTGTTCAAGACAGAAAACCTGAACACCATAGAGGATGACTTTAAAAATCACCTGAATCCGGATTCACTTACGATCAACAAAAAAGCGGTTGTAGAACCTTCTCTGAAGGATGCGAAAGTTGGTGACCAGATGCAGTTCGAGCGAATCGGCTATTTCCGTGTGGACGAAGATTCCACTTCGGATAACCTGGTTTTCAACCGTACGATTACGTTGAGGGATAACTGGGCGAAGAAGTAGCCGTTTCTATGAAAAGATTGTTGCATTTCTTGCTGATAGTTTTCGCAGTGTTTTCTTGTAATGAGAAGTCACATGCTGATATCGCTAAGAAATACTATGAAAGTTTGAACGCTGCTGATTTTCAAAAGCTAAGTCAGTTAATCGGAGACAGCCTTACTATTGTTGAAGGGAATTATTCTGTTTCCTATTCATTGTCAAGCTTCTATGAGCAGTTTAAGTGGGACTCCACTTTTAACACATCATATAAGGTTATCGAATTAATAAATAGCACAGATAGCCTTTTGGTGACCGTTGAATCAAGTTCAAGACGGTATAGATTTCTTGAGAATGACCCTTTAATTTGTCGATATGAAATATCTTTTACTAACCATAAAATTTTGCAAATAAAACTGCTAGAATGTCCCAATGCAGATTGGAACAGGTGGCTGATGCAGCGTGATTCTTTAGTATCATGGATTAAAAAGAAGCATCCTGAACTTGACGGCTTCATTCATGATTTGACAAAAAGAGGAGCCATCAATTATCTACAAGCTATTGATCTGTATGAAAGTAGGAATTCTAATGATAATTGAGATCTTAATCGTCTTGCTGATATAATACCCCTAATGAAAGTCTCAGGCCTCTATATCTACCCCATTAAATCCTTGCAAGGAATCTCTCTTCAGGAGGTTGAAGCGATGGAAAAAGGCTTTAGATATGACAGGCGTTGGATGATAGTGAACAAAGACAATGGTCACGTCACCCAGCGCACGCATCCACATCTATCACAAGTAGGCATTTCATTGTCTGATGAAAACATTATTGCTTCGCATCGCGATATGCCTGATTTAAAAATTCCAATCACGGTAGAAAATGGAAACAGTATTCATGTAACTATCTGGGATGATCAAGTGGCGGCACTGGAAGCTGCTACGTATATCAATGAGTGGTTTTCAGCGGTTTCCGGTGAATCCTGCAAGTTGGTTTTTATGACCGAAGGTGGATCTCGTCCGGTAAACCCTGATCGGGCCATCAACAATGAAAATGTCAGCTTTGCAGATGCCTACCCCTATCTGATCATCGGACAGTCTTCGCTTGATGATCTCAATTCCAGAATGGAAGTGGAGCTCCCCATGAATCGGTTCCGTCCGAATATAGTCGTCGAAGGAAGTCAACCTTACGAGGAGGATAATTGGAATGACATTCAAATCGGTGAAGTAAAGTTCCACGTCACTCACCCATGCAAGCGATGCGTCTTCACAACGGTCGATCAGGAAACTGGTAAAAAAGGAAGTGAACCGCTCAAAACACTAGCTACCTACAGACGAGAGGGCAAAGAGGTGATTTTTGGAGTGAATGCGCTGGCGATAGAGACAGGGAAGATTAGGGTTGGGGATGGGATTAAGCTGAGCTGATCCCAAGACTGGTCCGTCATTCCTGACGAAACAAAGCGAAGGGATCAGGAATCTTATAATTACCGGCTCAAGCCTGCCAGCAGAAAGAGTGGTCGGAATAACATTCTGATTTAATTCTCTCTCCTGCTCCAAACCTCATACATCGGGTCACCTTTGCTGCTTTTGCCGGAGTGGTGCCACTTCCCGTCTTTGAGTTCATAGTCAAATTCCAGACTCATGCCCACCCGGCTGTCGTCTCATGAGAAAAACTCAATATTCTCAGTGTACTTACCATCTACAGTGGTGTAGGTTCCGCCCCCAGTACCCATAAACTGCTTCGTCGCAGTATTATAAGCAATCCATTGAAAACGCGTTCCTGAAAGAATCTTCATTGTTTTCCTTGGTCGGTTCGTATCTCGTTCCTGTATCTCTCCATTACGCTTCCTGCCAGACATCAGCCATGCGCCATTGAGATCTCCCGGTGTTCCATCATCAACGCGAGTTGCCCAGTTCTCCATTCCAACGATACGCATCTTGTCATTTCCATTAAATTCGATTTCAAATGACCGTGGAACTCCAATTTTCGAAGTGTCAGTGGTATGAAACTCAGGCACTTCAGTCATCGTGTTACCATCCAATGTCCAGCTGCCACCATTCGCTTCAATAAAAGCGCCTGTTTCCGCATCAAACCATGCGGCCGCCTGATAGTTTTCAGTGAACGTTACCACACCTTTTACCTTCTGACCATCTTCTCTGGTTTCGGTCCACTCCCATGACCCGATTAGTGATTGAGCTTGAACGTGAGAAAAGAGCGATAAACAAAAAATAATAATTAGCGTCTTCATCTTGCTGTCTGATTTAATCTTTATAATAAGCCCCAAAAAGGATCATCATTTCATCTGAACTGCGAAGGCCAAAAGTTAAATCTCTGTCTTCCCAATTATCGTAAGTGGCCTCCAGTCGCAACCCTTCACCTGCTTCCAAAACATGTGGAGGATCAAGCTCAAGAATAGGAGGGTGCTCCCAATCGTATGAAATATAGATCAGCTCGCCATCCTGGGCTCCACCCACTTGATATACTTTGAACTCTGTCATGTGCTCATGAGCATGAGAAAACAACTGGAAGATGTTAATCCGCTCATTAAAGTAGTAGGTTTTTTGGATGGTCGTAACCTCGCCAGCAGGCAGAACAAAATTTTGATTATTCAGATTTAGTACTTCGGCAACATGCTGGACTTCAGATGCTGGAATAGTGTGCAGGTTCCCATAAACTTCACCTGTCATTGTTTCGTCTGTACGGTTGGCATAATGCGCATTAAGGTCGAGTCCCTTGCCTCCTTTAAATCTCAAGGCAACTCCTTCGGGATACCTGTAATTCATCCTTGGCCACTGCGTTCCCGCTATAAATTCATGATACAGAAGAGGGATCAAATTACGGGTAATGAGTTGTTGATTCTCATCGTATAAATCGCGAATAGTCAAGGGTTCAGGGATGGAGACAGACGGGGTGCCCTCTTCAAATGCGTAAAAAATAAAGTGATGGCTGCCTTTTCGCATAGATATCTCGATCTGATTGATAAAGATATCATCTTCACTAAAGGGAGGCTCATAGTAAAAGAATTCTCTGTCTGTGTTTGATTCAATATCGAATGGGCCTAAATGAAACTGATAGCCACTTTCTGGCACAGCCAGCGGCTCAAAAGGAAGTTCTTTGAACCTTGTTTCGTCATTCAGCAATGACACATCAGCAACCTGACCGCTTTTAGGCGCTCCTTTAATAATCCATTCACGGATAAATTCCAGTTCTCCATTTGTCAAAAAGTCGCCACCCAAGGGCATGATTGCTCCATACAGCGGATGGTCAGAGTAGAAGTGTTCCTGATCGTTGGCATTTATCTTTTCCCACAAAAAGCTTTTAAAAAGACTGGGCAAGCCCTCCGTTCCTACCAGCTCTAAACCATCTTCCAGTGCTGCATTATTATTAGGGGCACGTCCAACCAATTGATCATATGATTTTCCGGTTGTTAAGACCAGGTCGGATTGTCTTGCAAACGTTGAGCCAGCTGAATGACAGCTAATACACTGTGTGTCCCAAATCTGTGTTTGGATCACATCATACGTGTGCATGTCAGAGATTGGAATAGGCCCTTTTTCATTACTGCAGTTAATAAACAATAACAGAACCAATAAAAATGGGAGAACTTTGAGTGGTTTCATGTTTGACTAATTACGCTTCCCTGGTTTATACGTTTCTTCTGCTCTGGCTTCAACGTCTTCTCGATAGTAGGCTGCCTCTTTGAATTGCCCATTCGCATACATCTGTGCCTGATCATCAAAATGCGGAGAGTTTGGGTCGCTGCTTTGTCCGCCTGCCAAAATGGTTTTGGCTCTCACCTTGTCACCAAACTCCACAGCCGCCACAAAGCTGTTCCCTCTCGTTCCGTAAATTTTGTTTACATCATGCTGCCCTCTCATGCCATAGGCCGCCAGGTGACCCCATCTAGCAGTCGTAAACCCTACCGGTATACTTGGAGCATCGTCATTAAACGATGCATCAATTGCACCTGAGGTCCGCTGAAATCGGTTCACTTCTCCCCACGGAATCAGCCAGGTACCGAATCGGTTATTCATTTCATCCATGGTCTTTTCAAAAATTTCAAGCAGTTTCTCTTCTGGAATCTCAGAAAAGTAGTCAAACGCCTCCATCCAGGAGAGCTTTTCGGGAGCACCCCCATATTTATCCAGATTCATTCCATAAAAATGTGCCAGCGTCATCGCCTTGGAATCCACCCCTGTAGTGAAATCCCAATTTCTTAGTTCCTCTATGGCATCCCACATCGTTGTATCCTTATTGGAATTATCGTAAGCTTCAATCAAGACAGGTATCACCTTCTCAAATGCAGGTAGGTAAGGATCGTACGCCAACTCAATCAGTCCGTCTAACGAAAGGTTGTCCGCTTGAGAAAGCAAACGAATGGCGTTTACGCCCCTGAAATTTTCCGGTGCACTGTACATGTATCTCGGGTAGTTCTCCTTTTTCGGACTGTACTCTGCTGCAGAAGTAAACGGCGTGGAATTGCAATTCTGAATCCACCCATTTGGAGGGTTTTTAACCGTTATCGCCTCGTCCACCGTATGGAGGCCCTGCCAATCGGTAGCAGGATTGCTGCCATCGACTGGTTGCGAATAATCAAACTGCTCGTCACGAATCGGAATGAAATTGCCATGGTAGTAGGCGATGTTTCCCTCTGAGTCAGCAAAAACCGTATTGTTGGAAGAGTTGGTACGGATGTTCATCATCTCGTTGAATTCTTCCAGGTTTTTCTTTTTTGTTCGTGTGTACGATTGCTCCAATGCTTTGACCGGTTCCCACATGAGTGCCGTTGCTGTCCACTGATCGTCTACTTTGTATGTGATCGGTCCATGATGCGTTCGATAAATAGGGAAAGTCTTTTCTTTGATTTCACCCCCTTGCTTGTACTTCAGTGTCACTTCTTTTACCTCTACTTTTCGCTCCTCCTCGCCATACTGGTAGTATAGGACGTCCTCTTTCTCGATGATGGTCTCTTTAAATTCATCGATCACATCCGTGTAGGTAGAAGTGTGCATCCAACCGGTGTTTTCATTGAAGCCCTGGTAAACAAAAAACTGTCCCCAGGTGACTGCTCCATACGCATTCAATCCTTCTTCGCTTACCACATGCACCTCTCCCCGGAAATAGAAGGAAGTATGTGGGTTGATCAGCAGCATGGCATTGCCTGATTCGGTCAGGTCTCCGGAGATGGCAAAGCCATTGGAGCCTTGAGGCTCCTCTAGTATCTCATGTTCATCAGCCAAAAACGATTCTTTTAATTGACCTACCCCTTCACCTCGAACCGTCGAACCGCTTCCAGAAGGGGAATATTCGCTGTTTTTGTCTGATGAAAGAGGGTTTTCATTTAATTCAAGTTGCTCATAAAACGCTTTTATCCGCTTTGTAGAAACACGCTCAATATCTCCACCAATTGAACCCTCTGTAAAGTACATGGTCATCCAAGGTTCATAAGTTGTGATCACTTTAGGCTCCACTTCGGGGTGCGTTTCGAGGTAATAATTGATGCCATCTGCCCATGCCTGACACAACTCTTTCAGCCAATCCGGTGCAGAAGCGTAAAACTCCTTGGCCTCTTCTACTGTCATGAAGAGTCTCGCTCGTAAATCGCTATAAAGTGCTTCCTCTCCTTCCGCTTCTGCCAGTCTTCCGATGGCCCAGGTAAAGTTGCGCTCTACCCGCCGAAAATCATCTTCACATTGTGCATAAAGCAGTCCAAAGACTGCATCCGCATCCGTTTTACCATAGATGTGTGGTACTCCAAAATCGTCTCTGATGATCGTAACTTTTTCTGCACGTTGGGCTAAATCTGTGGATTTTTCAGGACCACAAGCAATGAGGGCTAGTAGAAGAAGGGTGAGAATTCTGCACATAGGTTTGGGTTGAATTTGATGTTTATCAAATATATCTAATTTAGAAGGATGTCTACCGAAACAATCAGCCTCTGGATCATGGCGATTCTTTACATCCTGGCCGGGATCAACCACTTCATCATGCCTCGGTTTTATGAGAAGATCATCCCGCCGTTTCTAGGAAGTAAAAAACTGATCAACTGGGTCAGTGGCATAGCAGAAATCATCCTGGGAATTCTATTATTAATCCCATCATACACTTCACTTGCGGCTTGGGGTGTGATTGCCTTACTTATAGCTGTGTTTCCCGCCAACATCTATCATTTCATGAAAGGATACAGAAAAAAGAAGATGGTGTGGATACTTGCATTTAGGCTTCCATTGCAATTTGTGCTGATATGGTGGGCATATACTTTTACCTAAAAGCAACCTTTCAAGATTTCTGGAATCTATAGTATTAGTGGTCACCAACTCCTAATGCTTATGTTCAGGAACTTCTTCAAAATTACTTTTCGGAACTTTCGAAAAAATAAATCATACGTTTTTATCAACCTCATCGGATTAGGCCTCTCGCTATCCTGTTGCATTGTCGGTTACCTCAACTGGAAATTTGCTGCCGACTATGATAAAAACCATGTCAATCATGAACGCATCTACAAAGTCCACATCTATAAAGATGTTCAGGATAGGAAAGTGCCATATGGGATTGCTCCTATGCCTTTAGGTGCCCAAATAAAGGATAAAGTCACAGGAATCTCTCATTATTCAAGGTACGCGACGGCAGGACTTGTGATGAAAAAGGACTTAAAAGTATTCAACCAGGGTATCGCCTTTGTGGAAGATGACTTTTTTGAAATGTTCACCTTCCCATTTAAGTATGGTAACAAGGAAGCATTGTTAGATAGAAGCAAAATCATCCTGAGTGCTCGAGCAGCTCAAACCTACTTTGGAGAGGCTGATCCAACTGGAGAAATCATCACCGTCATTACAGAGGAAGGAACACAATACCCGATGACCGTAGGGGGAGTATTGGATGAAATACCACAAAATTCTTCCATTAGTTTTAGAGCAATCTCCCATTGGGATAATTACCTGAAAATTCGAGAGCTGGAACCCAACGATTGGGAGCGATTTACCGATGCAACATTTGTAATGACAGAGCGCAATGCATTTCCTCAAAACCTGCTGGATTACATCAATGAAAACTCCGTCGAGATTCAAAACAGCGCACGAGAGGATTTCCAAATTAGCAGCTATTACCTTGAGCAGCTAACTACACTTGGAAAGCATGCACAAAACATTCGGTCCAATTGGTTAAACGAACCGCCACCCCCTCCCGCTATCACTACTCCGTTAATTATGGCCATTCTAATGTTGCTAATTGCCTGCTTCAATTTCACTAATACCTCTATAGCCATCTCAAGCAAACGCCTGAAAGAAATAGGCATTCGAAAAGTCATGGGAAGTGATCGTAAGCAGCTTATAGTTCAATTCATGGGCGAAAACCTAATGCTTTCGTTTTTATCCATGGTCTTGGCATTAGGCATTTCCTACTTCTTTGTCCCAGCTTATAGCGCCATGTGGGACTTCATTAATTTGGAATTGAACCTTACCTCCAACACGGAGATCTATTGGTTCTTAGGTGGACTATTGATCTTCACATCCTTAATTGCTGGTGGATATCCATCGCTTTATATCAGTTCTTATCAGCCAGTCAAAATCTTGAGAGGCAATCTATCTCTTGGAGGTACCAATTGGTTTTCGAAGACATTGCTGGGCTTGCAGTACATGATTACCATCGTGGCATTAATTTCTGCTTTAGCCTTTGGCAATAATGCAAAGTATCAGTCCGAACTTGATGTGGGTTTTGATAAAGAAAACATTATTGGTGTAAGGGTTGAAAGTCAGTCGGAATATGAAAAATTTAGCAATCTCGTAAAGCAAATGCCAGAAGTGGAATCCATGGCTGGGAGTACTCACCATATCGGCTGGTGGACGTATGGACGCACGCTAAGATCTGGTGAAAAGGAGGTTGAATCTGACATGATGAATTTCACGCTGGAATACAAAGATGTGATGGACTTATCCATCTTGAAAGGTAGGTATTTTGAATCAGACCTTGCGGAATACGATAGAGAAAGTTCAATCATTGTCAATGAAGCGTTGGTTAAAGAGTTTGGATGGGAAGAACCAATTGGTCAGGTTGTTCAAATTGATGATAGCACTCGACTTTCGGTAGTTGGCGTTTTAAAAGATTTCTACATGTATGGTTTCTTCGATCCGGTGGAGCCTGTTGGGTTCCGTTTGGCAAATAAAGATGAAATGAATTTTGTAGTCGTAAAGAGCACCATGTCCGGAAGCCCACTTTTTGATCTCTTGGAATCAACCTGGTATGAAGTAGCTCCTAATACCCCATTTAATGCAGAGCTTCAGGAAGTCGTCCTTAGTGGAACAGATCTCGTCAATAAAAACATCATGAAGATGTTTCGTTTTCTTGGCATACTTGCTCTTATCCTATCATCCATTGGTCTTTATACACTGGTTTCGCTCAATGTGATCAAACGCATCAAAGAAATAGGCGTGCGCAAAGTGCTGGGAGCATCTGTTTCTCAAATCGTGGTGCTTCTGAATCATCAGTTTTTCTGGTTGCTTTTGGTGGCGGCAGCTTTGGGAGCAATCGCCAGCTATTTTGCAATCGATGGACTGATGGCTTCCATTTTTTCGGTTTACAAAGCAATCAGCTATTTCACAGTACTCTTTCCTTTCTTTGGTCTTCTGCTCCTGGCGGTTGCAATAGCTTCCATTCGAATCGCAAATAGCGCGGTAAAGAACCCGGTTGAGTCGCTTCGAGACGAATAGTTCACTATTAAACAAGGACAGAGAATATCCTTTCGATTCAGTCACTATAGTGCACAGCAATTAGTTCGTTTTCGAACAGTTCTGCTGATCGGAATGATAGTTAACTAACTATTAGTTAGATATTTATATTTGATGGCATGTTTGTTGGACTACAACGATAGTAATAAAGCAACCCTAGCCATGTTTAATAATTTTCTCAAGATCACATTCAGAAACTTTTCCAGAAACCGTACTTACGTCTTCATTAACCTGGTGGGTCTGGGGCTTTCGCTGGCATGCTGTATCGTAGGATACTTAAACTGGAAATACGATGCAGACTTTGATAAGTCGCATCTCAACCATGACCGGATATATAAAATCCATTCGTACAAGGCTGTGCAGGGTGAAGAAGTGCCCTATGGTATTACTCCTATTGCATTAGGTGCACAGATAAAAGACAAGATTTCCGGGGTGACTCACTACTCGCGCTATGAATCCTTGAGCATGGTCTTCAAAAAAGACGAAAAGGTTCTGAAACAACACCTTGGATTTGCAGAAGATGATTACTTTGATATGTTCACTTACACCTTAAAGTACGGGAGCAAAGAAGCATTTAAGGATAGAAGTAATATCGTCCTTACTGAGCAAATGGCGGAGGCTTATTTTGGTAAAGTCGACCCCATTGGAGAAACAATCATTCTCTTAGATTTAGATGACAAGGAAGTGCCAATGCGAGTAGGTGCGGTGATCGAGGACATTCCCCGCAATTCGTCTATGACCTTTAATGCAATCACCCATTACGATAATTACTTGAAGCTTCGCGACTTTAAAAATGATGCCTGGGAGTATTTCAATGCCGCCTCCTTTGTGATGACCGAAGGTCAGTATCCTCAAAACCTAATTGACTATGTCAACCAAAACTGCATTGAAGTACAAAACAGCTCCCGGAATAACTTCCAACTTGCCGGATACTACCTTGAGCCATTGTCCACTCTGGGCAGAAAATCAGAGAAGATTCGCTCGAACTGGTTGAACGAAGCACCTCCTTCCTCCGCCATCATTGGACCTGGCATCATGGCAATCATGATCCTGCTCATTGCCTGTTTCAACTTTACCAATACCTCGATTGCTATCTCCAGCAAGCGGTTAAAAGAAATAGGCATTCGAAAGGTTATGGGTAGCCAGCGCAGACAACTGATCTTTCAGTTCATGGGAGAGAATATTTTGCTTTGTTTTGGGGCGCTTATTGTGGGAATTGCAATTGCAGACCTGTTGGTCCCGGCATATAGCTCACTCTGGCGTTTTATCGACATTGATCTGGACCTGGCCTCCGATCCTGAAATCTACCTTTTCCTTGGGTTGCTGCTATTAGTAACAGCAGTAATTGCGGGTGCATATCCGTCACTCTATATCAGCAAATATCAGCCGGTAAGCATCCTGAGAGGAAATTTAAGCATTGGAGGAAGCAGTCGCTTTTCCAAGGTATTGCTTGGAATGCAATACTTGCTGACTGCCATGTCTTTAGTCTCTGCTTATGCCTTTTACAATAATGCTCAGTATCAATCGAACTATGATCTTGGGTTCAACAAGGATCCATTCCTTTCGGTAGAGTTCAATTCTGAAGCAGAATACCGGAGCTTTAGGCCTTTAGTAGAGCAAATTACAGGAATAGACCAGGTGGCAGCTACATACAACAGAATTGGCGATTGGAGCTATTCTCGTACTCTTAAAAATGGCGAGCATGAGGTTGAAGCCAATATGATGGAGTTTACAACCGAATATTTTGACCTGATGGACTTGGAGATGGTTGAAGGTAGATTTTTTGATGATCAGCTACTGGAGCATGATCAGAGAAATTCCATCGTGGTGAATGAGCAACTCGTCAAAGATTTTGGCTGGAAAAACCCCATTGGACAGGTTTTGCAGATCGACGATTCCACCCGGCTTAGTGTCGTAGGTATAATAAAAGATTTTTATGACGATGGGTTCTTTTATGAGCTTGAGCCCACAGGCATTCGTTTCCCTAATCCCGATAAAATGAATTACCTCCTGATCAAAAGTGATATGGATCCGATAAAGCTGTATGGTCAGCTACAGGCAGAATGGTTTAAGGTAGCTCCTAACCAACCATTTAATGCTGAATATGATAGTGAGGTAGAGGCGGCCAATGAAGTAAATGTGAATATCATGCTTATTTTCGAATTCATGGCCTTCCTTTCTCTGGTGCTATCTACCATAGGTCTCTACACATTGGTTTCATTAAACATCATTAAGCGAATAAAAGAGATTGGTGTACGTAAAGTGCTGGGAGCGACCATTCAAAATATCATTGTCATGATGAATGCGCAATTCTTTTGGTTACTGTTATTTTCCACTGCGCTAGGCTCGATTGCAGCATACTTTACACTCGACCTCCTGATGGGGTCAATTTTCGAAGTATACCAGGCAGGGACTTTGATTACCTATCTGCTGCCATTCTTTATTCTCGTGTTTATAGCCTTGATTTTTGCTTCCGGGAGGATTTATATCACCGCTATAAAAAACCCTGTAGAATCACTGAGATACGAGTAAGCTGCGAAACGCCTTTAATAATCTCGTGTGATTTTAAGTTTGTGTTTAGATAACAATCCTGGCAGCTGAGAAAGTGGGATTTTAGCCTGAGTTATTTTATTGATTTCCGGATCTATCACAAGGTTGTAAGATCCGGTAAGATCAGCTTTTTCAAGACTGGTATGATCAAATTTTACACCTGAAAGATCACAACCATGGAGTTCACTATTACTTAAATCTGCCTCTGAAAAGTCTACGTCTGTCAATTGACAATTATTGAAATGAACTTGCCTCAACTTCATTTGGAAAAAGACACTATGTTCCAGCTGACAGCTTTCAAAGGAGGCATCAAAAAGCAATTGGTTACTGGTATCGAACTGGATGCCAATCATCTTGCAATTTTTGAAAACTACCTCACGAAAGGAAGTCTCGCTAACAAGTACATTACTTAGGTTATAATCAACAAATTCACACTCAATGAATCTCGTAGTGGAAAAATTTTCATCAGCGAGGTTACAGTTCAGAAAAGTGCATCCCTCATATTCATTCCGGTTGCTTAACTCACTCAGCTTTTCAAATTTCTTATCGGCTATGAGCATACTAGTTTCCCTGCTTCTTTTTCCAGTACCTCACCAGTCCAGCCACACTCATCCAGGATGGATTAGCCGCTTCATATAATTTGACCCCATGGTCTGAAACACCTCGTTCCTTTAATTGCTTTGCTGTATAGGCCATAAACACGGGAGTGATTTCATCGTTGCTCATTCCGGACTCCCATTTAGCTTTCATCCAATCGGACCAGTCTTTTAAAATTTCCTTCAACTCCTGCATGTGGATGTTTGGGTTCATCTCCTCTCCGAAATGTGTCAATACAAGTCTGTTTGGGTTCTTTGATAGTATTAAATCAATGGAGTACAACCAGTCATCGATGTTGATGTCGGGTGGTGGACATGGTGGCACCACCGGTCCTCCCTCGATCTTAACCCCGGCCACATCCCCGGTGAAAATGGTGTCTTTCCAGTGCCAGGCAATGTGGTGCTTGGCGTGCCCAGGAGTATGTAGCGCACGGAAACTTTGTCCTCCAATTTCTACCGACTCCTCATGCTCCATTACTTTCAGATTCTTCTTTGGAATCCCATCCATTTTACCCCATAGCGTATCCATTTGATCTCCATAAATCATTGTAGCGGATGCCACCAGCTTTGTGGGATCATGCAAGTGATCATGACCAAAAGGGTGTAGATAGACCCTGGCTCCTTTTTCAGCAAACGCCCAGGCTGCTCCTGCATGATCAAAATGAATGTGAGAAAGCAACACGTGCTTTACATCACCAACTTTATATCCATGATCTGCCAAGCCTTTTTCCAGGCTGGGAAAGGTAGAATAAGGACCGGATTCGATGAGTACCGGGCCATCGTCCGTTTCTATGAGAAATGCTGCGATAGCATGCTCGTAATTTTGAAAATGGAGATCAAGGATGTGATACATATTCGGTTAATTTTGGCAATCATAAAGATACAAAAATGAGTGAGTCTAAATACTTCCAGGATCACATGCCGGAAAACGTATGCTTTGGATGCGGACATAACCATGAAGGGTTACAGATCAAGAGCTACTGGGAAGGCGATGAGTCGGTGTGCAAGTGGAAATCGGAAGAAAAGTATCACGGATGGAGCAACCTGATGAATGGTGGGATTATGGCTACCCTTATTGATTGTCATTGCATGGGTACTGCCATGGCCGATGCTTACAAGCGTGAGGGCAGATCACTTAACACTGACCCGGAGTATCGTTACGCTACCGGAACACTTACCGTAAAGTATTTGAAGCCAACACCCAATACTGAGGTTGAACTCCGCGCAAAAGTGGTAGAAGTAAAGGGACGAAAAACGGTGTTGAAATGCGACTTCTTTTCTGCTGATGGAGAGAAAACGGCTGAGGCTGATGTTATAGCTATTCGCGTTTTTGACGGTAGTGAGAATAAAGAAACCGTTTTTAAAAGCTAATTTTATTCCATGCATCCGGAACTGTTTTCTATCGGCGATTTTACAATACACACGTATGGTTTTTTAATCATGGTGGGGGCTACATTGGGTTTTCTTTACATGAGCCATGTAGCCAACAGAGACTTGGGCATTGAAAAAGACAAAATCCAGAACCTTGCCATTATGGTGATTGTCGCAGCTTTTGTAGGAGGTAAGCTCTTTTTCTATCTTGAAAATCCCGGCTATTACTTCAGCTCATGGAGCAATATGAAACAGAACTTCCGCACGGGGTTTGTTTTCTATGGTTCACTGCTTTTTGCTGTGCCTCTCATCGTCTGGTATTTCCGAAAAGAAAAATGGCCCCTTTGGCCTTTGATGGATCGGCTGGCTATCACTGCATGCATCATTCATGGGCTTGGTAGAATTGGGTGCTTCTTTGCAGGCTGTTGTCATGGAGTACCAACAGATGTGCCATGGGGTGTCACGTTTACAGATTCGGTTTCTCAGGCTGAGACACTTAATACACCTCTTCATCCCACACAGCTTTATTCAGCCGGGTTGATTTTTGGTATTCTCATTATTCTATTGATGCTGAAACGTCACAACCGATTTGAAGGACAGCTCTTTTTCATTTATATCATTCTATACGCAGTGGGAAGGGGAATCATTGAAATCTTCAGAGGTGACGAAGAAAGAGGCTACATCATTGAGGGTGTTCTTTCGCACTCGCAGTTTATTAGTCTGGGAGTGATCGCAGTGACAGTTTGGGCGTATTTGAGATTTAAGAAGAAGGCGAAGTTTAGGAAGAATTGATTAATCATAAAGACACCCATATTGTCCCCTCAAGGGGACATTTTCTAAACAAACGAGAACCAACTCCCCCTTTGAAGGGGGCTAGGGGGATGTTATTCTAAGCTGTAAAGCCTCTGGTAATACTTTGATCTCAAAGGGCGGCTGGCCCATCCGCTCCCCGTCGATGTGAGCATAAAGCAGATTATTAGCACCAACTTTTACTGATTTTGCTTTGTAAAAATTTATTTCTTTCAGCGACCCATGTGTTCCACCGGAGAGTTTATTGATGTTCAGAAACCTTCTCAGGCCGGATACTTTTCCAATTTCACAAACCTCGAGTAGTCCATCATCAATCTTTGCGTCGGGCATCAGCTTGAATCCTCCACCAAAGGTGGTTCCATTGCCGATTGTCAGAAGAATCAAGTCGTTCCGGAGAGATTGTTCATCAATTTGATATTCAAACTTTCGCTCTTTGTAGCCTCCCAAAATACGAAGTACATGAAAGTAATACGCGGCATGACCAGTTAAAAGTGGAACACGCTTTGACGCCATATCTTCCACGATCTGACCATCAAATCCAATCCCTACCCCATTAACGAACTTCCGGTCATTACACTGTCCTAAATCAATTCGTTTAATCTCTCCATTGATGGCTGTATCAATTTGCTCTTTGATCGTTTTACCTATCGAAACATTCTTAATGAAGTCGTCACCAGTCCCTGCTGGGAGAATAGAAACCGGAATATCGTATTTCAATCCATTCACCGACTCATTGATGGTGCCATCACCCCCAATGATGATCAGGTCAGTAAATGATTGATCCAAAAATTCTTCAATAGTGGTGGTGGCACTTTTGCTTTCATTGGTATCGAAAACCTGATATTCAATCTGAAGATCGTTAAGCGTTTCAGATAGCTTCTTACAAATCTTCAATGCTTTTCCTCCGGCAAAGGGATTCCAGATGACAAAGATTTTTCTGGGCATCAGAATGGAAGTTTGGTAAGATCCACATTTCCTCCGGTAAGGATGACTCCCACACGTTTTCCTTCAAATATTTTGGGGTTTTTTAAAATAGCTGCAAAAGGAACGGCGCATGATGGTTCAATGACTATCTTCATGCGTTCCCATATCAGCTTCATTGCAGCAACAATTTCATCCTCAGTAACCGTTAAGACCTCTTTTACGTGCTCTTTCAATATCGAGAAATTCTTTTCCCCAATCGTTGTTTTTAGACCGTCTGCAATGGTTTCCGATGTTTTGTTAGGAATAATTTTTCCTGCTTTCAAAGACTGATAGGCATCATCTACTGCCGCAGGCTCTCCGAGGTAGATTTCCATATTTGGATCCAGGAAATGTCCAACCAGTGAGCTGCCTGCTGCAAGCCCACCTCCTCCGACCGGAGTAATTATTGCATCCAGATTGTCCACTTCCTCAATTAGTTCTTTTGAGGCAGTTGCCTGACCTGCTATGATGTTATAGTCATTAAATGGGTGGATCAATGTAGCCCCGGTTTTTGCAACCACCTCTTCACATGTCTTCGTTCTTGAGTCATCATTGGGTTCACAAAAAATAACCTCTGCATCATACCCCTTTACCGCATCAACCTTTACTTTCGATGCATTTTTTGGCATCACTATATAGGCCTTTGAACCTGCCAGCTTAGCTGCTAATGCTACAGCTTGTCCATGGTTGCCAGATGAGTGGCATGCAAAGCCATTCGTTCGCTCTTCTGGGCGGAAGCTGAAAATGGCATTCGTAGCTCCACGCATTTTAAAGGCGCCTATTTTTTGAAAGTTTTCGCATTTGAAAAACATTTGACATCCTGCCAACTCATCCAGGTTGGCTGAGGTCATTACTGGCGTGTTGTAGATGTACTTTGAAATGCGCTGGTGTGCACGCTTGATGTCGGAGAAGGAAGGAGGAGATGTAAGCATAGAAATGGAATCCTATTTATTTGAGATTTTTATCAAATTTAAAACGAATCTGTTCCCCCTCGAGGGGGCTAGGGGGGATATGAACAAATATTCCAACAACAACTACAATAAAAACCTAAAGCAGCTAGCTAGAAAGCTTAGAAAAAACCCTACGAAAGCTGAAACTGTCATGTTGCGTGAGGTGCTCGGAGAAAAGCAAATGATGGAATATCGGTTTTTGAGACAGAGGCCGATTGGTAATTACATCGTAGACTTCTTCTGTAAAGAATTGAAGCTGATTATTGAAGTGGATGGCTATACACATCAATTTGAAGAGGTGGCTGCCAAAGATCAGGCTCGAGAAAAGGAGCTAAAAGAGATGGGTTATTTCGTTCTGCGTTTTGAAGATTCTGAGGTTCTGTCTGACATTAGTAATGTGGTGAGAACGATTGAGAATTGGATTTTGGATCAAAAGGCCACCCCCTAACCCCCTCAAGGGGGAACTTAGGGCTGCAAATCTTCACGTTCGACCATTCCAAGATTACGAATTTGATTTGTTTCAATAGGATTACTATGTGCATGACAAATAACGAATCTCCAATATGGTTGGAAATAACTCTATTTAAGGAGGTCTTTCCTCCTAGGCACACCACATTCCCCCTCGAGGGGGCTAGGGGGTGATTATACCAATTCTAATGTGCCTCCAGCCAATTTTGACCAATCCCGATTTCTATTTCCATTGGCACTTCCAATGGATGGGCGTTTTTCATGAAATCCTCCACTTTGCTTACCAATAATTCCTGCTCGTCTTTATGCATATCAAAAACCAATTCATCATGTACCTGCATGATCATTTTCGATTTCAACTTTTCTGATTGCATCCATTTATGAATGTCAATCATGGCTATTTTGATGATATCCGCAGCGCTACCCTGAATAGGTGCATTGATGGCATTTCGTTCATCAAATCCACGCATGGTGAAGTTTCGTGAGTTGATATTCCTCAGGTATCGCCTCCTTCCCAAAATCGTCTCAACGTATTCATCCTTCTTAGCCTGCTCAATGGTCTCATCCATGTATTTCTTCACATTCGGAAACTCTTTGAAATATGAATCAATAATCTCCTGTGCCTCCCCACGAGCAATATTCAGGTTTTGTGAAAGGCCGTACGCGGAGATACCATAGATGATTCCAAAATTGACCTCTTTTGCTTTTCGGCGCATGTTCGGCTCCACATTATCAATGTCTACTCCAAATACCTTGGATGCTGTGGTTGCGTGAATATCCCGGCCCTCTTTAAAGGCCTGCACCATGTGCTCATCTTTCGAAAATGCCGCCATGATTCGTAACTCGATCTGCGAATAGTCAGCTGCCATGATGAGGTAGTCTTTATCCCTCGGCACAAACGCTTTCCGAACTTCACGCCCTTTTTCTGTTCGAATTGGGATGTTTTGAAGGTTGGGATTATTCGAACTGAGCCTTCCTGTGGCTGCCACCGTCTGACGATAATCCGTGTGGATGCGATCATCCGCCGGACTGATCAGTTTTGGCAAAGCATCGACATAGGTAGACTTAAGTTTTTGATACTCACGGAAGGTCAGAATCTTCTCTGCAATCACATGCTCATCCGCCAGTTTGGACAAAATATCTTCACCAGTCGCATATTGCCCCGACTTGGTTTTCTTCGGCTTGTCTACCAGCTTGAGTTTATCAAAGAGTATTTCGCCGAGTTGCTTAGGAGAACCAATATTGAACTCCATTCCGGCAATATCAAAAATCTCTTGCTGTACTTTTCGGCTGAGCTCATCCAGTTCCTTTGACATTTTCTCTAACGAACTCGTATCTACCTTAACTCCCTGGTATTCCATGTCAGCAAGAACAAAGGATAGTGGCTCTTCTACTTCGTGGAGTAATCGCTGAAGTTTTCGCTCCTCAATATCCTTTTCAATAACCTCCTTTAGTTGAATTGTGATATCAGCATCCTCACAGGCATAATCCTTCACTTTTCCCGGTTCAATTTGATCGATCGTTTTTTGATTTCTTCCTTTTGGACCCACCAGACTTTCGAAGGATATTGTTTTATAGTTGAGTAGCTTTTCTGCCAGCCAGTCCATGCTATTGTTGGATTCCGGATCCAGCAGGAAGTGAGCCAACATGGTATCGAAGATGTTTCCTTTGACATTCACTCCATAGTTTCGAAGTACCTGAATGTCATACTTCAGATTTTGTCCGACCTTTTCAATGCTTTCATTTTCCAGGGTTTCTTTGAATACATCAGCTATTTCCTGCGCATTTTCGAAGCATGGCACATACCAGGCCTCTCCTTTTTCAATGGCAAAGGCGATCCCTACCAGTTTTGCTTCTCTGGTTTCTAGGCTTGTTGTTTCCGTATCAAAACAAAAGGATTTTTGACCGGATAGTTTGTCGGCAAGCTGTTTTGCTTCATCAATGGTGTCTACCAGGTGATAGGTGTGATCAGTTGTTTCGATTGAGGATCGTTTATCGGAAGATTCTCCAGAAGAACCGGCAGAATCAAATAGGCCTAGCTGCTGAGTGTCCCCTTTTTTGATGTCATTTTCTTCCTGGAATACCCTTCGGGCAATGGTCTTGAACTCAAGCTCATCAAAGATTGGCTTCAGAATTTCCGGATTGGGATCACCGTATATTAAGGCATTCTCATCGAACTCAATAGGTGAATCAATCTTGATAGTGGCCAGCTCTTTGGACATAATACCCTGTTGACCAAACTCTTCTACACGTTTCTGTTGTGCACCTTTCAGCTTGTCTACATTGGCCACAATCCCTTCGACAGAACCGAATTCCTTCAACAGCTTGGAGGCCGTTTTATCACCAATGCCAGGGATCCCGGGAATGTTGTCTACCGAGTCCCCTTTCAGTCCGAGTACATCTCTCACCTGATCCACTTTGTCAATGTCAAACTTTGCCAGCACTTCAGGAATGCCCATAATATCTACTCCATTACCCATTCTTCTTGGTTTGAACAAAAAGATGTTTTCATCTACTAGTTGGGCAAAATCCTTATCTGGCGTCATCATGTAAACCTTAAAGCCCTCCTTGCTGGCTTTCTTAGCTATGGTTCCAATCAGATCATCGGCTTCAAAACCATCTTTCATAAGAATAGGGATATTAAACCCTTCAACGATCTTTAGACAGTATGGAATCGCTACTTTTATTTCCTCCGGCTGTTCCTGTCTTGTGGCTTTATATTCTTTATAATCTTCATGCCTGAATGTAGGAGCATGCGTATCAAATGCAACCCCAATGTGCGAAGGTTTTTCTTTGGTGATTATCTCTAATAGGGCATTTGTAAAACCTAAAATTGCTCCAGTATTTATGCCATTAGTGGTCAGTCTTGGGTTTTGACTCATGGCGAAGTGAGCACGATAAATCAATGCAAATGCATCGAGGAGGAAGAGTTTCTTTTCAGACATGCGGCTAAGTTAAATAGCCAGCTTGTTAATTGAATTCTTTAAGAAAAAATCTATTTTTTCAGGCGGTATTCATTGCGCATGAATCGCTCATCGCTGGATTCATACTGAACCTCTTTTTTTATAGATAAACTCGTTTCCCCAATGATGTAGGTTTTTATGAAACGCGCCTTTTGACCATTATCTTTTCCACTGGAATAGGCCACTATTGTCCACAGGTTATCTATAAGCTGAACTTTTTCAATGTTTTCACCAGCTATTTTTTCTTTATCCAAATCAATAATTACGGTACTTTTTGAGTTGGCTTTAGGCTCCTTAGGATAGACATAGTTGAACTTGTATTTTCCTTCTTTCACTTTATCAATACTTACTTCTACCGGAATTTTCACCTCCTTATTTGATGAGTAATCCAAATAGACCAAATCTCCGGTCCATTGTCCTTCCAGTAATTGGAGATCCTCTTGAGCCATTTTTTGGGCGTAGGCCAGAGAAATACATAGAAAAAGAATGATTGTACTGTATCGTTTCTTCATAATGGTTAAGCTTATGATTATTGAAACTGATAATCCAATGAAATGTTATTGTCCTCTGTTGCAACAGATAACTGATTTGAATAATATATATGAAGACCGATATATGAAACATTCCTGTTAACTTATGACATCTAACCTATCGCACATTGGAAAAATACAAGAACCTACACCTCTGGATGATCCTTCCATTGGTTATTATTCAAGTCGGAATATTCAATTTTTACTGGCCAAAGATTACAACAACTTCCTGGGAGTTCCATATTCATTATTGGTTGGTCACGAGTTGGTTTATCCTTATGGTCATTCAGCCTTATCTCATTGAAAAGGGTAAAACTTCCAATCATAGAACTTTAGGAATGATTGGCTTTTTAATAGCTGGAGGAATTGTATTCACAAGTATGAGTTTGCTGGATATTCCTTTAAAGCGAGCTGCTGTTTATGATCCATCCAGGCCCGGACCGCCGTTATCATTTTATTATGGCACCTTGGTCATCGAGCTCATATTAGGTCTTCTTTATGGATTTGCTATAATTCAAGCCATTCGATTTAGGAAAGTTCTACACGAACATGCCTGGTGGATGATCTGCTCAGTATTTTACCTGATGATGCCTGCATTGGGACGTGGAATGATCATTTTATGGAGAGCTCTTGTACCCGTTGAGAAACTTAATCCCATGCTGGTGGCCTTGAGTGCCGAGCTCATTTTCATTCCGTTGTTGGTTGTTTATGCGATTCGTTTTGGCAAGGTGAAACATCCGGCAACCATCATCGCCTTGCTAACCGTTTTGTTAAGGTTGTTAAGGGTTCCGATAGGTTCGTCAGAGGCTGTTCAAAATTTCCTGGAAGGACTAATTAAGTGGCAATAATCATTTCTTGATCTTTCGAGCCTCACAAACACATCGCACAGCAAACAATCGATATTCCTCTGGCTTAGATGACTTCAAATTGTACTTGTGAGCATGTCCGGTAATTGAGTATGGAGATAAATGCATGTGAAAACGATCATCTGCTGCGGGGTTAACAGTCCAGAAATCAATGAACATGCCGTCATCAACATTCCCTCCCTCCATTCGCCCATAAGGTTCAATATTTAGTACGTTGGATTCAAAAATGTTGTATTGATCGAGAAAGTCAACCCGATAGTGCTTTTGGTCTCCTCCATCATTTCTACCGTTTCAGCACCTTCAAATGAATGGGTGAACAGCTCTCATTCTTCTACCGTAGGTAGCCGCCATCCTTCCGGACATACTCCCTCCAAATATTGAAAATCGTAGAATCTTATCTTGTCGCAATCATCCAGGCAAATAGAACCTTCAGCTTCATATCTGAGATTTTCTGCCATCCAATAAAGCTCACCAAGCTTTACAGTCTTATACTTTTGACCGTCGCGTGCATCAACCAACAAAGATTGACCTAAAGAAACCCCGTGGAGAATGATCAATAGAATGAAAGAAATGAGTTTCATGTAACTCAATTAATCAAGGCTGATCACTTTAGTGGTGTGCTCTTGATCACTTAAGTGCTCTTACCATCTCCTTTTTACCCATCGCACCCTGAAGTGTTTCTACTTGAAATCCTGCCTCAGCAAGATTTCGCTTGAATTGGCCCTGAGCACAGTATGTAGTCAAGACTCCTCCTTTTTCTAGCAGGGAAAAGCATTTGTTTAGATTATCCAAAGACCAAACTTCGGGTTGTTTGCTTGGCGCAAATGCATCGAAGTAGATAATGTGGAATGTGGTTGCAGTTGTGAAATCCTCGAGTTTGACTGGTAGCTTAAGCAACTCAAAGCGAGTATTGACTCCCACTGGTTTTTCCCAGGTCGTATCATGAATATACATGAAGGATTGTTCCTCACCAGCGGAACGATGATAGTTGAGGTTCTCATATATTTCCTTGCCAATTGGGAATGGTTCTAGCGAGGTAAAATTTATGTTCTGGTTCTGTGATTCTGCAAACAGAGCGGAGAGAAAAGCATTTAATCCGGTTCCTAATCCAATCTCTAATATTCGAATTTCCTCTGCTTTATTTTGAGATCGCCAGTGCTCCAATCCTTCTTTAATGAAAACATGCATGGACTCTCCTCTTGCTCCCCGTGTAGAGTGGTAAGTTTCGTTTAGATCCTCATCAAATAGGCTATGGGAGCCGTCTTCGGTTGTTATTATTTTGATACTCATTGATTTGACCCAATTATGTCGTTCCATTTTTCTTGGTTGTATTCTTCCAAGGGCCTCTTCTCTCTAGATTCTCCCTCTCGAGCACCTTTTGTAATTCCAAGTCCAATAATCTCAATGAATCCATTGCTATCTAAATCCCAATTCGACAACCTCTGAAATGATTTAAAGAAATATCTATCGTTAATCTTTTTGTACTTAACAATCTCTCTTTCCCACCACACTGGCTCACTATTTATATATGATTTGTAAACTTTAGACATTTGCATTTTTTCCTTATCTAGAGTTGCCAATGAATGAATTTCAAGAACTGCGTAAGTTTGGGCATCAATTAGGATAGAGCCAGAAAACTTCATTGGGTTTAATGCAGTGGTACTTCTATGACCCGGATTATCAATATTGAAATCTATGTAGATCGTGTCGGGGCTACTCATGCCTCTTTCATTAAATTGAAAATCGTACTTGCTCTGTTTGCTTCTTGATAAGAAATTATTGAATCTGATATTAACAGCATCTGCCCATGCTGTATGGGTGGGAATATCAGTACTCACGTTTTTAAATTCTGACACTTTTCCCGTTGAATCTATATGGCCAATCCTGGCCTGATGGATAATTCGAAAGCTTTCTATTTTACCTAGTCCATACATAGGAGTGCTTTGATAACCATCCTGATCATATTCCTCTGATATTTTTTCATACAAGAAAAAATCACTATTCCGTCCCTTAATTTTTATCTTAAAATGCTTAAACTGTGTGTATGGGTCTTGTAAATAGTTCTCTGGAATACGCTTGATGACTTCTTTTATTACATCACGAGCTGTAATACGCTTGGATTTGACTTCTATATCTAGAAGCTGAGAAATATCGTCATCGAGAACAAACTGATATTTTCCATGTAGCTCAGCAACAGGTACAGTTACCGATTGGAAACCCACACATGAAATTGTTATGCTCTTACCCTTTTCGGATTCGGGAAGCTTTAGGCTAAAAAAACCATTCTCATCTGCGGCAGTCCCATAAAGTGTTCCTCTGATTCCAATATTCGCAAAGGGGACTCCTTCTTTATTCTCGTCCAGAATTCGGCCTTTGAAGGTTACTGTATTTTGTGAAGATTCTGTAGTTAAATAGGTGTACTTTTCTATTTGAGCTGTTAAATCAAAAGGTTCTTGAGGCCTTACTAAAAAGCTATGGACTATTAAGGTTAATGCTAGAATTGCTCTGTGCATAAGCGAAACTAGTCACCCTGAATTTATTTCAAGGTCTAGATGCTGAAACAAGTTCAGCATGACACCTTAAAAAAGGGGCTGCTTTTCCTTCAATCCTTATAAATCAACACGGTAGCGTGAGCCGCCACACCCTCTTCCTTTCCAACAAACCCTAATTTTTCGGTGGTAGTTGCTTTGATGGAAATATCGTCTTCTTCTATCTGCATTACTTTGGCAAGAACCTTTTTCATCTCAGGAATATGAGGGTTTAGTTTAGGCATTTCCAGACATACAGTAGAATCGATGTTTCCAACTTTGTAACCTTTCTCCCCAATGATCCTGATAACTTCTTTGAGTAAGATTTTGCTATCGATCCCCTTGTATTTTGGGTCTTTGTCTGAGAAATGAAAACCAATATCCCGCATATTGGCTGCTCCAAGCAAAGCATCGCAAATCACATGAATCAATACATCCGCATCTGAATGTCCAAATGCTCCGTGAGTATGAGTGATTTTAATTCCTCCGATCCAAAAATCCACGCCCTCTGCCAGGGCATGTACATCGTAACCGTATCCGACACGTATGTTGGGTTTTGCCATGGTGTAAAGATAAACATCCCCCTGCTTACCCACAGCCAATCACACCCCCCTTCAAAGGGGGAATAACTCCTGATTGAGCTTTGTCTAATCTTATTTCTTGCGGGCTCTTATTTTTTTAACCACCCAAACGATACCTAGTGCCAACAATCCAAAGGGCCAAAGTGCCAGTAAATAAACGATGAAGGTTTGAAAGCCTTGCCACCCTGCGGACATGGCATTGAGCAAACGCGTACCAAAACCCGGACGCTGTTCCTGATCCAATTCGTATGGAACGAGCTCGTAAAAGGAGATATCCAGTGTGCTGTAATTGATTTGATGATTCAGCAATTTAAACTGTCCCTGAAGTGACTCGATTTCCGAACGAACCTGATTCAAATTTCTTTCGATCTCCAGGATATCGCTGATCTTATCGGCTTTCTTCAGAATCTCCTGATAACGTTCTTCCAGTTTCTTTTTGTTTTCAATGCGTGATTGCAAATCATAATACCTGCTGGTCACATCATCAGTGTTCACCCAGCGATTGTCAAGTCTCTTCCCTTCGGTAACTTCCTTAATAAGTGCATCAAAATGTTGCGGCGGAACTTTAAGACTTACATTGTAATTGATGCGGTCGTATCCTTTGTTCTCGTTTTCCGAGGAGATATACGCATCATACTGATCAAGAAGCTTGCTGATCCGTTGATACTCCTCCTTGGTGCTTTCCACACGATAGGAAAGTCCGCCGGTTTTAATGACTTTCTTTTCTATTTCATCTTGAATCTGTTCATCAACAGAAACTTTTCGGTAGGCGGCATCAGTAGCTTCTTCTACTGCCGGTTGCATCGTCATGGGGACTTCCATATCCGCCATTGAGGAACTAGATCCATCATTGCCGCCACAGGCAGCCATTAGAAAGGTCAAGAGCATAGTGAGAGTCTTCATCGTTATTAATTTTGCAGATGAAGCTACAACAATCCTACCAGTATTTTTTGATTACATGCAGTAGCTGAGGGTGTACCGCCCCACCAGCAACAATCTCCCGACCAAAGATGTAGTCATCACCTCCTTTGAAGTCTGTGACTGTTCCCCCTGCTTCTTTAACCAAAATTACCCCTCCAGCTATGTCATAGGAATTGAGGTTGTACTCGAAATACCCTCCATATCTACCACATGCCACATAGGCCATATCTGCTGCAGCGCTACCCATGCGCCTCAGTCCCTGTGTCCCCTCCATTAGTTGATGTAAAATCAGCAAGTATTCATCCAACCGTTCAAATTCATAATATGGAAATCCAGTGGCGAGTACAGTGTCTGTGAAAAATTTTGCGTCCGAAACCCTGACCGGTTGTTTGTTTAGGTATGCTCCACCGTTTTTCCAGGCGTAAAAACACTCATCGTTGGCAACTTCATAAACTACCCCTAAAACAATCTTCCCTTCATGCATCAAGCCAATGCTTACACAGTAGTTGGGAATCCCGTGAACAAAGTTGGTGGTGCCGTCCAGAGGGTCTATGATCCAGGTGAATTCTTTTTGCCCCTGCTCGGTGGTTTCTTCTTCAGTTATAAATCCAGCTTCCGGAAGAATTTTTTCTAAGCCAGCAATAATCTGTTTCTCAGATTCCTTGTCAACGTATGAAACCAGGTCACTATCTCCTTTAAACTCTACCTCATCATAAGAAAACCGTTTTCTTTCCTCACGAATAAACCCTCCGGTTTTCATGGCTACATTCGCAACTTTTTCGGTTAACTTTTCGAGATTCATTTGGCTCCTTCTAGAACAATGACAAATTCTCCCTTGATGGATTTGGTGCTGAAATATGCAAGCACTTCGTCAACAGGCCCGGTCACCGTTTCTTCAAACTTCTTTGTTAACTCTCTGGAAACCGAAACGTTTCGATCCCCCAAAATATCCTTGAATTGTTGCAAGGTTTTTAGGAGTCTGTGCGGGGACTCGTAATAAACGACTGTGCGCGTTTCCTCCTTTATTGACTCAATTCTGGTTTGCCTCCCTTTTTTGTGAGGTAAGAACCCTTCGAAAACAAAACGATCACAAGGAAACCCGGATTTGACCAAAGCGGGAATAAATGCGGTAGCTCCCGGAAGTGAATCCACCGGAATTTCATTGGCAAGAGCCTCTCGGACAAGCAAAAATCCTGGATCGGAAATGCCTGGAGTGCCTGCATCTGATATTTGAGCGATGGACTTGCCTTCTTTTAGCCTTACAATTGCATCTTCTACTTTTTTATGCTCATTGTGCGCATGAAAACTTTGCGCAGGAGTTCCAATGTCGTAGTGCTTTAGCAACACACCAGATGTGCGTGTGTCCTCAGCTAAAATTAAGTCAACGTTTTTCAGGACCTCTACTGCTCGGTAGGTCATATCGGCCAGGTTGCCGATGGGTGTAGGGACGAGGTATAGTTTGCCGGGCTCGACGGTCATAAGGCTAAGTTAGAGATTTAACCAAAGAGGACACAGAGAATGATCACAGACAGCATATTCAATTTTATTTGTCATTTCGAACGCAGTGAGAAATCTTTACCTCACACATTGACAATGAGATTTCTCTTCGTTGCACTTCCCTCGAAATGACATCAAATTATAATTGTTTAAGAAACCAACTCATCAATCGCTTTCGCTAACTGATGGTCCTTCTCGGTGACCACATCACCCGCATCGTGGGTATTAAGCTCAAAGCTTACGGTATTATACACATTGCTCCAGTTTGGGTGGTGGTTCATCTTTTCTGCAATGATCGCCACCCGACTCATGAAGCCAAAAGCCTCGACAAAATCTTTGAATTCAAAGGTTTTCTTCAGTTTATTATCTTCTTCTTTCCAACTCATAATCTTGATTTTTAAAGTGCGATAATACCCTCAATGGCATGTGCCTGCTTGTACACTTCTACCACCTCCTGACTGGAGTTCATCTTTTGGCTCAGCGTGATACTCACATATTTGTTTCCTGAACTAGGCTTGAGTTTTACATCTGCTTGCGGCAGGAGAGCCTCCACTTTAGCCTGATGCTCAGGTTTTACAATGAACTTAAAGATGTAGTTGTCTGGGAACTGATGTGCCCCCTCCAGCTTATCCAGAAATGCTTTTTCGTCCCAACTCATAGTATTAGTAATATAAAAAAAGCCATCCCGATAAAGTTCGGAATGGCTTCATTTAGTTTCAATTTCTTCTTTAGAAAAACTTGTATCGCATGTCTTCAATCTCTGCGAATTCTTTCACTGCTTCGTCTATTTTTCTAGGAACGAAAAGTCTGAAGTATGAAAGCGGGAAGTCTGCAACCATCGCGTTTTGCCCAAGTCGCTGACGAGAAACCTGCAATGCGAATGAAGAGTAATCATCTAAATCTGCCGGAATATCTTTTGCGATAAGTTTAACTACAATCACTCCGTCCTGAATGTCAAAAGCGTTCGTCATTTCCTCCTCATCCAATGCAAAAGAAAGCCCGATTGCTTCCGGTGCATAACCTACTCCAGTGATACTATTTGAGAACATCTGGAAATCAGCTGACCCAGACTTAGCTCCCTCTCCGTATCCAGATGTCATTGATTCGATATCTCCTGCATTCAGACCTTTCACCTTACTAATGATTGCTTCTGCTTTCTTCTCGTTTCGAACTCTTCTCTCTACCTGGTTTCTTACTTCCTCCAGGTTGGCAACTCCCTCTTCTTGCTCAGCAGTCATCGCTGCTACAATGTATCGGTCACCTACTTCCTTCACGTCGGAAACCGCCCCAGTAGAAGCATCATTATACAGCCAAAGGACCAAGCTTCTTGCCTCAGACATTTGCCCTACTCGCTGGGCATTCTTTCCAATTCGGTTAGCCGTTCTGACATTCAAACCTTGCTCTTCTGCAAGCCTTCTGAATTCTTCGACATTACCAGCAGATGCAGCAAAAAGGTCAGCTTGTCTGTATACTTCGTTGATCGTTTCATCAGAAACGAAAAATTCTTTTTTCATTTTAGCCACACGGTATAAGACGCTATCTGGAGCCAGCTCATCTTTTCTCGAAAGCTTGTAAAACTCGTATGCCCCATTTACTATCTCAGGCTCTGACACAAAACCAATTTCCTGATCCTGAAGTACCGCAGGCAGGTTATCATCCGTGTATGTGATGAATGGGTAAGGATCATCTGAATTGATGCTTACAAAGCTGGAATCATTCGTAGCTGCTGCCAATGACTGTTGTAAATCGGCAACCTCATCTGCAACGATGGAGGAATCTGCACCCGATGGTACAACATCAAAAATGACATATTCCATATTTCTTGTTTCCTCGCGCTGAAATTCAGATTCATGATCATCAAGATACGCCTGGAGCTCACCATCTGTAACACTTACTAAGGAATCTGCCATGCTAAGGAATGGAACGTACACATAGTCTATGGTCGCGTTGGCATTCTGACTCACATACTCATCTTTCGCCTCGTACTTTGTTACGTAGTTGGTCTTGGTAAATAAGTTTGAGTACTTCTCAAGCTTCCTGCTTGGAACCAACGACTGCTCAAATGAAATCCAGGAATTTCGTTGCTGTGGTGGCGCCTGCTGAAGGCTACCAAGAAAAGCAGTTACATTTTCTTTTCTGAACTGACCAGTTTGAGGATCTGCAAAAAACTGCTTGATCTGAGGGCTGATGTTGCTCCCCTGAACCATGTCGACCAATTCTTTATTGGTAACTTCAATGCCTAGCTCTTCGAATTGCTTATCATATGCCTTCTCCAGGATCAGTGCATTCCAAGCCTGATTTCTGATTTGGTCTGTCTCCTGCTGTAGCGGGTTTCTCCCGGTGTTGATAGCAAAGTTGTAAGACAGCTCGTCTACTTTATTTTGGAACTGAGTGTTGGAGATCGTTTCTCCGGCAATCTCTCCGATATCAGGATTGTCTCCTCCACCTAAGAAGGAAGCGTTTCCAATCAAATCCGTGCCGATGAAAGCAACCATCGTGACCATGATAGCTCCCACCACGATCTTTCCCATCTTGTTTCTCAGTGTGCCTATTAGTGCCATATTATCTAAATACTCTTTTGAATAAGGTCGGCAAAAATAAGGAAATAATTTGCTATTGACCCACACAGTGGATTTTAATAAATGAGCCACAATTATCAGGAGATCAAATGGTTAGTGCTCAGCTTTTTTCAATCAGCACTCAGAGAGTGAATATTTTCAGACTTCCGTTTGAATGTTTGATTTTGCTGATTGGTTTATGACCGGTCTATTGTTCCAAATATATGCCAGGCTCAAACCGGAAATGATGTGCCAAATGCCCCACCAGGCGGCCACAATGGCCATTCCACCCAGTCCATCAAAAAAACCAAAAATGAGTATCAGGCCCAGACCGGAATTCTGGATGCCGGTTTCTATGGCGATGGATCTGCGATCCTGTTGCTCCAGATTGAAAAGTGCTCCAAGATTATATCCAGCTAATAACGCCACAGCATTGTGGGCCAGCACCAATAATATTACCAGATGAATATAGGAGAGGAAAAGATTGAAATTGGCACTAAAGGCCATGATCACGATACCGGCAAAAATGGCGATGGAGCTATAATGCATGACCGGATGGAGTTTGTCAGCTATTGCAGGCTTCCCTTTTCTTAAAGCCATTCCTAAAACAATCGGAATGAGCAACAGCATGGTAATTGTTTTCAGCAATTGCCAAAAGTCCAGGCTCACCTCTGTCAGAATGGTTTCAGTGGGACCATATATGCTCCCCCAGAAGGCGATGTTTACAGGAGTCATAACAATTGCCAATGTGCTGGACACTGCTGTCAGGCTAACGGAGAGGGCGGTGTTCCCTCTGGCCATAGCCGTCATAAAATTGGAGATATTTCCTCCGGGACATGCCGCTACCAGCATCATCCCTAATGCAAAGCTGGGTCTTGGCTGAATTATTAGGATCAGTAGAAAGGTCAATGCAGGAAGCATCAGGAATTGAGAAATCATTCCCACCAAAGCAGACCTGGGATTCCTGATCACCCGAATAAAATCTTCCACCCGGAGATTAATTGCAACACCAAACATGATAAAGCCGAGGCTTAGATTCAGGTAAAAAAGATTGGCCTCACTGAAGTTTAAGGTGACCTGATCGATGGAATCCATTCAGGCAAGATAACAAATCCCCTCCTGGGAGGGGTAGGGGTGGGTTCTAAACATCCCCCTCACCCCCTGATCCACGACGGCTTCAAAGGGGGATTTTCTCCGAGAAGAGTGATGAAGTAATTACTTCTTTCGGATAATGATATCTCCGTGCATATTTTTAAATGTGTACTCCGGACCTCCACCGTTGATATCGCCATAGACCCACGAGTTAATAGACACTTTGTATTTACCATCGTCTGATTTTACCTCCGGCTTGGAGCGATCAACAGTCATATCATAATCGGTGTAAATCTCACCTCTGTCTGAGCGCATTTTAGCCGTAGCTTTAATATTTCCGGGGAAGGTCACATCAACGTTACCATGCAGCGTGACAAATGACATGGGTTCATTCGGAGTTACTTTCAGAAAGTTGGCAATGATGTCACCATGGACCGTATTGGATACAACAGATCCACTCATGTCTTTTAGTGTCAATGGTCCATGTACAGCAGATATCTCATGAATGCCACTAATGCCTGCTACATCCACCTTTCCATGTACAGTAGAAACCTCCAGGTCAAAATTAGCCGGTATTCTGATTGACAAATTGATGGGCTTTTTCCATGAGTTCGTTTCAATCTTTACCCGGTTGTTATTCTCCGACGCACTCAGCTCGATTGGGCTACTGGCAATCTTTTTCATGCCTGCAAGAACGGGGCGATCATCGTTATCATCATCGCAGCTTGCACAATCATCGTCATGGTCATGATCAGAGGTTTTAGCTGTTGCTTCGATGATTACTTCCTTCCCGTTATAGGCTTCTACTTTGATGTCACCACGAACAAGGCCTACTTCCAATTTGCCTTTTGCATTTGGTGAGCTTAATGGAATCGCTAACCGTTCGTTGAAATCCTGTGCCCAAACGCTAGCGGAGGCTACAAGAAATAATATGATAACTAACTTTTTCATGTTTCTATTTTTATGCACTCTTAGGTGCGGTTATTCACTTTTTTTTAAATATACATTTCCATTGATGCTTCGAAAAGATAGCTCTGGGCCTCCTGATCCTATTTCCACACCGGTTTTGGTTCCAATTTTGAAAGTCCCGTCTCGTTCACTTTTCTCTACTTTCGGACTCATCCGTTTATAGTCAAATGATGTGTATAAATCTCCATGCATGGAATCAAAGAAGACCTTGGCACTGAAGTTTTCAGGCAAGTCAAATTTGAAATCCCCATTTACCGTATGGAAATCAATGGCTTCCTTTGGACTCTCCAGAAAATTGATGGTCACATCTCCATTTACGGTGGATGCCTGGAGTACTTTTCTTGCATTCCTGATTTCTACCTCGCCGTTCACATTACACGCCTTTACAGGGCCATCAATATTCTTCACAAGTACATCTCCATTGTTCACCGTTTTTGCCTCTAAGGAGACATCTTTGGGCACTCTCAGTTTGTATTGATATTTGAAAGAATATTTGGGATAGTCGTACCTATCATAGCCGGTATAATTGCCCCATTTACATTTTTTAATAAATGGTGCTTTAGTAGAAAACATGAGGGTATCATCAGTTATCAACTCCCCAAGCTCCAGCTCTTCCTTTGCTTTTTCTAATAGATCATCTGTCTTTGCGGACATGATAATTGTCAGGCTTAAGTAAACTTTATTGTCCCATGATGCCTCCACTTCCACATCTCCATTGATATTGTCGATAACCACGGTCATTTGACCTAGGTTTTCAATGGAGTAGGTTTTGTTGATCTCTTTTTTGTCCTCCTTGAAAACAGGATCGATCAGTGTTAATAGTATGAGTAATAATTTCATTAGTCCTTATTTTGAGTTTATGTATTCTTGAGTGTTTCTATACTTTCGTTAAGCTTTTCCTTTACGAATTCATCTTGAGTATTTTCTTTTAGTTGCTCCATCGCATTTACAGAAGATTTTTCCTGGATGGCCACCAACACATCTGCAATGGCCACCAATATGAGTGGTGACTCCTGCATTTTCAATGCGTCTACCAATGCTTGTCTTACATCTGGCTCATCCACATAGCGCACTAGAGATTCCAATGACGCCAATCGCACATTGATGTTTTCATCGTGGTTTAATGTGGATATCAGCGCATTGATGACTTTTTTATCCGCCTTTGGCAACTCAGCAGCAAGGTTTACCGCCCGAATTCGTTCCTGTGCCTTTGGCTGCTCTATTAGCGTCAGCATCATCATTTCCTTCATGCTTTGAATTTCACTGCTCAGCTGAGCTATGTCTTCCTTCTGATCCTGCGACGGCAACATCCACCAACCAATGAACAAGCCCATCACCAGAGAGGCTAAACCTACCTGCCAGCTTTTGGTCATTTGTGCTACAATCCAATCCAGCACATTCGGACGAGCTTCTTTTTGCTTCTCGGTATAGGCTGCCATCATACCCTCAAATCGAGCATCCATCTCAGCGCTCGGTTCCGGCCGTTCAATTTCCTCAAATAAGTTCCAGGTCTGCTCTAAATCTTGCAGCTCTTTCACCTTTTCAGGATTTGATGCAAGAAAGTCAGCTAGTGCTTTTCCTTCATTCTCACTGATGTTTCCGGCAAGCTTATCTTGCAAGAGCTCCTCTGCTTTTGCTTCATTTATTTTCATAGTTATCTCGTTTTGAGATTTCTGTCACACTGAGCCTGTCGAAGTGTAGGTTTCGACAGGCTCAACCTGACAGTTTATTCTTTTAGAATCACACATCCATTTTTATGTAGGATTCTCTCAATTCTTTCAATATTCGATGCACTCGCACCTTTATGGCGCTTTCAGTCACTCCAAGCATCTCCGCAACCTTGGCGTATTTCACTTTTTGAAATCTCACCAACTCAATCAGCTCTCTTTTTTCGTCTGAAAGATTGGCCAACGCCTTCTTCAGGTAACTCAACTCATCACATTTTTCCATTTCCACCTCCTGGTTTTTGTTCTCACTTAAGCGTTCCTCATAAGGATTCATATCTTCCTGAAAGGCATAGCGCTTGTTCTTTCTATAATGGTCGTGATGCACATTACGCGCCATCTGGAAGGCCCACACTTCAAAATCACCGTTTTCCTTGTAGGTATGTTTATACTTTAGAATACGCATGAACACATTCTGAACTAGGTCCTCACTGGTAGCTCCATCATGGGTCATCCCATAGAAAAAGCCAAAAAAACGGCGACTATACCTTTTGTAAAGCAGGTTGAGTTTATCTACCTCTCCCTCTTTCACTTTCAACATCAGACTGTGGTCTTCCAGTAGGTTCATTCGGTGCATTCTGTCGGGGAAACTTCAGTAATTTCGGAAGGTTACATGGGGATTGGAAATTATTTAACTCTCCCTGCCCCTTCTCTTGAAAGAGAGGGGAAATTTCCAAAAGGAAATGGGGTGAGTTGATTAGGTTTGAACGATGAACTTTTCGGGACTTCAAAAAGAGCTAAAAGGAGAGCTGCACACCGGTGAAGCCATTCGGCGTATCTATGCGACAGATGCATCCGCATACCGAGAAGTTCCAAAAGCGGTGGCTTATCCAAAGGATGAGGAAGACCTCAAAAAGTTGATCTCTTTTGCCAGGGAAAACAATACGTCACTTATCCCTCGGACAGCCGGAACCTCCTTAGCCGGCCAGGTTGTGGGTGGAGGCGTTGTGGTGGATGTCTCCAAACACTTCACGCAGATTCTTGAGATCGATGTTGAGGAAGAATATGTATGGGTTCAGCCGGGAATTGTACGTGATGAGCTAAATAGGGAGCTTTCAAAACACGGCTACTTTTTTGCGCCTGAAACCTCCACCGCCAATCGCGCCATGATCGGGGGCATGATCGGGAACAATAGCTGTGGATCAAATTCAGTAGTGTATGGTAGCACCCGAGAACATTTGTTGGAGGCCAAAGCCTTACTTTCCGATGGTTCGGAAGCCCATTTTAAAGCTTCTGATGACTTGAGAGGTTCCTCCGAATTAGAAAATAAGCTCTACCAAAATATCTCAGACATTCTCCTGGATGAAGGAAACGTCAAACGCATAAAAAAGGAATTTCCTAAGCCGGACATCCCTCGAAGAAATACCGGTTATGCCCTGGATTTGCTCGCAGATATGCAACCCTTCAATCCGAAAGGGAAGCCATTTAATTTCTGTTCATTGATTGCGGGCTCAGAAGGTACACTAGCATTTGTTACTGCTGCCAAACTGAAGATCACCAAGCTTCCAAAAGGTGAAAAAAGATTAGTGTGCATTCATACCAAGAGCATTGACGATGCGCTGAAGGCAAATCTGGTGGCTTTAAACTACCAGCCGTATGCCTGCGAGCTGATGGATCACTACATATTGGAAGCAACTGCACGAAACAAAGAGCAGGCGGAAAATCGATTTTTTGTAGAAGGAGAGCCGATGGCAATTTTAGTTGTTGAGCTGATAGGTGAGACTGAGAAAGAAGTAGATATTCGCATACTTAATTTTCTGACTGAATTAGGGAAACAACGACTAGGCTATGCATTCCCAATCATTAAAGGGGATGATATTGTAAAGGTCTGGAACCTGAGAAAAGCAGGGCTTGGACTTCTTTCCAATATCCCAGGAGACACCAAGCCAGCTCCTGTTATTGAGGATACAGCAGTAGATGTAAAAGACCTGCCAAACTATATCGGTGACTTCAACAAAATCCTCCACAAGCATGGCTTGTACAGCGTACACTATGCCCATGCGGGCTCTGGGGAGTTGCACCTGCGTCCATATCTGAACTTGAAGACAGAAGAAGGTGTCAGACTCTTCCGAACCATAGCAGAAGAGATAGCTGACCTGGTCAAGAAGTACAATGGCTCGCTATCCGGAGAGCATGGAGACGGTCGTTTACGTGGGGAGTTTATTCCAAAAATGATCGGGGAGGAAAACTACCAGCTACTTAAAAGAGTGAAGCAAGCGTGGGACCCAAACAACATCTTTAATCCAGGTAAGATTGTGGATACAGCACCCATGGATACCTCGCTTCGATATGAGAAGAATCAAGATACTCCAGAATTTGAAACCATGCTGGATTTCTCCAAAGATCAGGGTATTGTTCGGTCTGCAGAGCTGTGTAATGGTTCCGGAGATTGCAGAAAATCGGAACTTACAGGTGGCACGATGTGCCCCAGCTATCAGGCTACACGTGATGAAAAAGACACTACAAGGGCACGAGCTAATATCTTACGTGAGATGTTGACTCGCTCAAAAAAATTGAACCCTTTTGAGGAGCCGGCGATAAAAGAAGTCCTTGATCTGTGCTTGTCGTGCAAAGGCTGCAAGCGGGAGTGTCCTTCCAATGTGGATATGGGCAAGTTAAAAGCGGAGTGGCAGTATCAATCCATGAAGGAAAAAGGTGTGCCTTTTCGCACAAAGATGATTGCCAATTATGCCAAGAGCATGGAGCGTTTTGAGAAGGCACCATGGGCCTTTAACCTGACAAGAAACCTTTCCAAACCCATATTAGGGTTTGCCAGTAAGCGCTCCATCCCTAAGATGGCAAATCAGACATTGCGCTCCTGGTTTGACAAAAAATTTCACTCTCTACAGCGGAAGCCAAAAAAAACAGTCTATTTCTTCTTTGATGAGTTTACTAACTATCTGGATGTAGAGATCGGGAAAAAGGCCATCATGTTGCTCGATCGGATGGGATATGAAGTGCGCGCAGCAAATCATGAAATAAGCGGCCGAGCTTATTTATCCAAAGGATTACTGAAAGAGGCGAAGGAATTAGCGCAGACCAATGTGAGCCTGTTCCATTCTTTATTGAAGAAAGACATCTGTCTGGTAGGAATTGAGCCGTCTGCCATACTAACGTTTAGAGACGAATACCCGGATCTTTTGAGAGGAAACGAAAAAGAGCAGGCCCTGAAAGTCGCGGAGAGAACCTTTACTATTGAAGAATTCCTTGCCAAAGAACTGGATGCAGGTAATCTGAAGCCTGAGGATTTTCCACGCAAAAAACAGAAAGTACTGGTGCATGGCCACTGCCATCAAAAGGCCCTTTCATCCATGACGCCTACGATGAAAATATTAAAAGCCGCTAAGGGATTTGAAGTGCAAATGATCCCGAGTGGGTGTTGTGGTATGGCTGGCTCATTTGGCTATGAAAAAGAGCACTATGAGGTCTCGATGAAAATCGGTGAACTGGTACTGTTTCCAAAAGTTAGGGAGTCAGAGTCAGATGCAATTATTCTAGCTTCGGGTACGTCCTGCCGTCATCAGATTTTGGATGGGACTGGGAAAGTAGCCAGGCATATTGTGGAGATTTTATAAGGGTTTGTTTCATCAGTAGTGGGGTTAATTGGTAGGAAAGCGTTTAACGTAATATATCTTAGCATAAGACGTAAACTACGCATTTAAAGCATTTTGAAAGCAAAATGAAAAAGTTAATCCTCCTAATCACAATATCGCTGCTGACAGGCGCATGCAGATACAAACCCTTCGTCAAGTATTATTTCCCAAAAAAGAAAGAAGGGTTTCCGCGATTTTCGAAACGAGATTACCTTCAAGGAGAAGCTAATCGCCTCAGGGCATACGATATCACTACCTATGATTGGTACGTAAAAGTCGAGCCGGAAGAAGAGCGAATCGAAGGCACCATGCGTATTGATTTCGAGATAGAGATGCTTCAAGATTCCATCCTGATAGACCTCCACCGAAAGCTGCAAGTAGACAACATTGAAAGCTCCATTCCTATGAAAACCTGGAAGCATCAGAAGGATTTGATTTACATCGTTTTTACGGAGCAAACAGAAGCCGGCACAATGGGATCAATTACCATAGACTATGGCGGTAAACCCGCAAACATGGCAAACCAGGGACCTGTTATGTGGCGAACCGACAGGAATGGTAACCCATGGATTTCCACCCAGACCGAGGGTATCGGGGCACACTACATGATGCCCTGTAAAGAACTTTTGTATGAGGAAACAGAACAGTGCTTCATTCGTGTAGAAGTTCCCAATCCCCTCGTAGCTGTGGCAAACGGAAAGTTGGATAGTGTTACAATCAATGGCGTTAATCGGGTGTATCATCACTCAGTTCTTAACCCCATCAATATTTACAACATCTCGTTCAACATCGGCAATTATGAAAAAATAACTTTTCCCTACACTGATATCACGGGTAAGGATAGAGAAATAGAGGTCTATGCCCTAAGCCATCAAATTGATACTGCACGCTCCATATATTCACAAACCTCGCTTCACTTAAAAGAGCTTGAAGAATTATACGGACCATTCCCCTGGTGGAGAGATGGGTGTAAAATTGTGCAGTCTACGCTGGGTGGTGGAGCCATGGAGCATCAATCGGCCATTTCGATGGGTTCTTACTTTTACAATGACTATGCGCCCCCTGCCTATTCATTAAAAGTGAATGCGACTTTAATCCACGAACTGGCACATGAGTGGTGGGGCAATCTGGTCTCCGGAATGGACTATTGTGATATGTGGTTGCATGAAGGGTTTGCAACCTATTCAGAGGCGTTAGTGGTAGCCGAACTTTATCAGCCGAACTATTATGATCACTACATTTGGAACCTTCCTCCATATGTAGATAATGAGCGCCCAATCTTGAAGCCTTGTGGCGTACGATACAACAGTTGGGTGAGCCCAAAAGATGCGGACATTTATTATAAAGGAGCGCTCTTTATCCATACCTTAAGGCGGCAGCTGGATGATGATGAAAAATTTTTCTCCCTATTAAAAGGAGCTTTGAAGCGCTATGCCAGGCAAAACATTTCCACGGAAACCTTCATTTCGTATTTCAACGAAATGGCGGGGAGAGATTTTCAGCCTCTTTTTGAAGTATATCTGAAAGAAAAATCACCACCTGTTCTTCAGTATTCCTATGATTCTGCACAATCGACCTTAAAGTATAAATGGAAAACCGGATTTAAAGATAATTTTCCTTTTACTGTTGTAGCTACCGTGGGCGATAACAAAGAGAACATAATTCCCACGACATCCATACAGATAATGAATCTACGCAGCACTCCAACATTTAAGGTTGAGGATTTTGGTTATATCCTGACTGAGGAATTGGACTGATGTTTAAAACTGTAACACCTGACTTTCTCATCCATTTATTAGCCATTCGAGAAACTAGTGGACTGCCAATTGTTGCAGGTAATACCCACAACAACCACTGATAGGAGCTGCCAGGCATGAAAATATCAGGATTTTGCACAGCAAATGCCGTGATGGCAGCAATGTAACTACCGCCCATGGCTTCAATGTGTTGCTTCAGCCACCAGCTTTTGACCCTCTCGGGCTTACGAATGAAAAAACGGAAATCCTGAATGCCTGAGTTTGCAGTGAAAAACCCAAATAGCAAACACAGGATGCCAAGTATCTGATTATTTGTATTAAAGGCTAAATGGCCTCCATAAACTATGAGACCAATACCAAAGAGTCCTGTCATTAAAGCAACCCCTCTGTCATACCACTTTTCGGACCCAACTTTCTTTCTACGAAGCACTCGTACACCTGTGAAAGAAGCATAGAAAGTGAGGACGGCAATCACCATTAAAAAGGCGCTAAACCGATAAAACAAAATGATGCCCCATGCGCTGATACAAATCCACCACATGGCTGCTACATATACCCTACCAATGGTTTTGTGATTGGCTCCACCCTTTCGGTTAAACATTTGTACCAGCCCGAGGAGGAGCACGGTTCCTCCACAAAGGATGTGAGAAATGATTAGGAATTGTTCCATCTTGAAATGCTTTTTGCAATTCAATAACAGAATCCACCAATTCAAAAAAAACCATACTGAACTGTTGAATAGGGTGGATGAGTTGTATGATGCAAACTAACTTAGTTCTATGTACCAGGCGTTATCAAAGTTTTCGAGTACCTATTTTCCAAAGCAAAAGCACAGACTTTTCAAGCTGTTTTTCAATTTGTCTCCGATGTACAGAAGAACGACCGGGAGAGTTACAAAAGTGGAGCCTGATTTTAGCAGTGTGGAAATACGAATCCCCATCTCTTACAAGAACAAAAACTATGTGGGGACGATATTCGGTGGCAGCCTTTTCTCAGCTACTGATCCCATTTACATGGTTCAGCTGATTCAAATCCTGGGAAAGGATTATGTGGTCTGGGACAAGTCGTCGATAGTAAAATTTAAACGTCCGGCCAGCTCAGATGCCTATGCTGTCTTTGCATTTTCAGATGATGAAATTAACCAACTCAAAGCAGATATCTCCGAAAAGAAAGAAGTTGACCTGATTAAACCGGTCAGGCTCACGAGCAAAGAAGGAAAGCTTTTCTGTGAGATAGAAAAAGTGATTTATGTTGCAGAGAAGAAATTTTACAAAGAGAAGAAATCCAGGAAGCAATGATCACTTTATTGGCATGCGTTTAAACTCCTTCGTTCGGTCAAAAAGGTATCGATACGTGTGGTGCGTTTTCACCACATCACCACCAACCTGCTCCACTACCTTGAGCATCTTTGGATTAAAATCGCCGATCCAGTTCATCTCCAGGTCTTTGTATCGGGTGTATTTGTCTTGCACCATGTCTCGGGTTGCCATGATTAAAGCACCATCCACTCCTTTGCCCTGATGATCAGGAGAGATTCCAAAAACCAAACCGATCATTTTGGTATTGGTGCGCATAAGTTTGTGATAGAGAAACTTAAGCTTCCCAATGAGGTCCAGCTTTCCGTTTACATGCTTAAACACCTGGTTTAGCTCAGGAATATTAATGTAAAAACCAACCGGCTTGTCTTTGTGATAGCCAAACCACATGATTTTTTCATCCATGATTGGCTTCATTTTTTTTATGATCGCGTTGGCCTGTACAGAAGTCATTTTAGCAACACCCGGGTGTCGTGCCCAGGCATCATTATATACCGTGCGAAAGTCCTCTGCGTATTCCTCTAGCTTCTTTTTTTCAATATGCCTGAAGGTATAATCAGGATCCTCATTAGCAACTTTAGACTTCTCATAAAGTCGGTCACTCAATGGGTCCATCACCGGTCTGCCGAAAGTAAACTGCTTGAAGTAAGTTTGGAAGCCGTACTTTTCAAATAGGTCTACATAATACGGAAAGTTGTAATTGCATTGATAGTTGGGTGGTCGGTCAAACCCATCTACCAATAGCCCCCACCAGGTGTCGCGATCGCCAAAATTGATAGGGCCATCCATCGCTTCCATCCCTTTTTCTTCCAGCCAATTTTTCCCTGTATCAAAGAGCAAGTTAGCAGCTTCCTGATCATCGATGCATTCAAAAAAACCAACTCCACCGGTGGGCTGATCATTGTCTTTGTTTACCGTCTTTTGATTGATAAAAGCCGCTATTCGGCCAATTGTTTCTCCCTTGTCATTCTTCAAAATCCAGCGAGTACACTCTCCATTTCGGAAAAACTTATTCACCTTCGGGTCAAATACCCCATTGATGTCTTTGTCAAGTGGTCGTATCCAGTTGGGCTCATCCTTGTAAAGACGAATGGGGAACTGCAAAAATTCTTTGGCTGTTTTTTTATCCTGTACTTCTATGACGTGCATGAACGCAAATTTTAGGCAAATAAAACACTAATCTAACATGAAGAAAATTGGAATATTAGGATCAGGGGTAGTAGGACGCACCCTGGCAGACGGATTTATCAAACACGGCCATGCTGTGATGATAGGGACACGTGACTCAAGCAAACTGGATGACTGGAAAAAGGAAGCCGGAGAAAAGGGGAGTGCCGGATCATTCTCGGAAACAGCAGACTTTGGTGAGATCATCGTTTTAGCCGTGAAAGGGTATGCAGCAAAGGATGTGTTGAAAATGGCCGGAGATGAGATCAATGGAAAAACTGTGATAGATGCCACCAATCCGATTGATGAAAAAGCTGGTCCCGTGAATGGGGTGCTTCAGTTTTTTACAGACATTAACCGATCGTTAATGGAGGACTTACAGGAATCGAATCCTGAAGCACATTTTGTGAAATGCTTTAGCTCAGTTGGGGCTCATCTGATGGTCAACCCGGAGATTGGAGAAGGCCAAAAACCATCCATGTTTATTGCCGGAAATGATGAGTCTGCGAAGAAAGAAGTCTCAACCATTCTGGATCTGTTTGGCTGGGAAACCGAAGACATGGGATCTGTAGAGGCGGCCCGGGCGATAGAGCCACTTTGTATGCTCTGGTGTATTCCCGGCTTCAAAGAAAATCAATGGTCACATGCGTTTAAACTTTTGAGATAATGCGAAAACAAATCATCGTTACAGGGGGAAATAGAGGAATCGGAAAAGAAATCTGTCGACAGCTGGTAGCGCAGGGGCACGACGTGGTGCTCACTGCACGATCGGTCGAAAAAGGTGAAGATGCTGCTATAGAGGTTGGAGCTAAGTTTCGTGAACTGGATGTTTCCAAAAAGGATAATATCCTGGCATTCACTCAAAAGTATAAGGACGAGGTGGGTGAACTGGATGTGTTGATCAACAATGCAGGCATTCTGATTGATGATGGTATGAATGTTTTGAATGCTGATCTCGAAGTGGTTCAGCAGACCATTGAAACAAACGTTTTAGGCCCATGGATGCTTATTCAGGAGCTTGCTCCACTTTTAGAAAAGTCATCAGATGGCAGGATCATTAACCTTTCCAGTGGGATGGGAGCCATTGATGATTTACGAGCGGATCATCCGGCTTATCGAATCTCCAAAACAGCTTTAAACTCCTTAACAATCATGACGTATCAGCAAATTGGGGCTAGCGTAAAAGTAAATGCCCTGTGTCCAGGCTGGGTGCGAACAGACATGGGAGGTGCTGGTGCTTCAAGACCTGTCGAGAAGGGAGCTGAAACAGCGGTCTGGTTAGCAACAGCAGATGAAATTCCGAATGGGAAATTTTTGAGAGATAAAAAGGTGATTGATTGGTGAGTTATTCCACCCGAACAAAGGCATAATCATTCACTTCCCAGTCGATCACCAAGCCACGGCCAACACCTTTCGCTACTTCATCTCCGTAAAGATAATGGACTAAATAGAGCGCTACATCATACGATTTCGCACCGCCAGCTGAGGTTAGCAGGTTGTCATGATGAACGAAGGAAACTCCTTCATGAACTTTCAAAGAAGGAAATGTTTCTCTGTATTTGACTATATCAGATGGAAAAGTAGTCGACTCTTTTCCATCAACCAGTCCTGCCTTTGCTAAAACAAATGCCCCGTCGCAAAGCGACATTACATAATCAGCCTTGCTACCGATTTCAGAAACCCAGTTTATTAGTGTTTCATTTTCTAAGTCGGAATCCATGTTGTGCTCTGCGCTGGGAACAACCAATATGTCGATTTCCGGAAGTTCTTCGCTATCGAATGAATAATCAGGAAGCAGCCTTAACCCTTCAAAGGAAGTGACGGTATCCATCGTTTCTGCGACGGTGAAAACCTGAATACCACCTTCAGTATGGAAAATGGTGTGCTGAAAGATGTCGAATGGTGCCATGAGCTCAGAGTTGTATACTCCATCAATCATAAGAAATGCTGCATTGAAGGATTGGCCAGAAGCGATAGGTTCAATCACAATGTCTTTATTTGTGTTGTATGGTTTACACCCCAACAAAGCAATGAATAAAAATAACAGAATGTTTTTCATGATAGCTTCCATTTAAGCTTGTCCCAGAGACTCATGCTTTCCAGCTGAGCTTTCATTTTTTCACCCACTTTTTCAATGGCTTTCAATGGGCGGAGCATCACTTTAAACTCTGTGATTAATCCGTTTTTTACAGTTATGATATCAACACCGTCTATATGAATACCATCAATTTCTGCATTGAATTCCAGAATCGCTTCTTCAGAACCGATGACTTCCTTTACATAGTGAAAGTTGGCTTCCTCAAACATTTTAGCAGCAGAATGCAGATAAGTCAAGACCTTCTTTCTGCCTTTTTGAGGATTGAAAAGAATTGGAGAATAAAATACCGCGTCTTTATCTAGTATCGATTTAAGCAATCTGGCATCCTGGTTTTTCACCACGTTGTGCCAGCTACTCAAAACCTCCTCCATGTCTTACAGACCGAAGGCCTCTTTAACCTGATCTACGTAATCCAATTTTTCCCAGGTGAAGGTTTCTACCACTTTCTTCACCTCCTCGCCTCCATTTCCTATGAAGTTCACCTGCTTCACTTCGGGTGTTCTACCCATATGGCCGTACGCAGCTGATTCTGAATAGATCGGCTCTTTTAGTTTCAATCGCTTGATGATATATGCAGGGCGCATATCGAATATCTTCTCAACGATTTTAGCGATTTCACCGTCGTTCATGTCCACATTGGCTGTGCCGTATGTGTTCACGTAAATACCCATCGGTTCAGGTACTCCAATGGCATATGACACCTGTACCAATATTTCATTTGCAACACCGGCAGCTACCAGATTTTTTGCAATATGACGCGTTGCATAGGCGGCAGAGCGGTCTACCTTGGATGGATCCTTTCCTGAGAACGCACCCCCTCCGTGTGCGCCTTTTCCTCCGTAAGTATCTACGATGATTTTTCTTCCAGTAAGTCCGGCATCACCGTGTGGCCCACCTATTACAAATTTTCCGGTCGGGTTGATGTGGTATTTGATTTGGTCATTGAAAAGAGCCTGATTGTCCGGCTTCATTTTCTTGATCACTCGAGGAATAAGAATATTGATCACATCCTCTTTGATCTTTTTCAGCATGTTATCCTCATTGTCAAAGTCATCATGCTGGGTTGACACTACAATCGCGTCAATTCGAACCGGATGGTTGTCATCATCGTATTCAATGGTCACCTGAGATTTGGCATCAGGTCTCAGGTAGGTCATTTCCTTCCCCTCTTTTCTAATAGCAGCAAGTTCCATTAGAATGCTGTGAGAAATATTCAATGCCAAAGGCATGTAATTATCGGTTTCTGTAGTGGCATAGCCGAACATCATGCCCTGATCACCGGCTCCCTGCTCATCTTCAGAATCTCTATCTACACCCTGATTGATATCTGGTGATTGCTCGTGAATGGCAGAAATAACACCACACGAGTTCCCATCAAACATGTATTCTCCTTTGGTATACCCGATGCGGTTAATGACCTCTCTGGCAATATTCTGCACGTCTACATAAGCGGTAGTTTTGACCTCACCGGCCAGGGTCACCAGCCCCGTGGTAACCATGGTTTCACAGGCTACCTTGCTATCTGGATCAAAAGCAAGAAAATGATCGAGAAGTGCATCTGAAATCTGATCTGCAATCTTATCTGGGTGTCCTTCACTAACGGACTCTGAGGTAAATAAGTAAGGCATGTATGTTTGATATTAATTTAAAAGTTGGTCGGCAAATTTAGAAGATTCGCTGAACTCTGTTAGGGGAATTGACCAAAACTGAATATCGCCGGGATTTTATGTATCTGAATGTCAGTCTTCTGCCACTTTGAGATGGGCTGTGTCAGGATCTTTTCATTCGATCCTGAGATATCTGCAGCAATACTTAACAAGGTGTCTGCCCGGCAAGATTTTAAAATATCTGTAATCAATTGGTGATTACGATAAGGCGTTTCCATAAAGAGTTGTGTATATCCTGATTGACTTAACCGCTCCAATTCCTTAATTTTTTTCTGCCGAGGGTTTTTATCGATTGGTAAATAACCATGAAACGTAAACTGCTGCCCATTAAACCCCGAGGCGATGAGCGCCATTTGAATGGAGGAGGTTCCTGGCATGGGTACCACCTGTATGCCCGTCTGATGGGCGAAACTTACTGCCAAATTACCCGGATCGGCCAAACAGGGAACGCCTGCTTCTGAGATCACCGCCATATCTTGTCCATTTCTGGCAGGCTCAAATAGCGGGTACATCTGATCCCAGTTTGATTTTTTGTCTAGCACACAAAACTCCAGATCCTCTATGGTGATCCCGGCTTTCAGACTGCTAATAAACCTCCGTGCAGTACGGACATTTTCCGCGAAGTAGTGCTTTGTGTTTTTTAATACTTCTGTTACCATTGGAGAAACAAATGACGCATCGTTATCCGTTGACAGATAGGTAGGAATCAGAAATAATTTACCTTGACTCATATGGGCAAAATATTGATTTTAATTGGATTAGTACTCGTTGTTGTAGGTGCAATCATGGAGTTTGTTCCGAATATCGTATTAGGTCGGCTTCCGGGAGAAATCCGTATTGAGCGAGAAAATTTCAGTTTTTACTTCCCGATCACCACATAAATTCTTATCAGTTTGGTTTTAATGCTGTTTGGTTATTTATGGAATAAAATCAGGTAACGCATTTCTTTAACCACAAAAATCACAGGGGACACTAAGTGAAACACTCTGTTTTCTCCGTGTATGCACTCAGTTATCTCCGTGGTTAAAATAATTGGCTTCCCTTTAGCTCAGAAACTCCATCACCATTTCTCCTAATTCCCTCGGCTTCTCAGCGTGCACCCAGTGGCCGGCATCTTTAACGCTCGCAATCAATGCCTTTGGAAAATGCTCGCGAATCAGATCATGATCCTCCTCCGTAATATAATCTGATTTGCTTCCGGCAATGAAAAGGGTTTTTCCGTCAAAACTAACATCACCTTCTATGCCCTCACCCACGCTTTCAATAGCTCGCTCTATAGCATCAACATTTAGCTTCCACCCAAAGCTTCCATCTTTTTTTCGATCCAGGTTTTTCAAGATAAACTGACGAACGCCCATGTTGGAAATCACTTTTGACATTTGTTCATCTGCATCCTTTCTGTTTTCAAGGCTATCGAGATCTACTGAATGAAACCCCTCAAAAATCTGCTGGTGGTGAGGAGGGTAATATTTTGGAGCGATATCCACGACTATCAGTTTATCAACCCTATCAGCGTGCTGTGTGGCGAGGTGCATGGCTACTTTTCCACCCATGGAATGGCCTAGAATATGTGCTTTTTTCAGACCTTCATCATCCATCAACTCTACCACATCCTTTACCATCACATCATAGTCAAACTCGTCGCTGTGTGGTGAATTCCCGTGATTTCTTAGGTCCACCAGATAGACTTTAAAATTTTCTGCGAAAACTTTTCCAAGGGTTTGCCAGTTATCAGACGATCCGAATACCCCATGCATAATGATGAGGGGATCACCCGACCCCAATGTTCTAAAGTTTAATTTCATTAATCAGGAAGAATTTGATTACAGGTCTATGAAAGGACAAAATGATTGGTTTTGTTCATTTCCTACCAATAAAATGTTTTTGACTCAAAGTTACATATTACCTTCACGAGCTTTATGAATTCGATCAGCACATTTCTTGCAGATGCGGTAAACTTCATATGGGGACCTCCTTTGCTTATTCTTCTTTTAGGAGGAGGGCTTTTTCTACTGGTTTATTCGCGATTCCTTCCTTTTAGATACCTCCTTCACGCAGTTAATATATTGAGGGGAAAGTATGATGACCCTGACGACCCGGGGGAAATCAGCCATTTTCAGGCATTAAGCGGTGCGCTTGCCGCGACCATAGGAATGGGCAACATTAGCGGAGTGGCCTTGGCTATAGCTGCTGGTGGTCCAGGTGCAATGTTCTGGATGTGGATGAGTGCGTTTGTGGGAATGGCAACTAAATATTTCACCTGTACGCTTGCTGTTCAGTTTAGAGGAAAAGACTCTGAGGGTGAATTACAAGGAGGGCCTATGTACGTAATCCGTGAAGCCCTGGGAAAAAAATGGATGCCACTAGCGCTTTTCTTTTGTGTGGCTGGCTTTTTTGGAGCTACTCCCGTTTTCCAGACCAATCAGATGGTAGCAGTTTTTAAAAATGTGGTCCTTATTCCGGCAGGTATCGAAAGCTCATTTACAGTTAACCTGACCGTAGGGATTGTGATTGCAACGCTTGTTGCTATTGTGATTTTAGGAGGGATCAAGCGAATAGGAAATGTTGCTTCCAAGCTGGTTCCTTTCATGGTGATTCTATTTGTGCTAAGTGTGCTTTCGATAATGATCACGAACCCTGAGGAAATTATTCCATCCTTTATGTTCATCATTGAAGATGCATTTACTGCCAAAGCAGTTTTGGGAGGAGCTGTTGGAGCTGTTATTGTAGAGGGGGCTAAACGAGCTGCATTCTCAAATGAAGCAGGGATCGGGATGGCACCACTGATGCACGGTGCAGCTAAAACAAAGGAACCTGTACGAGAGGGATTGGTAGCAATGCTAGGACCAACCATCGATACTATCATCATCTGTACAATGACCGGTATTTGTATTTTGATCACGGGGGTTTGGAACAGTGGGGAGGCAGATGGGATAGTAATGACAGCAAGAGCCTTTGAAATAGGGTTGCCTGGGGTTGGCCCCATAGTATTAATGATCTGTGTAATGGTTTTTGCAATCACCACCATTTTTGGGCTGGCCTATTATGGCCAGAAATGTTTGTCTTTTTTGATTGGAGCGAGATACGGCAAGTATTTTTATTATTGGTACATTGCCTTAGTCCTGGTGGGTTCAGTAGCATCTTTAACAGATGTGGTCAATTTGGTGTTTGTAGCATATGGACTGATGGCTTTTCCCACTATGATTTCAGCAGTGATACTTGCTCCCAAAGTGATGCAAGCCACCAAGAAGTATTTTAGTGAAGTATATAAATCGTAATCATTTGGAATGCTGGTACTTAGATGCCATATCTTTGTGCCGATATCATTTAAGATAGGATGAGAATTGTAATAGCTGGAGCCGGTGAGATGGGGTTTCATCTTGCAAAGCTTTTAACCGCCGAAGAGCAGGATATTGTAATCATAGATTCAAATCCAACTGTGCTGGAGTATGTCTCTCAACACCTGGATGTAAGCACAGTGCGTGGGAGCTCGACTTCCCCACGTATCTTAAAAGAAGCGAATATTGGAAAAACCGACTTGCTAATTGCCGTTACTTCTATTCAGGAGACGAATATCACAACTTGCATTTTGGGGAAAAGTCTGGGAGCAAAGAAAACCATTGCACGTATATCCAATACAGAGCTCCTTCACTCACGTGATGAGTTAAATCTAAGCAATGTTGGAATCGATGAGATTATATCCCCGGCCTCACTTGCGGCAAGGGAGATCAAACGATTACTCAAACAGTCTGCTTTAACCGACACCTTTGAGTTTGAAAAGGGAATGCTTTCGCTAGTGGGTATCACTGTGGACGAGGGGTCACAGCTTTATGGAAAAACACTAACCGAAACGGCTTATTTGAACCCTGACCACAATTTCACTACGGTAGCGATTCTCAGGGACAACAAAACCATAATTCCATACGGTGAAAATAAATTTCAGGATGGAGATCATGCGTATTTCATTGCCCAACCTGATGGAATTGAGCGGGTGACTTCACTAGCCGGAAAAGAAAGTTTTGAGATCAAAAATGTGATGATCCTTGGGGCCAGCAAGGTTGGAATAAACACTGCTAAGCTCCTTAGCAAAAAGTACAATATTAAGTTGATTGAGGCGGACAAAGAAAAATGCCTCCACCTGGTTGATGAACTGCCGGATACCATGATTATCAATGGTGATGGACGTGACATTAACCTTTTGAAAGAGGAAAGCATTGATCGGATGGACGCATTTGTAGCGCTTACAGAAAACTCCGAGACTAATATTATGGCTTCTCTGGTTGCTAAAAACCAGGGAGTCAGAAAAACCATCGCACTGGTGGAAAATGTGGACTATATCCATCTTTCTCAGAGCATTGGTATCGATACGCTGATCAATAAAAAATTAATAGCAGCCAGCTTTATCTTTAGATACATCCGAAAAGGCGAAGTATTAAATATCGCAGGTATTCATGGTGTTGATGCAGAAATACTTGAGTTTGAACTTGGAGAGAAATCAAGAATAACTGAGCAGCCACTGAAAGACTTGGATTTTCCAAAAACAGCCATTGTTGGTGGTGTAATTCGGGATGGAAAAGGAATTGCTGTTAGAGGAAACTTTGAATTTCAACCCAAAGACCGGGTGGTCGTATTGTCAAAGCCAGAATGTATTAGAAAAGTGGAGAGCTTCTTCAAATAATGCAGTTTAACTATAAGGTAATTTTCAAAGTAATTGGCATTCTGCTTCTAATCAACGGAGGCTTCATGCTCACTTGTTTGCCTTTCAGCTTTTATTATAATGAGGGTGACCACCTGGCCCTGATAAGCTCCTCGTTCATTACAATTGGTGTCGGGTCTCTTCTACTCCTGCTTACCAGAAATCTTCGTACTAATGAGATGCGGAAAAAAGATGGATACCTTATCGTTACGATGGGGTGGCTTTCCATGTCTTTTTTCGGAACACTACCGTATTTAATTAGTGGGGCGATTCCTGATATTACCAATGCATTTTTCGAAACACTCTCTGGCTTTTCCACTACCGGGGCAACTGTACTTACAGACATTGAGTCTGTGGACAAAGGGATCCTTTTTTGGAGAAGCTTGACTCAATGGATCGGAGGAATGGGGATTATTGTCTTAACGGTTGCGATCCTTCCTCTTCTAGGAATTGGTGGGATGCAGCTGTTTGTAGCAGAGGCGCCCGGTATTTCTCCTGATAAGCTCCAACCTCGAATAAAAGAAACTGCCAAACGTTTATGGATCATCTACTGTGGATTGACAGTGACTGAGCTGGTGTTGCTATGGGCCGGGGGAATGACGTTTTATGATGCGATCAATCACAGCCTTACCACCATGGCTACAGGGGGCTTTTCAACAAAAAACGCTAGCATCGCTCATTATCAAGATCCCTTCATTCAGTATGTAATCATCTTTTTTATGTTCATGGCAGGAACCAATTTCACCATGACATATTTCGGACTGCATGGCAAGTTTCGGAAAGTGTTAAGAAACGAAGAGTTTCGATTTTATCTCATTTTCTGTGTTATCTCATCCTTGATTGTGGGGTTAATTATTTTCAATCTTGGTCATGACACCTTTGAGAAATCCATTCGCGACGCATTGTTCCAGATTGTTTCCGTGGTAACCACCACCGGTTATGTGACACATGACTATACCGCATGGACATCCTTTCTAACCGTGATTTTCTTTCTGTTGATGTTTGCCGGAGGCTCTGCTGGCTCAACTGCCGGCGGAGTGAAGCTTGTAAGACATATCCTCCTAATCAAGAACAGTTTGCTAGAGCTAAAGCGGATTCTGCACCCATCAGCGATTATTCCCGTTCGGTTTAATGGGAAATCTGTTAGCAGGGACATTACTTTTAATGTATTGGCCTTCATCATGATCTATATCCTTATTGTGTGTTTTGGGGCGATCGCTGTTTCCTCGTTTGGAATTGATTTCAATACCTCTTTAGGAGCAGTAGCAACTACACTTGGTAATATTGGGCCGGGGATTGGCGATGTTGGGCCTGTTGACAATTTTGCTCACCTTCCTACAGGGGTTAAATGGATTCTTTCATTTATGATGCTACTAGGCCGACTTGAACTATTTACTGTCCTTATCCTCTTTACTCCATTTTTCTGGAGAAAAGTTTAAGGCCTTTCAATAGATTAACTCATCTTTGAGCGATTTCATCAAAAAATGAATAAATGAATATCCTCAGCTATATCATTTGGACGGTAGATCCGGCCATTTTCACCATCCCTTTTACAGACTATGCTCCACGATGGTATGGTGTGTTGTTTGCGTTAGGATTCTTGCTTTCCCAGCAGGTTTTCTTTCGAATTTTCAAAGCGGAAGGACGACCGGAAAAGGATGTGGAACGAATAACCGGATACATGGTTATCGCGACCATCATTGGAGCCAGGTTGGGTCATTGCTTGTTTTACAATCCTGAGTATTATTTATCTAACCCGATCAAAATCCTGATGATCTGGGAAGGGGGTCTTGCCAGTCATGGTGGAGCACTGGGTATTTTGGTAGCTATTTATTTATTCTGCAAAAAATATAATTATCGCTACCTATGGATTTTAGATCGGTTAGTTATTGTGGTAGCACTAACTGGTGCAATGATCAGAACAGGAAACCTCTTCAACTCGGAAATGGAAGGAACCCTGACTAGCTCAAACACTGGGATCGTTTATGCAAGGGCCACCTATGATATACTCAATTATTCTGAGGATGTAGATGATGTGTGGTTTGAGAAAGGCGGGGAGATGCAAAGTGATCAGGCAGGTTTTGTGCCCATCACCGCATTCATCGTATACCGCAGAGGATATCAATTCGAATTGAAGGACAAAATGTTTGTTGAAAATCAGCTGAAAAGCACCTTAAGCAGATATGGAGAAGTAACGGAGCATGTTGATTTTGGAGACGGTCCACTGGCATACAAAAACTATCAAAAAGATGGTAAAGAGGTTGTTGAAATTGCTGCCTTAGGTAAGGTGAGACATGCAGCTCAATTATACGAGGCTATTTATTGTGTCATTCTGATGATCGTGCTTTACTGGCTTTGGAGCAAAAGAAAAGACAGCCTGCCACAAGGCTTCAATTTTGCACTATTTATGATCGTGCTTTGGTCGCTACGTTTTGTCGACGAGTTTTTCAAGATGAATCAGGAGGCTTTTGAGGAAAACATGACCTTGAACATGGGGCAGATATTAAGTATCCCATTGACCATAGCAGGTATTGTTCTGATGATTTGGATTTTCACCGGAGAACGAAAAATGTCTGATTTTATCTAAACACAAAAAAAGGGAGCGACTTGCTCCCTTCAATTTTCTAAAGAGACATGTATTTATTCCTGATCTCCTTCTGTAGCCTCCTCTACTTCTGCAGCAAGTGAATCTACAGCAACGTCTACTGAGTCCATTGCTTCGTCAGCAGCTTCCTCCATTTCATCCATTGCTTCCTCAGCAGCCTCGCCTGCTTCCTCTACTGCGTCCTCTGCTTCTGAGTCTGATGATGAAGATGATGATGTGCAAGCTCCTAGGAATGCAACCATAGCTAATAGTAAAAGTACTTTTTTCATTTTTGGTCAGGTTTTAATTTCCCATAAAATTATAAGGATAATGCTCATAAACAAACGATAAATCCCTTTTCTAAAAAAAAACCAAAATAAAATCCTCGCTTTTTAAAAGTACACTTCAAGTTTTTCGACTGTCAAATTGTCTCTTTTTTGTCATTAGGATATTAAATTCCTGACAAGATGTCTTTAAATAGTCCAAAAAATCCTTTGGAATAACATTTGACATCTTCCGATTGTACAATAAAAATGTGACTAATGAATTTTAATAATTATACCATCAAAGCGCAGGAGTCCCTACAGAAAGCTACAGAAATTGCTTCTGGTGGCGGTCAGCAGGTAATTGAGACCGGTCACCTTTTAAAGGCGATATTATTATCAGATGAAAACCTCATCTCGTTTTTATTGAAGAAGCTGGGTGCCACTAAGCAGATGATCCAGACACCATTGGATGTGGTGGTCAATGGATATCCGCAGGTTTCAGGGGGACAACCATACCTTTCCAATGATGCAGCAAAAGCACTTCAAAAAGCAGAGAAGTATCTAAAAGATTTTGGTGATGAGTATGTAGCTGTTGAGCATGTCATTCTTGGGATATTAGCTGGATCAGATAAACCGGCACAAATTTTAAAGGATGCCGGCTTTCAAGAAAAACAATTGATCGCAGCAATCAAAGAGCTTCGTGGAGGCGAGAAAGTGACCGATCAAAATGCAGAATCGAAGTACCGGTCATTGGAGCGCTATTCCAAAAATCTCAATGAGCTGGCGAAGAAGGGCAAGATAGATCCGGTAATCGGACGAGACGAGGAAATCAGAAGGGTGCTTCAGATTTTGGCACGAAGAACGAAGAACAACCCAATCTTACTTGGTGAGCCTGGCGTGGGTAAAACAGCTATTGTCGAAGGCATGGCTCAACGAATCGTGGATGGTGATGTGCCAGAGAACCTAAAGTCAAAAACGATTATTTCACTAGATATGGGACTGTTGGTTGCTGGTGCGAAATATAAAGGAGAGTTTGAGGAGCGACTGAAGGCAGTCATCAAAGAAGTGACAGATAGTGACGGAGAAATCATTTTGTTCATTGATGAGATCCACACCTTGATTGGTGCCGGAGGTGGTGGCGAGGGAGCCATGGATGCTGCCAACCTATTGAAGCCTGCATTAGCCAGGGGTGAATTACATGCAATTGGTGCTACTACACTGCAGGAATACCAGAAATACATTGAAAAAGATAAAGCGTTGGAGCGAAGATTCCAGGCTATCACCGTGGATGAGCCAGGGGTGGCGGATGCTATTTCCATTCTTAGAGGGATCAAAGATAAATATGAAGTACATCATGGCGTTCGGGTGAAAGACGATGCGGTAATTGCTGCAGTAGAGCTTTCTAACCGGTATATTTCTGATCGTTTTTTACCAGATAAGGCCATTGACCTGATGGACGAGGCTGCTTCTAAACTTCGTATCGAAATTGATTCGTTACCGGAAGAACTTGATGAGCTGAACCGACGGATCATGCAGCTGGAGATCGAGCGTGAAGCAATCCGAAGGGAAAAGAATAAAGAGAAAGAAAAGCAACTCAACAAAGAGATTGCAGACTTGGAATCTGAAAGAAAAGAGCTGAAAGCCAAATGGGACAATGAAAAATCGGTAATCCAGGGATTACGTGAGGCAAAGGAAAACATCGAGAACTATAAGCTGGAAGCTGAGCGTGCTGAACGTGTCGGAGAATATGAAAAAGTAGCAGAAATTCGCTACGGAAAAATCGTCGAGGCAGAGAAAAAGCTGTCTGATTATCAGCAACAGCTTCATGAAATGCAAGGTGAAAAGTCGCTACTGAAAGAGGAAGTAGATGCTGAAGATATCGCGGAAGTAGTAGCAAAGTGGACCGGCATTCCCGTTTCCAAAATGCTTCAAAGTGATCGAGAGAAGCTGATCCATCTGGAAGACGAACTTGGCAAGAGAATAGCAGGTCAGTCCGAAGCGATTCAGGCTGTTTCCGATGCTGTGAGAAGAAGTCGTGCCGGATTGCATGATCCGAAGCGACCAATTGGTTCATTTATATTTCTTGGAACCACAGGGGTTGGTAAAACCGAACTTGCTAAAGCACTTGCAGAATACCTCTTTAATGATGAGAACTCCATGGTTCGCATAGATATGTCAGAGTACCAGGAGCGCCATGCGGTAAGCCGCTTGATTGGAGCGCCTCCGGGATATGTGGGCTATGATGAAGGTGGTCAGTTAACTGAGGCGGTAAGAAGAAAGCCCTACAGTGTGATCTTGCTGGATGAGATTGAGAAGGCACACCCTGACGTCTTCAATATCCTCCTCCAGGTATTGGATGATGGACGATTGACAGACAATAAAGGCCGTGTGGCGAATTTTAAAAACACGATCATCATCATGACCACTAACATTGGTTCTGGGCTTATCCAGGATAGCTTTGAAAAGATGGATGAGAAAAACCCTGAACCAGTGATTGAAGAGACCAAGAATCAGGTGTTCGAACTTCTGAAGAAATCTGTTCGGCCGGAGTTTTTGAACCGGGTAGATGAAACGATCATGTTCCGACCGTTGAGCAAGGATGATCTGCAGAAAATTGTAAGTATTCAGTTCAGGCTGATCCAAAAACGTCTCGAGGAGAACGGTATCAAGATTGAAGCTGACGAAAAAGTACTTGCGCATCTTGGTAAGATTGGATTTGATCCTCAGTTTGGAGCACGTCCGTTGAAGCGGGTGCTGCAGCGTGAAATTTTGAATGAACTGTCCAAGGAAATTTTGGCAGGCAACATTGCGAAAGATTCTGTAATTGGAGTAACCTTATCCGATCTGGGAGCTGTAGAGTTTTTGAACCTCGATAAAGTGGCTATTGAGTAATGGATTGCTCATCAATACCAATTATCTCCCTCTTTGGAGCGGTTCGACATTTCGAGGGTAGGGAGAGGATTTTGAAAATATTTTGATGTGAAAACCATTTGGAAGTTTTTAAAACGAGTTTTATGGGTGGCGGTCATCGGAACAATGATCGCTTTTCACAACACTTACAATCAAGAATTCAAGTCTTTGGATGATGTAAGACAGGTGGTTGTAGAAGAAGATGAAGAAGAATAAAGACCGGGTTTCACCGGTCTTTCTCTTTTAAAACAATTTATACTGTGGTGGTACAATCCCACTCATTCGCAGGTAGACAGCTGCTTGACCTCTGTGGTGTGAGACATGTTCATGAGCCTTTTGTATCCAGGCGAGTTTGGTGATCTTGAAAGGGCCTCTTTCCACTATCTCACCGAACGAGTCAGGATCCATATTTTTAATTGAATTGATAGCAAAATCAAAGCTTTCAGTTACCATGCGTTTTACCTCTTCCTTGGATTGCAAAGACTCATCCTTCTCCAGGTTTGTATCTGCATAAATTCGCTCGGCCCCTGTTCCATTGCTAACCAGGCCAATGGTTCCCTGGGAAGCATGTAAAAACTGCTGGGCATAACTTCTTACTTCTTCGGTCGGCTGATAATCAAATTTGTCTTCTGGCATGGCTTCAACATACTCTAACGACATAGCTTTGGCCCGCTCAAAATCTGCGACAAGAGATTCAATTGTTGTTTGCGCATAAACTGTGGAGAGTAAGCAAACGGAGAGTAAGATGGATATCGATTTTTTCATAATTGTAGGGTTTATTCTATTAACAACGATAAAATAGTAAACCATACCCAACCTTTACATGAGTGGTTCAAGATAAAATGAACCGAAATACATAATTTTTTGATTGATTAGATTTAAATTTAATAACCAATTACCCGTAACAAATACGTCATGACTGCTGAAACAATCCAATCCGAAATCAAAGACCTGGAATCAAAACTAACCGGAGACATGTTTAACGACATGGAGATCAAAGACAAAATTCACAATTTGAAGATGAAGCTAAACGGCACTCGTCCCATGAACTCCGAGATTGAGTGCGTTGGGTGCGGTAGTTGATCGAATATATTTTCCCGACCACCTGTCAGCTCGTATATATAGTTAGGATTATCAAGTAAATCTTAACTATATGCGCAAGTACTATTACATATTTCGCGCTACCGTTGCATTTCTTTCAATAGCACTATTCATAAGCACTTGTGCTTGATTTGTTTTGATGTGCGGAAGCCATTTAGATTCTAGCCTGTCTTTACAGTGTAAAGATCTCCACTATGATTTCTAAAATTGTTCAGGCGTTAATTCTATGCCTCATTGGTATCCCAATTTCTTTATTAGCTCAGGATGAGCCCTCTTACGATTACATTGCCAGTTATGGAGATCATGGACACAGCAGTTTTGCGTTGGTGCGCAAGGAAAATCGGTATGGGCTGATTGACCGCCAGGGCAAAGAGGTGCTTCCTGTCGAATACGAAAAAATTTATTCCTTTGGTCAATCGGGACTGAACTGGGCCAAGATCCAGAAAAATGGCCGATATGGCTATATAGATCGCAGTGGGACAATCGTAGTAAAACCAATATATGACCGTGTATACTCCTTTGGTGACAAAAACGTAAACTGGGCATTGGTCCTTCAAAATGGGTTGTATGGATTCATTGATAGATCAGGTGCGGAGATCGTTCCGTGTATTTACAGCGACATCAACTCCTTTGGGTCTTATGGAATATCCTGGGCGAGAGTACAAAAAGATGGATTATACGGATTCCTTGATAGATCCGGGAAAGAAATTGTTCCGACTGCCTACACCCGAATTGGGAGTTTTGGATCCATTGGAGCGGATTGGGCTAAAGTTGAAAAAAATGGTTTAGAAGGATTTATCGATAGAAGTGGAAAAGAGATTATTGCTCCAAAGTATACATCAGTTTCCTCGTTTGGAACAATTGCCAGCCACTGGGCACGGGTGGAAAGAAATGGCTTGTACGGTTTAATTGATCGATCCGGCAAAGAGGTGATTGCACCAACGTATGAGCGGATCTACAATTTTGGGAGTAAGGGCGCATCACACCTGGCCATGGTCAGAAAGAATGGCCTGTATGGCTTCATTGATAAAACCGGCAGAGAGGTCGTTCCGCCTGTCTACGATCGCATCAGCTATTTTGATCGGGAAAATTCCAACTGGGCCCTTGTTGAAAAAGACGGGAAGTTTGGGTTTATAGATAAAACAGGGAAAGTAGTGGTGCCAGTAGCCATGGCAGACCTAAGCGGCAGCTTTCATGAATTGAGTGATCATTTTAGTTCCCGGGGTACGCATATTGGAAATATAGGTGCAGTTAAGAAATACTGGGTCAGCGAATTTGTTGGAAAATACGCACTCATTAAAAGTAAGAAGACCTGGAAGTTAGGAGTGGTTGACAAGGATTTTAACATCGTTGTTCCTGTTGAGTATCAGAAAATCATGGTAGATGAGGCAGGAAATATCCATGTATGGAAATAAAAAAAGGCGCCTGTGGCGCCTTAACAATTTCATGAATCCAGCACTTATTTAAAAGCTTCAGCAAAAAGTGCTTTCATCTCCTCCCAACTGGCACTGTCTGCCTCCGCATTATATGCTAACGGCATTTCAAATTTCGCGGCAATTGAATCCGCTGCTTTGCTGGTAAAGCTATGTACTGCTCCTTCATAATTGATGAATTTGTATTCCGCACCAGCTGCATCCATCGCTGCTTTGAAATCCTCGATTTGTTGTTCTGACACAAACTGGTCGTCTGCTCCATTGGCAACAAGCACCTTAGCCTTGACAGCCCCAGAGTCGGGCATTACTGGTAAGCCTAATCCTCCATGGAAAGAAGCAACTGCATCCAGATCATAGCCTGCATTGGCCATACTGAGCACGACTGATCCCCCAAAGCAGTAGCCAATTGCTCCGATTTTCTCATTATCTACGTTCGGGTGATTTTTCAATGTTTCCAGTGCGGCATCAAAGCGTGCTTTTGCCTCGTCAAAATTGCCCATCACCATTCCAGCAAACTCACCGGCTTCATCCGGATGTGCAGCTTGTTTACCATCTCCGTACATATCTACAGCAAGAGCAACATATCCAAGATCTGCAAGCATATCCGCCCTCTGTCTGGAGTACTCATTGTGCCCCCACCATTCATGTACCACCAAAACTCCGGGACGCTTGGATGAGTCGTTTACGTCCATGGCTAGATAGCCAATCATTTCAGTAGAGTCTGTGGCATAGGATGTGACTTTCCCGATCACCTTAACCGGTACTTCTTCAGGAGCATCACTGTCAGACTCTTTTTCTGTGCTGGTACATGCAAACATGAATGCACCCAGCATTAATCCATAAAGCAGTTTGAATTTCATCTTATTAGGTTTTTAAGTTTAGTATAAAGGTAAACAGGAAACCGCTATGCCCTGTTCCGATAGATTCGGACTTACTACGTTATTCTTTAATCCTGAGCTCGTCTGAAAGCTCATTAGTGTCAGTGTCTTTTCGAACAAACCCATGGGCGAGGAGCAACTCCTTGCAATGGTTAATCCCATTCACCAGGCCATCCCCTATTTGTTTTCGTTTCAGTCCATCTGTTATGAGCGATACCACCTTTTCCCAGTCCTCTTTTTTCACCTTGACATTGATTCCCTCGTCACCAAGCACAAGAACCACATGCTCAAGTCGGCTGATGTAAATAAGTATGCCTACTCTTTCTTTGGTATCATAAACTTTCTCGTTGAGAAAGGCCTCTTTTGCCCGAAGAGAGATCATTTCCATGGCACGATCATCGGAGACAAAAATCCGCTTCAGAATGGGGAAAATAATTGGAAAAAAGTAGCCCAGGATCATCAAAGAGAGAATTACAATAAACGCCTCTAAGAATGAAATCGCTGGAAGCATCCATGTATACGATAGCATCGCAATAATAGCCAACCCCCCGATTCCTAAAATGGCAGATAGATGCCACGAAACTTCAGCGTAATCGTCACTTTTTCTGGTAAAGAATGGTACAATTTCACCACACGATTCTTTCTCGAGAGCCTCAACTGCTTCTTTGACCCGGTGCTTTTCTTCTTCTGTAAATATGTATTTTTTCATTTGTCTAAACTTTTACCAGCCTCCTGATGCACCTCCGCCACCAAATCCTCCGCCACCTCCTGAGAAACCTCCACCACTAAAGCCCCCACCACCGCCCCAGCCGGAAGAACCACCTGCATAACCGCCATAATAACCCCCGCCTCGTCTGCCTCCTCCTGATCCTTTGCCGTTAAGGAAAACGAGTGCAAAAAAGGAAGCGAAAACGGCAGAAACGAAATTGACAATTAGCCAAACAACAATGAACACGAGGGAGATTATAATCAGATTGCTTTTGAAGTTTCCTAGCTTGTTAGCAAGGGCTACTTTGGTAAGTATCACAATAAATATTAAAACAACGATTCCTATGAAGTAAAACAGTCCTATGGTTTTATTACCCTTTGAGCTGGTGGTCGTCGAAGTAACCTCAGGCAACTCTTCTCCATTGATCAAGCCAATGATAGCTTCAACTCCTTCTTCAATACCCAGGTAATAGTCGCCATCCCGAAAATGAGGAACGATGATGTTGTTGATGATGCGCTTTGCATACGCATCCGGAATTGCCCCCTCAAGCCCATACCCAACCTCTATTCTCAGTTTGCGGTCATTTTTTGCAATGATCAGCAGCACACCATCATCTACATCTTCCCGTCCTATTTTCCATTGATCCACGACTCGAATGGAGTACTGTTCAATGGTTTCCGGCTTGGTGCTATTGATTGTGAAAATAGCAAGCTGGCTCCCTTTTCTGGCTTCTAAAGCTTCTAGTTGGTTAGTAAGGAATGATTCCTCTGATTCTGATAGAATATTGGCCAGGTCTGTGACACGAGTTTTTAGCTCAGGTACTTCGGGAATATCTTGCCCAAGAGCGCTAAATACCGCTGTTGTCAGAATCAGAATTGCTATTGATTTTAGGTATGATTTCATATCTTCGATGAAAATAAGAAATAAAGATTAAATCACATGAATAAGCGCGTAATTACCATACTGATCATTGTCGTTGTTGTTTTTCTTGGTTACAACTTCTTTGCAGGGAAGTATAACAGCATGGTGACTATGGACGAAGAAGTGAATACGGAGTGGGCGAATGTAGAGACGCAGTATCAGCGTAGGTATGACCTTATTCCAAACCTTGTGAATACAGTGAAAGGCTTTGCAGAGCAAGAGCGGGAAGTATTAACTCAGGTAACCGAGGCAAGGGCAAAAGCATCCAGTATTCAAATAGATCCTTCCAACCTAAATGAAGAAGCACTACAAAACTTTGCTAATGCACAGGGACAATTAAACTCGGCCCTTTCAAGACTCTTAGTTACCGTAGAGCGCTACCCTGACTTAAAATCCAATCAAAACTTTTTGGAGTTACAGGCACAACTGGAAGGTACGGAAAATCGAATTTCGGTGGCACGTACTCGCTATAACGAGAAGACAAAAGCGTACAATACTTATATCCGAAAATTCCCGAACACAATGCTTGCGGGTATGTTCGGATTTGAAAGGAAACCTCTCTATGAAGCAGCAGAAGGAGCTGAAAACGCCCCTAATGTGCAGTTTTAATAATAAATAAGATAAATCGTCCCACCACTTTGAGTGGTAGGATGATTTATTTGCTTTTACTCACTGAAGTGTGAAGCTGATAGGGATAATCATTTGAACCCTTACTCTTACATCACCTTGCTTTCCAGGAAGGAAGTCTGGGACTAGCTTCATTACTCTTAGCGCTTCTTCATCGCATCCTGCACCAATACCTTTAACTACTTGAATGTCAGTTAGCGATCCATCTTTTTCAACAACAAACTGTACAAAAACCTTTCCCTCTATTCCCATTCGCTGGGCTTGTCTAGGGTAGCGAATGTTTTTACTCATGAACTTGTAAAAGTTCTGCATACCTCCTTCAAAGGATGGCATAACCTCTGCATACGAACGTAACGGCTCTTCTACAGCTTCATCTGGCATTTCCGGAGGAGGGATGAATTCAATCATATCCTCTTCCAAGATATCTCTATCAATTATAACCTCAGGTTCCTCTACTGTCTCTTCTTTCGTTTCTTTAATTATGGGTTCTTTTGGAGGAGGCGGAGGTGGGGTTTTGTGAATTGTAGGTGGAATCAAAATGTCATCATATTCTTCAAATGCTTCATCAAATTCGACAAGGGGATCAATGGGTGACTTCCATTCAAAAGCTACCAGTGTGAGTGACAAGGAAATAATCATTCCTATTCCAAAGAATAGTGGTCGCTTAGATTCAAGGTCATACTTTTTGTTTTTCTTCAGTTCCATAATTCAAACGTTTATTAGGTTTTCAATTATTTAATTGAAATAAAAGCATGAATCATGCCTGAATAATCAATTCAAAAAATCATTGATATGTCTGACCAGATCCTCAAAGACTTCTTTTCTGGGAAGAAGGTCATCACTGTTAGCCCCTGCGATAGGTCTGGCCACTGTCTGATGAGATTCCTGAAGATATTGCTCACATAGCTTCAGGTCTTTCAAGATGGGGTTGTTTTGATCCATGGAGCAAGCGTGCCTGAATTCGCTCAGGTAAATATCATACCATTTGTAAACACTGCTAAACGATACCAACGAAGTAAAGAAAAGATCTAGTACCTCTCCCCTTCCTTCTCTGAGCTTCAATCGGGAGTCTTCAAAGGTCTCCTCCTGCAGGGCCCACAATTTGAAAATGTCACTGGACAGATCTTTGTCAGAGGTGTACAGTACGTCCGTGCGATACATGGAAGAAATAACCAATGAAGAGCCATCACCCAGGCTTTGGATCAATGATTTAAAGTGCTGTGCCGTTTTATCTCTGAAGTAGAAAGACGGGGCTTCTTTTCCTTGTATGTGAATGTAGCGAAGCATGATTCATTGCACAGATGAATGGTACCTCCTTCAATATACTGATTATTTCAATCGCAGGTGGTATCCAATTTCAAATGACTTTAACCAAAAAGGGGCCCGATTCAATCGGACCCCCTAGCTGATTCTCATTCCAAATCGAATCGATCTGCGTTCATTACTTTCGTCCAGGCAGCTATGAAATCATTGACAAATTTTTCTTTATTATCGTCTTGCGCATACAGCTCGGCATATCCTCTCAGGATGGAGTTAGATCCAAAAACCAGGTCTGCTCGTGTTGCCGTATAAACAGCCTCTCCCGTTTTTCTGCTTTTCCCCTCGTAAAGATTGTCTCCTTTTGGCTCCCATTTGAAGGCCATATCTGTCAGGTTTACAAAGAAATCGTTGGTTAATGCACCAACATTGTCAGTGAACACACCATGTTTTGATCCTCCATAGTTAGCACCCATTACACGCATGCCTCCAACCAAAACAGTCATTTCCGGAGCAGTCAGTCCAAGCAATTGTGCATGATCCAACATCATTTCTTCAGCTGTAGATGCGTAAGCTTTCTTTTGATAATTTCTAAAACCATCAGCTACACGCTCCAGCGGTTCAAATGCCTCAATGTCTGTCATCTCTTGCGTGGCATCACCTCTTCCCGGAGCAAATGGTACGGATACGTTGTGCCCGGCCGCCTTTGCTGCCTGTTCTACCCCTACACATCCTGCCAATATGATGGTATCAGCAATGCTGGCATTAAATTCTTCTGCCAAAGGTTCCAATTTAGAAAGGACACTTGAAAGTCTGCCTGGTTCATTTCCTTCCCAGTCTTTTTGTGGCGCTAGTCTGATTCTGGCTCCATTGGCGCCTCCTCTCATGTCTGAGCCCCTAAAGGTTCTCGCACTGTCCCATGCAGTTGCTACCATATCAGCAATGGAAATTCCGGAATCCGCAATTTTGGCTTTCAGGCCATCTACATCATAGGAGGCATTTCCTGGTTCGATAGGATCCTGCCAGATCAAATCTTCTTTAGGTACTTCCGGACCAATGTATCGGGTCTTAGGACCCATATCTCTGTGCGTAAGCTTAAACCAGGCCTTGGCGAATGTTTTCGAGAAGTATTCCTGGTCCTCTTTGAACTTCAGAGAGATATCACGATAAATTGGATCCTCACGCATTGCCATATCTGCATCTGTCATCATGGGCATAGTTTTAACTGACGGATCTTCTACATCTACCGGCATGTCTTCTTCCTTGATGTCCTTAGGCATCCATTGGTTGGCACCTGCCGGACTTTTCTTTAGTTCCCACTCATGCTCAAATAGCATCTTGAAGTATCCATTGTCCCACTTAGTAGGTTCTGATGTCCACGCACCTTCCAGCCCACTGGTCACGGAGTGTCTACCAACTCCTCCATTTTGATTGTTGGCCCAGCCAAACCCTTGTTCTTCCAAAGGTGCTCCTTCCGGTTCAGGACCAAGCTTGCCTGCATCGCCATTCCCGTGAGCCTTGCCTACGGTATGTCCTCCTGCAGTAAGTGCCACGGTTTCTTCATCATTCATAGCCATTCGCTTGAAAGTCTCCCTCACCTGAGCGGCAGTTTTAAGTGGGTCGGGCTTTCCGTTTACTCCTTCCGGGTTTACATAAATAAGACCCATGTGAACGGCTGCCAAAGGATTTTCCAGCGTTGATGGATCATCCAGGTTTTCATAACGCTCCTCACTTGGTGCAAGGAATTCTTTTTCAGCTCCCCAATAAACATCTTTTTCCGGATGCCAAACGTCGGGTCTACCGAAAGAGAACCCATACATTTCCAAACCCATCGTTTCATACGCTGCATTTCCAGCCAGAATGAAAAGATCAGCCCAGCTTATTTTATTACCATATTTCTTTTTGATCGGCCATAGCAATCGTCGGGCTTTATCCAGGCTGGCATTATCCGGCCATGAGTTCAAAGGCGAAAAGCGCTGGTTGCCTGTTCCGGCTCCTCCCCTACCGTCTGAGATACGGTAAGTTCCTGCTGCGTGCCAGGCCATTCGGATCATGAATCCTCCATAGTGACCCCAGTCTGCTGGCCACCAATCCTGACTGTCTGTCATCAGCGCATGCATATCTGCTTTGATTGCATCATAGTCTAATTCTTTGACAGCTTCTCTGTAATTAAAATCTTCATCGTATGGATTCGTTTTAGAATCGTGTTGACTCAGGATATCCAGGTTAAGTGAGTTTGGCCACCAGTGTTTGTCGGTGGTGCCGGTTGAAGTATTGCCTCCATGGAAAGGACACTTACTTGCTCCATTTGATGATGCGTTCATATTCATTTTAGAAAAGGTTTTAATACATTAACTATTGTAAATCTATTATTTAGATTATTTATAATTCTTATATGTCCATAAGCACAACCTATACCAAAACATTGGGAGGATTGCTGATTATTTCACTTTCACTCAATGCGTTTTCTCAGTCGAAGAAGAAATTTAAAACCAAGTATGACCGGGATGATTTAGAGCTGGTGCCATCTGCTCCCGATTATAGTCAGATGAAATATTGGATAGCTCATCCGGATGTTCAGGATATGGCAGATGAGGTGCCGGGAAAAGGCGAGCTTAAAGAATATCAGGACAATGCTGAAGTGGATGTCTTTTTCATCTACCCCACTATTTATGCTGAAAAGCAGGAGAAAGATCATCCATGGTTTGCTGACGTGAATGACGAAAAACTCAATAAAGAAATTGTGAAATCTACTATAAAGAATCAGGCCAGTGTTTTTAACGCCTCCGCTAAGGTTTATGCCCCATTGTACCGGCAAGCTCACATCGGTGTGTATCGGATTGACAATTTGCCACTAAAGGTGGAAGCACTGGAGTTTGCTTATACGGACATAAAACGAGCATTCGAATATTACCTGAAAAACTGGAATAATGACCGGCCGATCATTATCGCCTCTCATAGCCAGGGAACCAATCATGCGGTAAAACTCCTTCGGGACTTTTTTGAGAGGCGGCCTTTGATGAACAAGCTTGTTGCGGCATATATTGTAGGGATGCCATTGGATAAAGGCACCTTCTCTTACATCCCTCCATGTGATGAACCAACGAAAACAGGATGCTGGCTTACATGGAATACCTACCTAAGAGACTATTATCCTCCTCAACATGATTTTTGGTATGGAGATGCGCTGAATGTAAATCCATTAAGCTGGACCACTGATACTACGTACGTTTCATGGGGAGCTAATCGGGGTGGAGTGTTGAAAAACTTTAAGAAAATCCGACAGGGCCTTTCTGATGCGCAGAATAAGGATGGAATGCTATGGATTAATAAGCCTAAATTCTTTGGCAACTTCCTTATTAATTGGAAACGATATCACATTGTCGATTACAATCTATTCTATATGAATATAAGAGAGAATGTAGCCGAGCGTGTGGAGGCTTATCTGGAAGAAAACAAACCAGACTAGCCTTCTTTAAATTTTTCTTCCTCCTCATACTCCTCCAAAAAATCTGGAAGCAATGCCATCATTCTTTGGTGTATGTCGAACAAAGTAGCGCTTGCGAGGTAATCAACAGAGAAGTCGCAGTAATCCATGAAGCTAGTGAGTTTATCTCCTTCCAATTTGGTGTTCTCAGCAACCCACTCACGTGTAAATTTCTGATAGGCTTTGGACGTAATATGTTGACGCTTCCTGATTTGCTGCATCTTTCGTTTTTCTTTTTCCTTTTTGCTAAAGGAATGATGGAGAGCGGAAACAGGATGGAAAAAGACAAATACCGGATTTAAATATTCATTTTTTTCAAGCTGAGGATAAGGATCCATTACCACTTCAGGCACACCAAATATTTTGAAGGTGGTATCCTTTGGTTGCTCCTGAATGATCATTTCTTTGAAGCGTTCATATTCAGGGAATTCTCCAACTACCACTTCATCCAGGTAAATAGTATTCACGGGAAGAAAGAATTCGATTTCTTCTCCATTGAACCAGGTAGAGTCTGCAATCCATGCAAGCGTTTTATGACCGACACTTGAGAATACCAGTGTGTCTCCTATCTGAGTCGGCATTTTGAATTTACCTTCCTCATTGGTGGAGGTCAGCTGGCCAGCATCTATATTCCGCACATGCACGCCAATCATTTCATCTCCACTCATGCTGTCACGAACGACACCATAGACATAATCTCGCTGAGCATTTACAGCCCCCAGCATAAAAAGAAACGATATGGTCAGGATCGTTTTCATTAGTCAAATATCCTCTTTTATTACACGCAAATTTTTGATTTAGGATTATTTAACATTTTGTGTAAAAGCAGGTTAAAAGATCATGGTCGAGATCAAAAAGCATTCCGGTATCTATACATTAACAATAATGCAGCAGTTGCCGATAAAGTTGTCTGAGGCATGGGGGTTTTTTTCTTCTCCGGAAAACCTTGAAAAGATCACCCCTGATCATATGGGATTTGAGATTACCTCCGGAGAGTCCGGACGTATGTATGCAGGACAGATCATCAGCTATAGAGTGGCTCCTGTTCCTGGGATTAAGACCAACTGGGTCACAGAGATAACCCATGTGGATGAGGGGAAATTTTTTGTAGATGAACAGCGATTTGGGCCTTATAGCATGTGGCATCATGAACATCATTTTGCAGAGAATAAAAATGGTGTGCTCATGACCGATAAGGTCACTTATAAAATTCCCTTTGGTTTCTTAGGATCCATTGCTCAGCACCTGTTTGTTAAGAGACAATTGAAAGGAATTTTCGAATACAGAGTGAAGGTATTGGATGAGATATTTGGTAAAGGTTAACTTTCTGATAGATTAACTTTCTGCAATGAAAAACCTCATCAAACTGGAGGAACTAGTGATGTTCCTCCTTTCTATTTACCTGTTCAATTTATTGGATTACGCCTGGTGGGTATATCTGGCACTAATACTTGCTCCGGATATTGGGATGCTGGGATACCTGATCAATACCAGCATTGGAGCAACCACCTACAATCTTTTCCATCATAAAGGCATTGCAATTATTATTGGGTTTGCAGGCTTTTGGTGGTCTATCCCTGAGCTGCAATTGGCAGGTATCATGCTCTTCGGTCATTCCAGCTTAGATCGTATCTTCGGATATGGGTTAAAGTTTAGTGATAACTTTAAACATACGCACCTTGGAAACTTATAATTATGGCAAAAGCACCTTTCCCATCTGATGACATGGCATTGACCACAATTCTTGTGGTTTCGAATATGACCAGGTCAAAAAAATTCTACCAAAAAGTATTAGGCGCTGAAATATTTCGTGAATACGGCGGAGATTCATGTGTATTAAAGTTTTTGGACAATTGGATCTTGCTTGTAACCTCAGGAGGAGAAACCATAGATAAACCCAACACGCAATTTGTCCCACCTAAAAACTCAAACCTGGTAAGTCATTCATTTACTATCAGGGTCAAAGACTGCATGGGGTGCTACGAAACACTAAAAGAAAGAGGAGCAAACTTCCTAACTCCTCCGGTGAATTGGGGTCAGGAGATTCGCGCCTTTTTCAAAGATCCGGATGGTCATTTTTTTGAGATCAGCCAGGCGTGATCTCGATCATTATACCTACCCTCAATGAAACGCAATTCCTGAGAAGGACTATTGTGCATACACAGAGGATAGCATCTGATGTATCGAATCTCGAGATCATAGTTGTTGATGCAGGTAGTACAGACGATACGCTTCCCTCTATAGAAGATTTAGCTGTGCTGCGTTTTGAAAGACCCGATTTTGTCCTAAAAAAATATGCCAGCCTGAATTATGGTGCGGAAAAGGCCAAAGGTGAAATAATATTGTTTCTAGATGCCGACACCTTGTTACCCGAAGATTTTGACGCAATGATCATATCAGCTTTTAAGAGTTCTAAAACGTTAGGCGGAGCATTTGAGTTTGCTTTTGAGTGTCCAGACTGGAAATTGTGGATACTGTCTATCGGCAATCGGATTCGGTATCGGTTTGGAAGGGTTTTTTATGGTGACCAGGCGGTATTCTTGAAGAAAAAAACTTTGAATGATATTGGCGGTGTTCCTAATGAGCCTTTGATGGAAACTGCATTCTTATGCCGACGGCTCAGTAAAGATGGAAAGCTGGCTCTGCTTCGTCCAGGAATTCGCACTTCTCCACGGAGATTTCAGGAGCACGGATTTTTTAAGGTGCTCTGGTTTGACCTCAATATGTTCATTCGTTTTAATTTAGGCCTTCCCGTTTCCAATTATGCAGCGGCATATTGGGGCAAAAACCTTAGAGTGAGTAAATGAGTCAGCCTTTAGTTTCTATAATCATGGCGGCAAGAGATACCGCAGCATATCTTCCCAAGTGTTTGGATTCCATTATTCGACAGACCTATAAAAAATGGGAGCTCATCGCCATCAATGATCACAGCAAAGACAGAACGCCAGAAGTTTTGAAATGGTACGCTGAAAAAGACGACCGCATTAAAATCGTACATAGTCGGCGCGAGAAATTAATTCCTGCTTTAAAAGAGGGTTATGCGCAGGCAAAAGGAGAGTTGATTAACCGCATGGACTCAGATGATTACATGCCGGATGATAAGCTGGAAGTGCTTGTTACCGAATGGCTGAAGCATGGGAAAGGGCACATCGTTGCTGGAGGAACGGAGCACTTTGTTGAAAAAGGAGAGGTGGGTGACGGCTTTCGAAGGTATGAGCAGTGGCTCAATAAGGTAGCAAAAGAAGAAAAGCATTATCAGGAGATTTATCAGGAATGTGTCATCCCCTCTCATTGCTGGATTATTCATAAAGAAGACTTTGATGCAGTGAACGCATTCAATCCTGAGATCTATCCAGAAGATTATGATTTGTGCTTTCGCTTTTACAGGGCAGGATTAAAAGTTCATGGTATAGATAAGGTGCTACATTATTGGCGTGACCGATCGGACCGTATTTCACGAACGTGGGAAGAATATAAAGACAACCGCTATTTTGAAATGAAGCTTAGATACTTCTATCAAATTGACCGTGATCGGACCCGGCCTTTATTGCTGTGGGGTGCCGGGCGAAATGGAAAAGACCTGGCCAAACTCCTATTTGAAGAGGAAGACACCTTTCATTGGGTGTGTGATAACAAGAGAAAAGTTGGGAAGGATGTTTATGGAATTACCATCCAGCATCAGGACAGCATTCCCGATATTAAAAACCCTCAAATTCTAATCGTTGTGACCTCACCAGATGAGAAAAAAGAGATAAGAGATAAGCTTGAAGCATGGGATAAAAAGCCAGTGAAAGATTTTTGGTTTTTTGCCTGATGAAGCAAAGGTCTCATATCCTGCCCATCATTGTACTCGCTCAATTCTTTTGCACCTCGCTTTGGTTTGCGGGTAATGCAGTGATGCCCAATCTGGCCGTCAAATTGAACCTAAAAAATGCTGACCTAGGGTACATGACCAGCTCTGTACAACTAGGATTTATTGTTGGCACGCTGGTATATGCAGCGTTGACCATTGCAGATCGATTTCATCCATCTAAAGTATTTTTTGCAAGTGCAATTTTGGGGGCCTTCGCCAATTCCTTGATTGTGCTTGACATTTCCTTTTTACAAATACTTGTTTTTCGTTTTCTGACAGGATTTTTCCTAGCAGGAATTTATCCTGTAGGTATGAAAATAGCTTCAGATTATTTTGAGAAGGGATTAGGAAAAGCATTGGGATTTTTGGTTGGTGCTCTGGTGGTCGGCACAGCATTGCCACACCTAATTGCAGGTATGGACCTATCGTATGACTGGAGGATTGTGATGTATTTCACCTCGTTTCTAGCCTTCATGGGAGGCCTACTTATCTGGGTTTTAGTACCGTCAGGGCCGTTCAGAAAGAAGGGGTCCAAATTGAGTTTTGGTGACTCCCTGAAGGTCTTCCAGAACCGAAATTTTAACGCTGCTGCATTTGGCTACTTCGGGCACATGTGGGAATTATATGCATTCTGGGCATTCGCACCTGTGATGCTTATGACTTACAATAGATTACATCAATCAGATGTAGATATTTCAGTCATATCATTTCTGATTATTGGACTTGGGTCCTTATCATGTGTTGCCGGAGGGTATTTATCCCAGCGATATGGAGAAAGAAAAGTTGCTGCTATTTCCTTGATTATCTCCGGTATTTGTTGCCTGCTTTCACCAATGATTTTTCACCTAAATCAACCGCTTTTCTTAGCTTTTCTTCTCATATGGGGTCTTGCCGTAATTGCTGATTCTCCTCTTTTTTCTTCACTGGTAGCACAAAACGCCATGCCGGAGCTTAAGGGAACAGCATTGACAATGGTCACATGCATTGGATTTGCGATTACGATTGTCAGTATTCAGTTGTTAAGTTTTCTTATTGAAATGGCCTCCTCTGAGTTTGTCTACATGATCTTGGCCTTTGGTCCCGTACTTGGCGTTTTAGCCTTGTTTAGAACAATGAGCAACTAGTTGAATTTTCATTTACGTTGTACTTATTCGTAACTTGGTGATACACCAACCCTACTATCATGAAAAAAATCACAATCATCACACTCTTTCTGAGCTTGTTTGCATATGAGCTTACAGCTCAAATCAATGCCCGGATGCTCCGCGAGCCGGATGTATCACAAACTCAAATCGCTTTTGTCTATGCGGGAGATATTTGGGTGGTCTCAAAAGAGGGAGGTACTTCCAATAAGCTAAGCTCCCCGTCGGGCGAAGAAAAGTTTCCAAAATTTTCTCCAGACGGAACCATGATCGCATTTACAGCCAATTATGATGGCAATTGGGATGTGTATGTTATTCCCTCTACAGGAGGGGTGCCGAAACGATTAACATCACACGGAAGTGGTGACATGGTGTTGGATTGGCATCCGGACGGAAACAAGGTCCTTTTCGCGTCTTCTCGAGAAAGCGGACGTCAAAGATTTTCTCAGCTTTATGAGGTTTCTATTGACGGAGGACTGCCAACAAAATTAGCTCCGCCATACGGGTCGCTTGCATCTTATTCACCTGACGGATCAAAACTTGCCTTCAATTTCAAATCCAGGATTAACCGTACCTGGAAGCGATACAAAGGAGGCTGGGCTCCAGATGTCTGGACATACGATTTATTTACAAATACATCTACCAACATTACCAATAATGCATCCAGCGATGAATTCCCTATGTGGGCCGGTGAGAAGGTGTATTACCTGTCAGATAATGGCCCCAACGCACGATACAATATTTGGTCATATGACTTGGCGTCTGGAACCAACACTCAAATCACCAATTATTCAGAGTATGACATTCACTTTCCATCCCTAGGACCAAGTGAAATTGTCTACGAAAATGAGGGAAAACTTTACTTGCTAAACCTTGGCAATCAGCAATCCAATGAAGTGGTTGTCAATGTCATTACTGATCAGCTGTCACTTGCTGACAAAGTGGTTGATGCGAACGAGAATTTAAGCTGGTTTGATATTTCCCCTGATGGCAAGCGAGTAATTATGTCTGCCCGAGGAGATGTGTTTACCGTACCTGCAGAAGAAGGGGTCACAAGAAACCTTACCCGTACAAGCGGATTTTTTGAGCGGACGCCATCATGGTCACCCGACGGTAAGAAGATCGCCTATTGGTCTGATGAAAGTGGAGAGTATCAATTGAAAATCTATGACACTGAAACAGATAAAGCCGAAACTGTAACCAACTACACATCCGGTTTCCGATATGCACTCTTTTGGTCTCCGGACAGCAAAAAGGTTGCCTTTGTCAATCAGGCGATGGATTTCAAATATTTTGATCTAACCAGCAGACAAACAGTCAATATAGATCAGGGACTATACCTGTTTCATGGTGGACTATCCAATTATGCTTTTTCATGGTCTTCTGATAGTAAATGGATTGCCTATACCAAAGAGAATGGCAATCGTAACAATTCCATTCATGTGTTCAACACCCGCGCTAAGACCAGTCATCAGTTGACAAGCGAGTATTACAATGATTTTTCACCCACATTTGATCCGGACAACAAGTACTTGTTTTTTCTTACCAATCGCAACATTAGTCCCGTCTATTCAGATTTAGATAACACGTTTATCTATCCCAACAGTACCATGCTGGCCGCTGTGCCGCTCACTGCATCAATTGATAGCCCACTTAAACCGAAAAATGATGAGGTTGAGGTTAAGAAAGAGGAGTCAGAAGACGATGGAAAGAAAAATGGAAAGAAAAAGGACGATGAAGAAAAACCCAAAAATGAAGCAGTAGCAATTGATCTAGCAGGATTTGAAGATCGTATGGTGCTTTTACCGGTTGAGGCAGGAAATTATGGTGCCCTTGAGGCTGTTTCCGGCAAAGTGGTTTTTGCCCAATTTCCTAACTCAGGTTCAGGGGAAAGAAACTCTGCCTTGAAATATTATGACATAGAAGACCGGGAAGTAAAAACCATTGTCGATGACATGAATGGTTTTGAAATATCTGCTGGTGGAAAAAAAGCAGCCATCTCTAAAAGAGGCAGCATTGCTGTGGTCGACATAGCTGAAAATCAAAAACTGGATAAATCAATTAATCGGTCAAACATGAAAATGACAGTCAATCCAATGCAGGAGTGGAAACAAATTTTTGCTGATGCCTGGCGACTGCAAAGGGACTATTTCTATGACGAAAATATGCATGGGGTGGATTGGAATGCGATCCGAACCCAATACGGAAAACTCATTGATCAATGCGTCACACGTTGGGATGTAAATTTTGTGCTTGGAGAAATGATTGGTGAACTCAATGCCTCGCACACCTACAGAAGAGGTGGTGATCTGGAAAGTGCCTCCAATATCAACGTAGGATACTTAGGTGTGGATTGGGAGAAATCAAATGGAGCTTACCGGATTGCAAGAATTGTACGAGGAGCTTCATGGGATGCAGAAACAGAATCCCCATTGGATGCACCAGGTGTGAACGCTGGAGTGGGTGATTACGTACTAGCCGTGAATGGTGTTCCGTTGGATACATCCAAAGAGCCACATGCTGCTTTCCAGGGACTTGGAGGTCAAACGGTTGAGCTTAAAGTTAACAGCAGCCCATCAATGGCCGGAGCTAGAAAAGTGCTGGTAAAGACACTAAATAGCGAGTCTCGTTTACGCCACTTGGAATGGATCGAAAACAACAGGAAGATAGTGGATGAAGGTACCAACGGAAGGGTGGGCTACATCTATGTACGAAGTACCGGAATTGATGGTCAGAATGAGCTATTGAGACAATTCGCCGCACAGTATCATAAAGATGGACTCATCATCGATGAGCGATTTAACAGTGGGGGTCAAATCCCGGATCGGTTCATTGAAGTGCTCAATCGTAAGCCTTTGGCCTATTGGGATGTGCGGGATGGTAAAACCTGGCAATGGCCTCCGGTTGCCAACTTTGGCCCCAAAGCGATGTTGATCAATGGATGGAGCGGCTCTGGAGGAGATGCGTTTCCTGATTATTTCAGAAAGTCAGAAGTAGGGCCACTGATTGGCACTCGTACCTGGGGAGGCTTAATCGGGATATCCGGTGCTCCATCACTTATCGACGGTGGAGGTGTTACTGTACCTACTTTTAGAATGTATGATCCTAACGGGGAATGGTTCAAAGAAGGACATGGAGTAGAGCCGGATATTGAGGTGAAGGAAAATCCGGGTGAGCTTGCGCAGGGAATTGACGCTCAACTGCAGCGAGCCATCGAGTGGATTAATGAAGCATTGAAGAACTACCAGGGAATGCCTCCTTCCCCATCGAAAGAAAACAGATAACCTAAAGCCCGCAAATGCGGGCTTTTTTATTTCCGCTTCATCTTAAACACTTCTGTCCTTCTACTGCCATCCTTCATTTTCAGATCCAGCCTGATTTCCATCTCTATATCGGACTTTCTTTCAAAACTTAATCCCTTTAGTAAAATTTTATCCTCTGTAAACGCAATTGCCTTGAAATGAACAAAATCTTCCTTCGTTTCCCAGCCGGTCATATCCGGATTGAAATGCTTTAAACGAAGGCCTGTTGAATCTAATAGCATGAATTCGTAGAAGTTAATACTGCCATCACCGTTGTGATGCCGGTAAGCACACATCATAGTTCCGTCTGCGTCTGGTTGTGACCAGAGCTCTTCTGAGGTGCCTCCAAATCCATCTCCAGTCCAGTTACCCGCTAGCCACGCATATGGGAGATTTCCTTCCTGGGCATGGGTAACCAAATAGCCGAATAAGAACAATAGAAGTAATGACTTTTTCATGTTTTATTTTTTGTATGTTGACGAAACAACCAGGGTAATATGGACACTAATTCTTTAATTTTTTTACTCGCTCAGGCTCATGAGCAATCCACGTATTTAACAGGCCATGCATCATGTGTATAAACTTGGTGGTTTGTAGTTCCGTTTTCTCCTGGTTTTCTAAGAAATTTTTGATGTCAGTTAGTGCGGTAAGTTTCTCCAATTTTTCATTGGTCAACATCCAGGATCCCATTGACCATTCTGAAAAAACCCGTTTATCATAAAAACCCTGAATCCAAACCACAAGCTCCTTATGACGGACATCTTGATTTATAATCTCTAAAAGATTTAACACATCCTCTTCTCCACCCTCAAGGTATTGTAGGTAGTGCCCTTCAATGCCCAGAAGCATCCCTGTGATGTTAAACTCTTTGTTATTCCGAATGGATGCTTCAGTGATCTCATCCACAATTTCCATGGTCATTGGAACTCTGGGTTTGCTCGTATAAATGAGATAGAAGATCATAAGGCAGATGTCTTTGATCCAAGTTAAGAAAATCAATCCTCAGAATTAATAAAGCAAAGCTTATTTCTAACCACTAGATGAAAATGCCGAATAGTTTGTCAGCTTTTTAGATATTTATGGCTATGAAAGGGTTGATAAGATTCCTAACATTCATGGCCTTTGTTTATTTAATCATCACGGGTGTTATTTCTCTCATCAATGAACAGACAGAGTCCCCTGCATTTTGTCAGGATTCCTTTCGAGTCATCAATTCTGGAGAGGACCGTTTGCATGAAAGGAGTTGGGATTTTGCGGACTATTCAAAATCTTTCTGTGCCAATTACATGTCGGTGGAGTCCGTTAGCCTGGCAACAGGCAAGGCCAGAAATGAAATCGTCTATGACATTGATTATTCTTATGAGAATTTCTGGGGTTCGGTATACGACCAGCTCGTTAGAGACAGCAATGTTGAATTTTTAGTGGATTCACTAAAGGAAATTTCTATAAAGGAGTCGCTCAATCGACGGGAGCTGGCAGAGCTTGTTGTCACGTTTGTTCAGGATATCCCATATAGCTACGTGCGAGCGGAAGCTTGCTCTGAAGAAAACAATAAAGGGAAACCCTGCATTGGAAACATAGCTTTAGGTATTCTTTCTCCTTATGAATTTATTCATTCACTTTATGGTGATTGTGATACTCGTGCAGTGCTGATTTTTGCAATGCTGGATGAAATGGGTTTTGACCTCATGATCGTAGTGAGCAATGAATATGCGCATGCCATGCTGGCACTCAACCTTCCCGCATCTGGTGACTATATACTGCACAATGGTAAAAATTACTATTTCTGGGAAACGACCGGCAAAGGGTGGCCGCTGGGCATGTTGCCTCCAAATTCCAACAATATCAACTATTGGAAAATAGCGTTGGTCAATGATGAGCAACCAACTATTTGAATTGAGTAACTTTAGAAATCATGAATCCTAACCTGGCCATATTAGCACTCATTGAGATCATTTCAGCCATTACGATTGGCATCTTCATTTTAGCCCTCACCTATAAAATAGTTCAATGGGTAGGTCGCAAATATTATGGGATCAAGGACTACAATTTATCGTACAGCATATTCGTATCAGCCATCATTATTTCTGTTGGGATTATGATTAGTGGGATCGTTCAGCCGTTGATTTCATCTTTCAGGCTACTGAATCAAAGCTCAAACAGCTTCATGCTGGCATTCGAGTACATCACAATTGGGGCCGTTTACATTGCGATTGCTTACACGGCCACCATTCTAATTGGACTGATAAGCACCTTTCTTTATAGCAAGTTGACTCCCATCAGTGAGTTTGAAGAAATCAGAAACAACAATGTTGGCGTTTCTCTTATTATCAGCAGCATACTCATCACGCTCACACTTCTAACAAAGAGTGGAGTAATACTTCTAATTGAGTCAATCGTTCCATACCCGGAATTGCCACCGATCTAATCACTCTTCTCTCAATAACAGTAGCAGGATTGGTTCTGACTGTTCTCCTCTTAAGAACAAATAGAATGAGTCTCTCGGATACTGATTTCTTCTCGCCTTTCGAAAAAAGCGCGTTAGTCAGTATACCGAAACGTACCCCCTAAGGCTTTCGACTTTATTTTCACTTTTTCATGAAGTCATTAGGGGCGTTCTGGATGGATTCAGCCTTAGCTCCAACCAAAAACAATGACCAACATGAAAGCCTATTTATTTCTGCTCTGTTCACTTTGTTTTCAATTAGCCACATCCCAAAACGTCGTTTACTTTCCCGGCTTTGAACTCATCAATGTAGATGAGCAAACCGCAGGCTTGCAGTACTCCACCTCCAAGTTGATGAAATCTTATATTGAAGATAACCACCGCTATACCATCTTGCTAGATGAGCGAATTGGTGGAGAAGGATACCTGGGTAGGGAATCTTTACAACAATCTGTTGCAAATGCAACAGAGCAAAATGCGCGCTTTTTTATGCGTGGTGAGATTCACTTTCTGCAGGGGGTGTACATTATTTCTTTAGGCGTGTATGAAACTGCCAGCATGGAACAGGTTTGGCATGACATGGCAAAAGGGGCAGCCGAACAAGACCTTGATCCATTGCTGTCCCGCTTAGGCAGGTCTTTTTTTACCAGCCGGACCGCAAAAACGGACATTGAAATCGATGAGGTGACGACCTATGATCAGAAAGGAATTGAACTGGCGCAGATCAGGGTCAACCACTTTGTGGGAGTCATGCTCGGAGGAAAAGCAATTCCCAATGAGAGTACGCTATCCGGTTTTGGATTAGCCTACACTTACGATGCTACTACAGTGCTATTCAACTTTGATTTTGAATTGTTTCCTTCTTCAACGATTTCCTTTAATCACAGCAACCCGGGTCAGAAAATGCAAAGCGGAGGAGTTTCACTAGGGGTGACCTATCCACTCACGCGCAAACGCTCAACTTTCTTTGTGAATGGTGGAATGGAATATGGATATACCACTATAAAGCAAGAAGATGCTGAATGGGGTAACAGAGAGTCAAAGTCCGGGATTGGTGCCTATCTGGGTGGGGGGTTTTTGATCAATAGGAACTCCACAGTAAACTTGAGAATACTCACCGCGGTATCCATCCCATTCTATCGCGTCAACAACACGAATGTTACCGGCATCAAATTCGGGATAGTGACCTCCTTTGCGAAGAAGCGGTAGTTATCTTAAGACTATTGCTCCTTTGTGGGCAGTCCGACGTTTCGCGGTTAGGGGGAGGATAACAGCAAGGATGTTTCTACATGACTTTCTTAATCCATAAACGTTGCATTTTGCAATGCTTTGGAGGTCATATTACTATAGCCGATACATACCTCATCAGATGAATCCACGTCTGATACTACGTTATTATCGATCAACAGCTGACACAAACGTCTGGCTTCACCAATGGGAATCTCCACTTCAAATTCTTTAAAAAAGTACCTTGAAACATCAGAAGCGGTCAGGTTGCTTTTGCTTCTGTGATTAGATATATAATCCAGATGTCTCAGGATCGCATGGAGTTTTTGATTCTGCGTCATGTATTAAAGTTAATTGAAATCCAATTTAAATTGAGATAAGGCCTTATTCATACATATACGATTAAGAATAGCAATGCGTCTAGAGATGCTTCCTTTTGTCTGCATGACAGCACGGAAATAAAAACAAAGCCCTAGCTTTCTAATCTCACAGAATAAAGTTCGAAGTGTCATCCTAAGTGCAGCGAAGGATCTCATTATATTTAGAAATTGAAAAATCACAATTACTTCATTTATATCACCACGAATAAATCAAAGAAAGTCCTTTACACTGGGATGACCAATGATTTAAGGACTCGCCTTCTTCAGCATGAACAAGGTGCACTTGGTGAAAAGAGGACTTTTGCTGGTAAATACAATTGCTACTTTTTAATCTATTGGGAGAGACATCAATATGTAGATCATGCAATTGAAAGAGAGAAAGAAATCAAAGGATGGAAACGATTCAAAAAGGAAAACTTGATCAACTCCATAAATCCTGAATGGAGGTTCCTGAATGATGAGGTTGATTGAATTGCATCTCCCTGAGAATCATAGTTCATTCTGAACACAGTAAGAATCTAGAGATGCTTCGTTCCTCAGCATGACAGCTCAGAAAAGAATTGCAAAGCGCTAAATGATCGTATATCTCCGAATAAAGATCGAAGTGTCATCCTGAACGCAGTGAAGGATCTATTCCAAAAAACGGTATAGGTTGGTATATTTAGAATATGTAAAGTATTACCAACTCCCTTAAAGCCTTTCTCTACGACAGGTAATCTTACCTTTTTTTGCGAACTTCTTGTTTGCTTGGTCGGTAGCGAATTGGAAAATCATTTACATAACACTTTTTGTAGATACGTATGAATTTGAACCGCTTACCAAAATTCAATTCATTGAAAGAGAATACATTAATTGGTATGATAATGCATTTTGGCCATTTTTAGGAGCCATCTTCCTTACAATGGGAACGCCCCGGATATTAAACAAAACTATAATCCCTGTTTATGAGGGTTACTTAAGCCAAAGAGCTGCTTTGCGTTTGAAGATTAGGAAAGTAAAACCATATTCTAAAAAGAAAGTAAATGATTTAATGGATGAACTAATGAGTTCTAATACCAAATATGTTGATCTGCAGAATGATCTTGAGAATGCGAATAAATCAATTATTCGACTTCAATAACTCACTTGCTGATATTGATAATAAGCATAAATTACAATCATCAAAACTTAATGCAATTCAATCATTTTTGAATTCTAATGATGCTAAGGAAGCTCTTGTCTTCTTAAAGAAAAATGGAGAAACAGATTCAAAACAAATTAAAACCGGTTCGTTGAGAGTTCTTGATAAAGCTGGCTTAATTGAAAAAGAATAGCACTGAGAATTTTACAACGATTTACCTATCTCCAATGGGAAATGACTTTGCAAATATTCTTTTAGAAAAATATGCTTAGTTATCTCCCCAAAACCCTCGCCGGCAGCATAAACAGCGCCCGGATAAATGCAAAGACCCCTTCTACAGCAAATCCAAGGATTCTAAATGGAAGCAAAAGCAGCCAAATGATCGGATAAAAGAATAAAAGGGCAAGTGCAAGCGGCCAGCAGATAACGAGGAGGATGAACCAGAGTAGAATTTTCATAAATGATTTTACGATTAGAGAAACGGTTGAGTTACCTGTATCATAAGCGGACAGGTTAAAGTAAAACCGTCCTTTTTTGGACGATGACCTTGAAATAGTGCCGGCTCCTAGCCTTAGGGTGTCCTGTTTGTAGAGAGTGTGTCATGCTGAATTTATTTCAGCATCTATCTTATTCCTGACCTGTGATTTTTATCTTTAACAACATGAAGCTACCTATCTACCAAGTCGACGCATTTACTGATCATTTATTTGCCGGCAATCCGGCGGCTGTCGTCCCTATCGGTGATGAATGGCCCATGGATGATGTGCTGCAAAAAATTGCCATTGAGAATAATCTTGCCGAAACAGCCTTTTTCCAGGATCGCGGTGATTTCTTTGACCTTCGTTGGTTTACACCCGAGTTTGAGATCGACCTGTGTGGCCATGCGACATTGGCTTCTGCACATGTGATTTACAATCATCTGGGATATAAAAAAGATCAAATTGACTTTGAGACCATGAGCGGTCCGTTGGTGGTTAAACGAAAAGATCATTTGTTGCAACTGGATTTCCCTTCCAGAAAGCCAGATCCCGCCGAAATGAAGGAAGGCTTGCTTCAGGCCTTTAATCATGCACCAAAAGAAATACTGAAGTCCAGGGACTATGTGATGGTTTATGAGAGTGAAGCAGACGTTCGCTCGCTGAAAGTAAATGCAAGCCTGCTAAGTCCCGAACACTTTGATAGAGGAGGAATCATTTGCACGGCTCCCGGAGACGGGGTGGATTTTGTTTCCCGGTTTTTTCTTCCCGGAGCATCCGTTTTTGAAGATCCGGTGACCGGCTCTTCACATTGTTCATTAATCCCATACTGGTCTGAAAAGCTGGGGAAGAAAGAAATGATCGCTTACCAACTCTCCGAGCGGAAAGGTTACCTCAATTGCACAGACTTAGGAGATCGGGTGCTAATCGCAGGAAATGCGGTGACGTATATGAAAGGAGAGATTGAGGTGTAAGAAAAAACGAAATATATGTAGGTAAAACACTCCGTTAAAAATAAAAAGCCCTGACGAAGCTAGCTTGTCAGGGCAAAATTTGTTCCAAATGTTTGGGTGGAAGACCGGACTCGAACCGGCGACCTCCTGAACCACAATCAGGCGTTCTAACCAACTGAACTACAACCACCATAAATTTTTCAGGTGTTCCTGAAAAGTAAGCCGTCGTTAAAAACTCTTGCTTACAAAAGGAGTGCAAAGGTAATACCCCTTTTGAAATCTACAAACGATTATTTTCTGTCAAATGAAAGTCTTTGGCCCATCTGGCTTTCGTCCAGCTCTCCATTTGAATACGCCAAATGACCAGAAACAAATGTCTTCTCTATAGTAGACCTAAACGTGTGGCTTTCAAAGGGAGACCAACCACATTTGGCTCGTATGTTGTCTCTACTCACAGTCCAGGGTTTGTTTAAATCCACAAGAACCAAATCAGCTTTGTAGCCTTCCCTGATGTATCCTCTCTCTGCAACTTCAAAACACTCTGCTACTGCGTGGCTCATTTTATCCGCTATTCGCTCCAGCGAAATTTTTCCCTCATGGTAAAAGTCGATCATTGCATTAAGCGTATGCTGAATAAGTGGACCTCCTGAAGGGGCTTTCATATAAGGATTCTGCTTTTCTTCGAGAGTATGAGGAGCATGGTCAGTGGCAATAACATCTATGCGATCATCGAGTAAAGCCTTCCATATTTGATCACGATCTTCTGCTGTTTTTACCGCTGGATTCCATTTGATAAAGGCGCCTTTTTCATCATAGTCCTGATCCGTAAACCAAAGGTGATGGATGCATGCTTCAGAGGTAATCCTTTTTTCCTTCAGGGGAATTTCATTGGTGAAAAGATTCGTCTCCCTACCTGTGGAAATATGAAGAATGTGTAACCGCGTATTGCACTTTTTGGCTAGCTCGATGGCTTTAGATGAGGACAGATAACATGCCTCCTCACTACGAATAATTGGGTGATACTTAAATGGAATATCATCACCATACTGCGCCACGTACTTTTCTGTATTTGCACGTATGGTAGCTTCATCCTCACAGTGAGTAGCTATCAGGATGGGCGCATTGCAAAAGATTTTTTCCAATGTCTCCGGATCATCTACGAGCATGTTTCCCGTTGACGACCCCATGAAAATTTTAATTCCGCACACAGACGAAGGGTCTGTTTTTAATACTTCATCCAGGTTTTTGTTGGTGCACCCCATATAGAAAGAGTAATTCGCCAAAGCATTCTTTGCTCCAATCTGATATTTTGCTTCAAGTAATTCCTGAGTAATAGTTTGAGGGTTTACGTTTGGCATTTCCATAAAGGAGGTGACTCCTCCCGCAACTGCTGCTCGTGATTCCGTGAAAATATTTCCCTTATGGGTGAGGCCTGGCTCACGAAAGTGCACCTGATCATCTATCACTCCAGGAAAAAGGTGCAAGTTGCTTCCATCTATTTCTTTGACTTTGGCATCAACCGATAAACTCGCTCCAAGTTTTTCAATTCGGTCATCTTTAATAAGTAAGTCAGCAACTTTAACTTCTCCTTCATTGACAATTCTTACCTCTTTTATTAGAAACATTTATAATTATTTTGAGTTAAAATGTGATTTTTATGGAAACTCATGTGAGATTTTTGTGAAAAATTGGCCCGAACATATAAGAACAAGACTACCTGTTCAAAGATAACTCTAAATAAAAAATGAGCATCTAAAATGCTCATTTTCAATCTTTTTCGATAACTTTATAAGTTCCAAAAACAGTTTTAGCAATTTTTTTGAAGCAAAACTTTCTTGGAAACCGCATTAAATATTTATACTTGTATTAGAAAGATGGATTTTTTAGTCTTTCTTTCCATAGCTGGTTGAAAAGATCTTGTGGGGCGAATGCCCCACAATGATCAATTTTCTTCTCAATTACTCACCAGCTTCTTTCTCCAGCTTTTCTTTGTCAGCCTCGATTCTTTCTTCCCTATTTGCTATTTCCCATCCTGTGTGAAATACGAGTCTTGCTCTTTTTTCCATCGTATCAAAAGCGATTTTTTCTATCGTATCTGTCGGCTTATGATAGTCTGGGTGAGTCCCGTTAAAGTAGAAAATAATAGGGATGTTGTTCTTAGCGAAGTTGTAGTGGTCTGAACGATAATAGAATCGGTTAGGATCATTCTCATCATTGTATGTATAATCCAGATTTAATCCTGTATAGGTCGTGTTCACTTTTTCTGAAAGCTCATGAAGCTCCTGTGAAAGTTTATCCGAGCCAATCACGTAGATGTAGTCACTATTATCTGCGTGTGCATCGTCAATTCGCCCGACCATATCAATGTTAAGGTTAACTACGGTATTTTCTAAAGGAAATACCGGATCTGTATCTGTGTAATACCTGGAGCCAAGTAGGCCTTTTTCTTCTCCTGTAACAGTCATGAAAAGCACACTTCTCTTCGGACCTTTCTTCTTTTTAGCTGCCGTTGCAAAAGCTTCTGCAAGCTCAAGCACTGTCACTGTTCCTGATCCATCATCGTCAGCGCCATTGTGGATTTCACCACCAATGATTCCTACGTGATCGTAGTGAGAAGTAATGACAATAACCTCGTCAGGTTTTTCCGTTCCTTTTAAAAACCCAAGTACATTTTCCGTTCCAATGGGTTTATCCAGATAATCTGCATTAAAAACCATTTCGGCTTTATCTCCTGGCTCAATCTCTTCAAACTCCTTATCGAACATCCATGCAGCAAGGGATTTATCTGCGATGATCATTTTGTCGGACTCATTGTCTCTTTGATCCAAACCAAGACTCGGACGCTGCAGGTAGGGTCCAAAACGAGTAAGCACTGAACTGAATTCATCATCGTTTTTAAGAACTACAACAAATCCAACAGCTCCTGCTTCCTTTGCCTGATCTATTTTTTCCTGTAGACCACCCAGCTGATCGGTTACATAAGCCACATACGAACCTTCATAGCTGCTCATATCTCCTTCTTCCTCTGCCATCACAATACTGATGTACTCTTCCCCCATGGTCTCGGCTTTCGAGTAGTAAACAAACTCCTCAAAGCCAACCTTCTTTTCCTCACCTTTTCGGAAGTAAACCGACCCTATGGAAGATTCGGTTAAATTAAACATTTGAAAGTAAGACCCATCAACAGGTGCCTCAAGTCCTAATGACTTGAAGTAGTTGGCAATGTATTCGGCTGCCATTTTTTGTCCCTTCTTTCCTGTTTCTCTCCCTTCATACTCATCAGAAGCAAGAACAGAAAGATGCTCTTTAAGGTCGTCTGCAGTTATCGTCTTGGCAAATTTCATGGCTGTTTTATCCTGTGCCAGCAGTCCAAAGGCCACAATCAGGCCCAATACAAATGTTATTTTTCTCATTGTGATATAACGCGTTAAAAATCAGAGCTTAAAACTAAGAAATTTTATTCCGGGCAAACCAATTAATTACACTAGTGGTTAGGGGATAAAACACTTTTTGTCTTGCCAACACTGACGTAAATTTGCGGCCTCTAAATAAACAGCCCCGATGAAATTAAATCTGAACGATCGAGTAGAGTTTGAAAGAAGACACAATGGCCCCTCTGGAGATGAGGTGTCTCATATGCTACAAACTATTGGTTTGAGCTCAGTGGATGAGCTTATCAGCGAAGCAATCCCAGCTCCAATTTTAAAGAGCAACCCTCTGGATCTGCCCCCTGCATTAAACGAGTTCGAATATCTTAATCGCATGCAAAAGGTGGCTGATAAAAACAAGGTTTTTAAATCGTTCATCGGGCAGGGGTATTATAACTGCGTAGTGCCGACCGTCATCCAGCGAAATATTATGGAAAATCCAGGTTGGTATACTGCATACACCCCCTACCAGGCCGAAATTGCGCAGGGTCGCCTGGAAGCCTTGATCAACTTCCAAACCATGGTCATTGATCTAACAGGAATGGAAATAGCAAATGCTTCCCTGTTGGACGAAGCTACTGCCGCAGCAGAGGCCATGAGTATGCTGTATGGTCTTAGAAAAGGAGATAAGAAATCTTCCAATAAGTTTTTAGTTGATGAAGAGGTCTTTCCACAAACATTAGACGTACTAAAAACAAGGGCACTTCCATTTGGAATAGAGCTGGAGGTTGTTGATTTAGCTAACGCAGACTTAAGTTCTCCAGAAATTTTTGGGGTCTTCTTCCAGTATCCAAATAACTCAGGATCGGTGAGGGATTGGTCCAGTGTGGTTTCAGAGGCCAGAGAAAACGGAGTGTTTACTTCTTGCGCCACGGATCTATTAGCTCTCACCCTTCTAACTGCTCCCGGTGAGTGGGGAACAGATGTCGTGGTTGGCACCAGCCAGCGATTCGGTGTTCCGATGGGTTATGGGGGTCCTCACGCCGCATTCTTCGCTACGCGAGAAGCATACAAACGATCCATTCCCGGAAGAATCATTGGGGCCTCAAAAGATGCTCATGGAGATGATGCTTATAGAATGGCTCTTCAAACAAGGGAGCAGCACATCAAAAGAGAAAGGGCAACCTCTAATATTTGTACTGCACAGGTATTGCTGGCTGTCATGGCTGGAATGTATGCTGTATATCATGGTGCGAAAGGGCTCAGACAAATAGGGGCCCGAACACATGGGTTGGCGAAAGAAACAGCTAATACGATCGCTCAGTACGGGTTTGAAAACCAAAATACGTACTTCTTTGATACCATCAGAATTCAGCTCACCCCTGAGCAATTACTGCACATTAAGCAACTGGCAGAAGAGCACGAGATGAACTTCCGCTTCTTCGAGGATGGTGTTGGTGTGTCATTCGACGAGTCCCATACTGTCGCAGATGCTAATGAAGTGGTGAAATTATTTGCTCGACTTGGCAATGCCTTCGAGGCACCAATCGTGGAAGACTTTGAGGTTGAATACCCTTCTTCCTTAAAGCGAACAACTCCATTTTTGGAGCATCCCATCTTCAACCGATACCATTCCGAACATGAGCTGCTTCGATACATGAAGCAGCTTGAAAACAAAGATCTTTCTTTGGTACACTCCATGATCTCTCTGGGTTCATGCACCATGAAGCTGAATGCAACAACCGAAATGATCCCTGTGACATGGCCTGAGTTTGCTAACATTCATCCTTTTGCACCGAAAGAGCAGGCAGAGGGATATGGTATTTTAATTAATGAACTGCATGACTGGCTGGTAGAAATCACTGGCTTCCACTCGGTTTCTTTCCAACCCAACTCTGGAGCACAAGGTGAATACGCAGGGTTGATGGTGATCAAGTCATATCTAGAAGGAACCGGGCAGCCGAACAGAAACGTGGCGCTAATCCCATCATCGGCACATGGAACTAACCCTGCAAGTGCGGTGATGGCAGGCATGCGAGTAGTAATCGTAAAGTGTGACGACAATGGCAACATCGACGTGGAGGACCTGAGAGAAAAGGCAGAAGCTCACAAAGATGAGCTGGCAGCCTTAATGGTGACCTACCCTTCCACACATGGGGTTTTCGAGGAAGCGATCATTGAGATCTGTGAGATCATTCACGAAAACGGTGGTCAGGTATACATGGATGGGGCCAATATGAACGCTCAGGTTGGTTTGACCTCCCCAGGAATTATTGGTGCTGATGTTTGCCACCTAAACCTTCACAAGACATTCTGCATCCCACACGGAGGAGGTGGACCAGGTATGGGTCCAATCGGTGTGGCCGAGCACCTTACTCCTTATTTACCCGGACACACTACCGAGCATAACAGCAATCCTGCTGTATCTGCAGCGGCCTATGGCAGTGCAAGCATTCTTCCTATTTCTCATGCGTACATCGCAATGATGGGGGCTTCCGGCTTAACCAACGCCACAAAGATGGCCATCTTGAATGCCAACTACATTGCGGCGCGACTTAGGGATCATTACCCGGTACTTTATACCAATGATAAAGGCAGAAACGCACATGAACTGATCATCGATTGTCGTCAGTTCAAAAAGTCAGGAGTTGAAGTAGAAGACATTGCGAAGCGACTAATTGATTATGGTTTCCATGCACCTACAGTCTCATTCCCAGTACCTGGCACCATGATGATTGAGCCAACCGAAAGCGAGGTTCAGGATGAGCTGGATCGTTTCTGTGATGCTATGATTGCCATTCGCGCTGAAGTTCAAGAGGTGATTGATGGTGTTGCTGATGCCAAAGACAATGTCTTGAAAAATGCCCCTCACTCTTATAAAGTGCTTGTGGCGGATGAATGGAAGTATCCATACTCGAGAGAAAAGGCAGCCTTCCCTGCTCCGTATGTGAAGGAAAATAAATTCTGGCCTGCGGTAAGCCGAGTAGATAGTGCTTATGGAGATAGGAATTTAGTATGCAGCTGTCTGCCGATTGATGTTTATGAAGATAAGGAAGAAGTGGTAGAGGCTTAATTACAAAGTCTTATCTGAAAAGATCCTTCTACCGTATTGTCGTCATCGAGCACTGCCTGAAGATAGCCAAATACCACCCTGTTTTCAATAGCGAAGATGGACATGAACCCGCTCGATGCAACGAGTGAGCCTGAAATGTCCGCGTTAAAAGTCACGACAACTTCATTATCATTAACTAGCTGGGGGGAAACTGTGTAATTCCCCTCATATTCCGGAAATCGCAAAAAGGCCGTGATGTGTCTTTTTGCGGTACTCCTCAAAGCGCAAGGATCAGATATTGTTTCTTCCGAAGATAAAAATGTGACTTTATATCGAAAGTCAGCAGACTCCAGGTAAGCATTGGCAGACTTGTACGTCCATTGCTCTCCATTGATCTTTCCCTGCAATACTTCATCGGGCAACTCCACCTCATCTTTACCACATGCAGACAATAGAAAAATACTACTTAGTACAAGCAAAAAGAAAGATTCCCTACTTTTATGCATTACACCTTTGATCGCTATGAAAAAGTTTTTACTCACCCTATTAATTATTGTTCTGCTGGTTTCAGTATTTGTCTTATACACATTTAGTTCTACGGGATACTTCCGCGAAGTTAATAACACTGATTCCTATGAGGTTATTGCAGAGATCCCGATGAAAGGAGCTGAAGATTTCACGATCAATTATGAAGATGGGTTCATGATTATTTCTCAGGACGACCGTGCCGGCAGGAGAGATGGTAGTCCTTCGCAAGGACATTTGTATTATCTCGATCTGGATTCCGGTAATTTTCAACCCCAAAAACTAACCGGAAATTACAAGCTCCCATTTTACCCACACGGGATCAGTTTGCTAAAGCTGGATTCAGGCCATTATCAAATTTTGGTTGTAAACCATGCTAGAGGGCATACAGTCGAAAAGTTTGAGCTTTTTGGTAATGACAGCCTGGTCTATATGGCAACCTATCGAGACGATAGCATGATCAGCCCGAATGATGTGGTGGCATTAAATAAGGATTCTTTCTATTTCACCAATGATCATGGATATACCAGTTATTGGGGAAAACTGGCTGAGAACTATTTAGGGCTAGGAGTTTCCAATGTGGTGTTTTATGATGGAAACTATCGTGAGGTTGCCAGTGGGATTAAATATGCAAATGGTATCAATATCTCAAAGGATCGATCTCAATTATTAGTGGCGTCTCCAAGGAGCTTTACGCTCAAATATTACAATATTGAAGAAATTGGTGCATTAACCCATGATACCGACCTGTATGTAGGAACTGGTATTGACAATATTGAGTTGGATGAAAATGGTGACTTATGGATAGGTTCACACCCTAATCTCATGGCTTTTACAGCCTATGCCAGTGGCAAAAATGAGATGGCTCCATCGGAGGTCATCAAGATTCGCAATGGAACAGAAGTAGAAAGCTTATTTGAAAATGATGGATCACTGGTCGCTGCAAGTAGTGTGGCTGCTCCATACAAAGACTTATTGTTCATAGGTACAGTAATGGATGATCGGTTGGTAGTGTTGAGAAAAAAGTGAGGGTGAGTAAAACCCACCCCTACCCCTCCAAGGAGGGGATTTAGCCTTTTCTCAAATAAATGTTGCCACTGATGGTCTCAAATGAAGACTCTACCCCTCCATCACTTACTCTACCTCGTACATCCTGACCTACAATCTGTCTAAGTCCTTCTTTTCCGTAGGGATACTCAATCTTTATGTCTGAATAGATCTCTCCGGAGATTGTCTTTGCTTTAAAGTCCATCCCTTCACTTTCCGGAATCGTGGCATCTATATCTCCAGAGATCGTCTTAAGATTCATTTCTGATCCGAAATATTCAAAAGCAAAATCCCCTGAAATAGTCTCTGCACGCACATCTAAATTTTTTGGAAGATAAACAGTATAGTTTATGGTAGAAGAGTAACTACAGTTATCCCACTTGCCATTTTTTTCTTTGCTGATCTTCTTCCACATGTCCTCGTCCATTTCGATATAAATGGTGGAACTGATTTTTTCCGATGACAAGGTGAAAATATCATTGTCTTCACCATTGTTGATTTCCACCATCACCTCCACCAAAACTTCATTCTTGTCCCATGTCTCAAAAACAATGTCGTCAGCGAAATCAAACTCCAGATCCAGTTGCTCCTGTCCTGTGATAGCCACTGATTCTGTTATTTTTTTTGGCTGTGCCCACAACCCAAATGTTGTGAGGCACAGCATCATTGCTAATAGTCTCATGGTTATTCAGCTTTTCTGATGTAAATATCACCGCTAACCGTTTTCAGTGACACTTCTACTCCTCCACCGTTGAGTTTACCTGTTGCATTTTGGCCTCCTACACGGCGGATTTTTGCATCTTCACCAAAATCGAAATCAAAGCCTGTATACACGCCTCCGGAAATAGTGGACATCTTGAAAGTCCCTTTAACTGAGGCCGGAAGTGTGACATCAATATCTCCACTTGTTGAACTCAAAGAAGTAGGAGACGCACTCGAAAGTGAAGAGAATGAAACCTCAAGATCAGAACTTAGCGTATGTGCCACGATTGGTCCGGTCACATCGATAAACTCCAGATCTCCTACCTGGCTCTTCGCCTCTACTTCACCAGCCATTCCTTTGATCACCACATCTCCTGCCTGCCAGCTGTTGTAGTCTAGCTTCATTTTCAGGTTTTTTGGGAGATACATGATATACTCTGCATTGTCTGCTTCACTGTGAGCTCCTGAGAGAGAAATCGTATTTCCTTCCTGGTTGATGTTCAAACCTATTCCTGTGTTCTCAGGGCCAGTGGCTGAAAGCGGCTTCAAGCCCTTGGCTTTCTCTGGAAGCCCTTTGTAGTTCTTACTTTCAATTCTGATTTCTGATCCATTTGTTCCCTCTATCTGTAAATCAGAGGAAAGGTTTTCTATGACCAGCCATGTTTCAGCGGCGTTACCCTTTATAGGATAACTGTAGTTTGTTTTATTCTGAGCCACCACGCTGGTAGCCGCGAATAGTAATAGTCCTGCTATTATCGTTTTCATTTTATGTTGTTTTTGATATTTGATTAATAATTAAATAGTACCGGTATTTTTATGTCAAAACCTGGAGGGCAACCTCTGCCTGCTGCTTCACCTCAGGTGATGTTTCTTCTTTTTCAATGATGTCTCTCAAAGGAGCGATTGCACTGCGCTCTTCTGCTTCCACCAAAATGGTGATCAAGGTGATTTGAATCAGTGGGTCAGACTGGGCCTCCAGTGACTTGACCAACTCGGCTCTTACGTCCGCATTGTCAATAAATTTTGCCAAAGCCTGCATAGCGGCATACCTCACATTCGGGCTTTCATCTGAATTGAGCGTTGTGATTAGTGTTGTGATCAACTCTTTATTTACCTCAGGGCTCTCCTCAATCCTGTTCACTGCCATGATTCGCTCACTAGCTGAATGTTTCTGCAAAGTGCTCCTGAGCGTGACTTCTCTGAGTGATTGTACCTCATTTTTCAAGGCCATCAGCTCATCAGAGGAGCCGGAGGTAGAAAATTTTCCTGCTCCAAAACCAACGATCAGCAATACCACTGCCGCAGCAATCTGCATCCACGGCGTAGACGATTTGGCGCTCCTTAGCTTCTCATTGATCAATGCTTCTCTGAAGTTTGACTCAATATGAGGTGGAACCTCAACTTCTCGGGTCGTCTCCATCGCCTCATAAACTTCTTCAAGCTCAGCGAAGCGTTTTTTCAGCTCAGCATCTGAGTGTATTTGTTTTCTTAACTCCTCATTTTGTTCTCCCTCGAGCAAAGCGATCATCTGTTCATCTGTAATTTTCATGCTCTTACAATTTTGCTCCGGCCAGGCCGGTTAGTCTTCCGACAATTCGAAATAGACCTCTTTCAATTCTTTAATGGTGCGATGCACCTGTACTTTTATGTTGCTCACTGTGGTGTTTCTAAGTTTAGCTATTTGTTCATATTTCATTCCCTGAAACTTGCTTAGCACCAAAAGCTCGCGTTTTTCATCCGGCAGTCGCTTCAATGCCAGATGCAATTTTTTCTCATTCTCTATGGCTGTCTCATCCACTTCCTCTTTCACTTCAGGGATGACCTCCACCGGATTGAATTGATCCTTGTGAACTTTCATTTTTCTGGAGTGATCCTTTACCATGTTGCGAGCAATCTGGAAAACCCAGAACTGTACCGAACGCCCCTCTTTGTAAGAGTTTCTATATCGCATTACCCGTACAAAAAGCTCCTGTGTAAGGTCATCACTGTCCGCCCGCTCCAGCGTAGACTTCAAGAAATAGTTATATATCCGCTTGCTGTAGCGTTGAAACAACTCATTCAGGTAGTCCAACTGTCCGGCCTTTACCAGCGACATCAACTGTTCGTCACTTACTTCCAAATCGATTTAGGTTCGTCTTTTAAGTTGATTTAAACCAGCACCGCTGGTAAATGCATATAAGTTACAGCAAAAGAGAAGGAAGGTTACAGCCAGAAAATAAAAAAATCCCTGGCGTTACCGACAGGGATCTATTAGGCTGATAGTGTATTATTGGGATTTTACTAATTCGTATCAATCGTGATCTGACTACTGTAACCATAGCCTGCCTCATTTTTAGCGTACGCTCTCATGTACCAGATATTCCCTTCATATAGCCCAATTACTCTTCCTTCAAAGGATGAACCAACGCCTGTTGTCTGAACGCCGGACTTCCCCCACTCAGGGTTTGAAGATGTAGAATAAACAAAGCCTCTTTCTATGATGGATAAGCCGCCATCGTCCATAACGCTGGAAGCAACCTCCACTTGGCCGGAATTTTGGTTTGTCCAAGCACTTGTGATTGTTAGCTGTGATACCGTTGGAACATCTCCAACAGATTGTGGTTCTTCATCTTCTTCACAGCTAGTGAAGCATAAAACTCCTAGTAGGAGTAGGAAAATAGATAAGTTGTTTTTCATAATAACTTTTAGATTCAATCATTCAAAACAACTAGCTGAGGCTTCTTTTGAGTATCGGAAATGAATCAAAGAATATCATATTTGAATCATGATGCTCTCTTAAAATCGGAAGGTGTAGTCCCAAAAGACTCTTTGAACACCTGCGTGAAATAGGATGGGCTTTCAAATCCGGAGGAGTATGCGGCAGCAGAAATTGATTCACCAGATTCCAACAAACAGACTGCCCTTTGCAATCGATATTGTTTAATCAGATTAAGTGCAGAAACATTCAAAAGTGTTCTTAGCTTCCTATTTAAGGTGCTCTTGCTCATACCCATTGCCTCTGCCACCTCAGAAACCTCGAGTTTGGAATTGGTATGGTGTTCTTCCAAAAACTGGTACAGTCTGGAAAGGAAAATATCATTAGGTGATTCAATTTTCACTGATGGTGAACCTGGTAAAAGCTGCTTTCTTAGTTTTTCTTTCAACCTCTCCTGCTGTGCCAAAGCATTTTTTACTCTAAGTTCAAGTTCATGTGAGTGGAAGGGTTTGGTCATATAATCGTCGGCTCCACACGCCAGCCCGGCTTCCTTAGAAGATTGTGCCATTTTGGCTGTTAGAAGAATGACACCAATATGATTGGTTCGAGGATCATCTTTAACTTTTTTACAAAGCTCATAACCGTCCATTTCAGGCATCATTATATCGGAAATAATGATGTCCGGCAGATGTTTTTCTGTCAGCCTCCACCCGGTCATTCCATTTTCCGCCACGATCACTTTCAGATCTGATGATAGGCTGTCCACTATAAAGTCCCTAAGCTCATCATTGTCCTCCACTACCAAAATAAGTGGCTCTTTATCCGCCAGCAGAGCATCTGATTGTGAGCGAGGCGTACTATTTTTCATGCTCAGCTTTTCTACAGGAAGTATCAATTCGAATGTCGATCCTTCTCTTTCTTTGCTTTCCACACGTATCGTTGCTCCCATCAAATCAGCCAACTCTTTTACAAGGGACAATCCAATACCTGTACCTTCCTGTTGACGAGTGCTGGAGTCATCCACCTGATAAAAGCGATCAAATAATATTGGTATTTTTTCTTTCGGAATACCAATTCCTGTATCCACTACTTTTATGGAAATCGCAGGTTGGCTATTTACTTGTGATGCGGTCAACACTACTTTTACCCGACCGCCTTCCGGGGTGAATTTTATGGCATTTCCCATCAGGTTCATAATGATTTTTTCCAGGTGTGATTTATCGAACAGGTAGTTGCCTTCAACTCCCTCTACAGAAAAACTTATGTGTATGCCCTTCTCTTCTGCCAGCCCTTGAAACTGATCTACCAGTGCTTTTACAAACCCGTTCAAATCACCTGCTGACTTATGCATCATCATACTACCGGATTCCAACTTCGATATATCAAGGAGCTGATTAACCAATTTAAGTAAATGATTACCTTGACGATAGTTGTTTTCCAAAATACGAATTACTTTTTTTGAATGGCTCTTCTCCCTCAGCTCTCGTTCCAGAGGTGAAAGAATCAAAGTCAAAGGTGTTCGAAATTCATGTGTAATGTTTGAGAAGAAGCGTGTTTTGATCGCATCTATTTCTTTTAGCCGTTTGGCTTCCCTCAGATTAAACTCCTGTTCCTGTTTCCTAAGAATTCTCCTTTTATATATCCGCCAATACAGCGCCAGAGTCATTAGTCCAAATGTTGTATATAATGTAAATGCCCACCAGGATAGCCAAGGGGGTGGCTTAACCGTAATGTTTATGGTGTTTATATGCTCACTCCAGATTCCGTTTGTGTTAGATGCGTTTAAGAGCAGTCGGTATCTTCCCGGAGGCAATTTGTCAAACCGTAGGATTGTCTGGTTCCCATTATTCACCCAGTCGGAATTAAAATTATCAAGCTTGTAGCGATAGTTGATCGCCTCAGGGGCATTGTATTGGGTAGCAGCCAACTCCAGCCTTAACTCATTTTGATCATATGGGAGAACAAATGTTTTCTTTTGGTGATATTCGAATGGCTCACCATTGACTGTAAAATCTGAAATATTAGTTATTGGATTATGTGTGTCTGACTCAAACATTTCAGGTTCAATCACAGAATAACCAACTGTGCCACCAAGGGCAACTCTTCCATCAGGTAACATTAGCCCGTGATGACGATTAAACTCGCTTTCTACCAATCCATCCTTCATGGTAAAGTTGGTGAACAATTCTTTCTCTATGGAAAATTGACTTATTCCATTAAACGTCCCAAGCCATAGATTCCCTAGCGAGTCAGGAACAATGCTTCCAATGCTGTTACTGGGTAAGCCATCTTCTGTTGTATATATTCTTTTTGTTTCTCTTTCCAACTTATCCCACTTGACCAATCCTCCTCCCAGTGTACCGATCCAGAGAACGTCCTCATCATAAAGATCCTGGCTGATATCAATGAGAGAAGAGCCCTCTTTCCCAACCTTATGTTCCTTTATGATTTTTCCGTCATCTAATTCATAAAGTATGTTTCTGGTCACGATCAGCCATTGACGTTCTTTGTCCACAGTCAAGTCTGAGATACGCTCTGTCCCAGTGTCGGGGATCTTCTTGACTTCTCTTTCTTCGGGATTTTCATCCAAGTCTTTCCACTTAAAAGCTTTTCCCCCTATATCTGCCGCCCATAGAGTGGAGTCAACCTCACCCATTCCAATCACATAGTGGAAATATTTGTCCTCTAGTTGAATAGGATTTAGTTGGTTATTCTCTAGTTTATAAATACGCCTTCCATCACCATAACCATAGGACTCATGGGTTATTAATAGTCCGTAGTTGGAATAGCAATACCTCAGGCCATACGACCAGCCTTGCTTTCGCCAGTTATCTGGTATATCGTCTTTATCTATTCCAAGCTGCTTCGTGAGAATATCAACTAAGAAGTTCTTCTCGTATTCAAATGAATGGAATTTTGGTGTGTTCAAGTCAACCCGAAACATCCCTCCTGTATTTACACCCACCCACATAGTATTCGATCGATCAATCAAAATGGAGGTCATGTTGAGTTTCTCCCTAAGTGGGTTCTCCCATAAATAGGTAACGGTCTCATCTTCTTCCAGACGAAGTACATAGCCAAGGTATTGGATGATTGCCCGGCCTGCATTGTCTTTGGTCATTACTAAAATGGAATTATATGTAAGGACCGACAAAGAAGGAAGCTGTATCTCTCTATACTCTGCGTTGAGCTTATCGAAAACAAACAACCGGTTTTCTACGGCAAATAGAATTCGGCTTTTGCTCAACTCCATCATTGGCCTGTAGTTCATCCTTTTAAAAGGTATCTTTAAATCCTCCGGAAAATGAACAAGCTGATAATTGGCCCAACTGGTATCACTCGTTGACAGTCCGTCTTCTGTCAAGATCCACATGCTGCCATGCATGTCTTCCATGAAACCATAGGCTGTTGGTGTCTTTCGGGCTCTTTCGCTGCTAAATAGTTTACTAAGCTTTGGGTTTTTTCCATCATATAGATGATAAGAAACCGTATCACCAGCAAACCAATTTCCCCTATGATCATTAACAAATGAGCGAACGTTCATCCAGTCAGTTCCAAGATCAAATTGATCGTGAAGAATGGTTTTGACCGGGGAAATCTTCCTTTTTACTTCCAGGGATTGCGGATCAATCACATCGACAACATGGTTGCGATGAAAAACCCAAAGCTGATTCTCATCATCCAGGTAGATGTCATAAATCAGAGAGGTTGAAAGCTTTCTATCCTCTTCATCAATGTTGAATTTGAGAAACCTATGCCCATCAAATCTTGCCAGTCCATCTAATGTGGCCACCCAAATAAAGCCTTGTTCATCCTGGATGATTTTAGATACATAGCTCTGAGGCAGGCCGCTTTCCGTGGTGTAATGTTGCGAAGAATTGTGTAGGGTCTCAATCTGCCCAAAAGAGGAGTAGCAAACCAATAAAAGCAAAAATCGTGACACGGTGGTGAACATATTCAGAAAGATAAACATCCGGCTGAAAAGGAATTCGATTTGCTTCTATGTTGTTTGAACTTTTTTTCCTTCAACCATGAAAACTGCTATTAATGCAGAAAGCCAGGCAAGACCAGCGCTAAGTCGACCCACCCATTGATATGTTTGAATAAAACTCAAATCATAAATCTTATTGACTTTTTCATTCAGTGAGCTTTCAAGAGATTGTGGCGCTATCGCCTCTCCCAATTGCGAGGTTTCGTTCATAATCACCTCTTTATCATCAGGAGAAATGGATAGCTGAGCCAGGTCAACTCCCACATATTTAGCAAAAAGGAAAATTGCAAATGCACCCAAAATAGCATTGATGAATGTTCCGGAAATACGGGTTACACTGTTGTTTATTCCAGAGGCAATTCCGGACTTACTTTCATCTACACATGCCATGACTGCTGTGGTCAACGGGACAACAGTGATTGACATCCCGAGTGCGAATGTTAAAAAGGCTGGAAAAAAAGTACTCCAGTATTCAGAAGGACCTTCGGTCATCCCTATGGATGATAACCAGAACATTCCCGCACCTGTAATAGCTGGTCCAATTATAAGAAACCTTCTTGGCCCATACTTATCAGAAAGAACACCCATCCTTCTTGCCACCAAAATCATCATCGCTGAAAATGGTAGAAAAGTAAGTCCCGCCTGAAATTGTGAATATCCTTGCACCTGTATGATGTTGAGCGAAAGGAAAAGCATAATTGCCCCGAGCGCCGCATATAGAAAAAAGCTCAGAAGGTTTACCCCGGAAAAAGTTTTGTTTTTGAAAAGAATAAGCGGCACCATGGGGTCTGACACACGCTTCTCCTGAATTAGAAAAACCAACAACAGAATTAAACCTAAAGCCAAACTCATAAGTACGACTGGATGCTTGTATCCCATTTCTGGCATTTCAAGAAATCCAAATGTCAATGACGCCAAGCTAAAGGTAAGCAGAACCGCACCCCACCAATCCACTTTTGCAGCTCCTGGCTCTTTACTTTCTGGTACTTTGTAATGAAGTGCAAAAATGGAAAGCACCCCCAGAGGTACATTTATAAAGAAGATTAAACGCCACAGCCCAATGTCAGCCAAGGCACCACCAAGGACAGGACCACAAACTGTAACGATCGTGGTTGCTGCTGACCAGGTCCCAATCGCCTTTCCTTTTTCTTCTTTACTGAAAACTGCGGAAATAATGGCTAAGCTGCCCGGTATCATCAATGCACCACCTACTCCCTGAATAGATCTGAAAAAAATAAGTTGTGTAATGTCCTGAGAAAAACCGCAAGCAGCTGACCCTAAAGTGAAGATTAGGATTCCAAACTTAAAAACTTTCACACGTCCTCTTTTATCACCAAGACTCCCCCCAACGATAATTAGAGATGCTAACATGAGCAGGTAACTATTGAGTACCCAGAAGAGATCTGAGCCTGTTGCTTCCAGGTCTTTCTGCAGTGACGGAAGAATCACGTTCAAAGCTGTGCTATCAATAAATGCCATACTTGAAGCCAGAATGGTAGACAACATCGTCCAATTTCCGGTAGGGCAATTGAGTGGGTAACTGTGTTGTGCCTTGGTAGACATCCACTTAAGTTATAAATAAAAGATCAGAGCCAGTGCACTCTATCTGGGTGGGGTTATTAACAGGCTCAAAGAGGGACTCAATATTGAAAAAGCTGCTGAAAGAAAGACAGTTAAGCCGCGCCGTTTAAGTGCCTCTCAATTTCTTCTCGATCGAATGGCTTTGTGAAAAACTTCTGAATTGTTTTCTGCTGCAAAGCCTGATCAATCTCCTCATTGAATGCATACCCACTCAAAATGAAATAGGGGATATCGCTATGCATTTTTTTAGCCTTTTCAATAAACTCCACTCCGTTCATTCTTGGCATATGCATATCACTGATCACAGCACGGATTCGATGCTTGTTTTCTTCAAGTTTTTTGAGGCCTTCTTCTGGGGAGTTGGCTACAAGAACGTCTCTTTCACCCTCAAAAGAAACCCTAAATAAAAGCAGATTTGTCTCCTCATCGTCAATGTATAATATTGCCGGTTTCTCACTCATCATATAAAGGTAACTTAATTATAAATTTAGTACCTTCTGCCATACTAGAGGTAACCTCTATCTCTCCCTCATGCTCCTCTATAATTGAAAATGTGATGAATAATCCCAATCCGGTTCCTTCTCCCGGCGCTTTCGTAGTAAAGAAAGGATCACTGATTTTCAAAAGGTTTTCTTCTGGTATCCCTTCTCCATCGTCCTCTACCCAGATTTCCATATAATCCTTTTTTCTCTGCGTCGTTATTTCAATTGTTCCCTCCTCTTTAATGGCTTGTTCGGCATTAGCAATGATGTTCATTATTGCCTGATGCAGCCTTCCTTCATTTCCTTTCAGTTCAGCACTATCCTCTGTGAAGTTTGTCACCACTTTAATCCTGTTTCTAATTTTATTATGCAGGATAAGGAGACAGTTTTCAATAATTTCATGTACATCACATTTTTCATCTCTGCTGGGCCCTTTGCGGCTAAAATGGCTTAAACTTTTTACAATCTCTGTTGCTCTGTCAACACCTTCATTTATAATTCTAAAATAGGTCTTCACTTCATCATCCTCGGTTCCTTTCAATTTCTTCGAAAGTGCTCCTATCCCATTTTTAATAAAATTCAAGGGGTTATTTATTTCATGACCAACCCCTGCAGCTAATACTCCCAGAGAAGCCATTTTTTCTGAAGTAATAAGGAGCTTTTGTGTCTTCTTTAGTTCCACATTGTTACGCTGAAGCTCCTTGTTCTTTTTGTTATTCTTTCTAAATAGAATCACCATAATAATCAGAAGTGGCACAGTAATGATGATGATAAATGTGTAAAGCTGGTTGGTGATTATCTGGTTCCGGATGAGCGACTGTTGCTGTGTCAGCCGGATTCGATCCTCCTCCTCTTTGATCTTGAGGGGAATCAAACTGAGGTTTCTGGAAACAACATCATGAAAGATAGAATCACGTAAGGTTATGTATTTTCTGAGATACTCACTTTCCCGCTCTTCCATGTTCAAGCCATCATAAACTGCGGCATAAAGTTTTAAAACCTCTAGCTGTTGTTGCCAAAGTTGAATTTTGTTAGCCCAATCTTCACACATTCGTAAGTTCACGAGCGCTCCCTGATTGTCTCCTTTGGTCTGAGCAATTTTTGCAAGCAGGAAATATGCCTCAGCCAGACCCTTCTTATCATCAATCGACTTACTTGCTTCTAATGAGTTATTCAAATAATAGATTGCAGAATCTACACCTCCGGTTTGCATAAGTACTTCTGCAATTCCCCGTGCAGAAACCGCTCCCCAGTTTATATTCTCTATTGCTTTACCAAGAACATGCCCTCGTCTAAAGTATTTAAGAGCCTCCTCTAAGTTCCCTTCTCTGAGATACGTAATTCCAATGTTATTTGTAGCGTATAGTTCGTCATCATCACTTTGCCCTTCGATTGCAACATCATATGCCTCCTTAAAATATTCTCTGGCCGTTTCATAGTCTCCTATCCGCTCGAAAACCAAGCCGATATTGTTAAGGGTTGTGGACAAACCGTATATTTCTCCAATTTTTCCTTTGATCTCTTTCGATCTCAATAAGTATTCAAGAGCCGTTTGATAGCTGCCAAGATTATAATTGAGCAGTCCAATATTATTGTAGCCATTATTTATTAGAGAGGAGTCTTTTAATTGTAAAGCAATAGCCAGTGCTTTTTGATTGTATTGAAGAGAAAGGTTAAAGTCTCCTCTATAATAGTAGACACCTGCGATTAACCGTAGGGATTTAGAGATCAACATGGAGTCCCCTTCTTGTTTAGACAACTCTAAGGCCTGTTCTCCATAACCCATGGCTCTGTCCGGATAGTTAAGCCATAGCTCCAAAATAACTTGATGAAGTGCAGCAATCTTCTCTTTGCCTTCGGCGTGTTTTGAATAATGCAATAAGCTATCCACCTGTGCATATGACAGAATGGAAAACAATAAAAAGATAATTGTGTACCTGGTTCGCCTCACTCTTTAGAAGATAGTCTTAAAATATAACAAGAAATCTTCAGTTTAGATTTGCTGATCACTCATTTTCAACTCGCTCAAGCGCACCTATGTCTGGTTGATTGTCTCTTAGAATTCCTCGTAAATCGTTCTTAATACCCACGTCGACCCCTTTATCTTTAGCAAAAGCCAGCGTATCCAACGTGTAATCATTGGTAAAGGCTTTCGTAAAGCCAGGAAAATTATTTTCCTGTGAGGTGAAATTGCCCCCTATTTCTTCACTACTTTTTATGATGTTATTGTTTAGTGACAGTAGTATGTTGGCCCCTCCTCCATTGTTAATTAAAAGTTCCTCTTCGCCAGACCCCCATACAATACAATTCGTCATTTCAAGCGAAAGGTCAGCCGTTAGTAATTGGTCTTCACCAATCACTATATTATCAGAAAATTGAACGGTGGGCTCGTCTTGTACAAAAAGGGCTGGCTCATTAGAAAAGGTGCAATGTATAAATGAATAGTTGCCGCCAGCGAACCCCCCTACCAAATAACTTCCGCAATTATAGATGAGCGTGTTTGTGGCAGATAAGTCTGATGTAAATGCAAGAATTCCAGCAGTACTCATATTGAAAATCTCTGTATTAGAAACGCGAACATCGGGAATGTTATCATCGTCCGGGCTGCCCAACCTTAATCCAACCTGACCATTGAAGATTTTTGTAAACGTGATTTCATTGTCAGTACTTCCTTCAAGGAAATAAATGCCATTCCATTGGCCCGGTACCTGATCATATATACCGTCAAATCTTGCATTTCGAAAAGTGATGTGATTCGCAGAATCTCCGATTGCAGCTAGTGTTCCCTGGATAAATAGAGCTGCATCATTCTCGAAATAAATGGTTGTTCCTTTCTCAATATTCAATCTGCAATTGCTTCCCACCAGAACAGTATCGGAAATGATATAGGGCCTGCTACTTGTCCATGTTTCATTGCAAATCGTTTGGTTGGCAACCTCTGTGACATCCTGTCCATAGGAAACCAGCTTAACATGCTCTTCATTGGTATTCCATCTGAAAATAACCGAGTCCTTCACAATGTAAGGAAGATTCTCGTTTCTGGCTTGAACGTTTACTTCAATCAATACCATGAGGCTATCGCCTCCTAGCAATCGTTCATTTCTAACCGAATGCTCTTGCTTCCCATTGATAATGACACTGTAATCCGAGTTTTCACTTTTGCCCAAAGCAATTTCTGAAAACTGGATCGCTTCCTCATTTGGATTGTAAACAGTCAGTCTTCGTGTGCTGCTTCTTCGCTCCGATAGTAGGGTATCAAAAGCAACCGTGTCTTTGCTGAAAACCAGGGATAGTGACGGATCGAAGGATATGGACTCTTCAGTGGGCTCGCATGCAGACCAAATGATAACTATGCAAAAGAATAGGAGGAGGTTTCTCATTCTGTATTGAAAACGGATTATTCCGTTTCTTCTTTCATGATCTCAGCATTTTCTGCAATACGTAACTGCTCTATGAATTCTTCGATATCGCCATTCATAACATTCGGAAGGTTATAAACAGAGAGGTTGATCCGGTGATCCGTTACCCTTCCTTGTGGATAGTTATACGTTCTGATTTTATCTGACCTATCTCCTGATCCCACCATGCTCTTTCTCTGGCTACTGATTTCAGCATTATGTTTTTGAAGCTCAATTTCGTACAGGCGCGACCGAAGGACCTTCAATGCTTTGTCATAGTTGGCGTGCTGGGAACGACCATCCTGACACTCTACCACAAGCCCGGAAGGTGCATGCGTCAAACGTACAGCAGACTCTGTCTTATTGATATGCTGACCCCCGGCTCCCGATGCACGAAAAGTATCCTTTCGGATATCCCCCATGTTCAACTCTACATCGACCTCTTCTGCCTCCGGCAAAACCGCTACTGTAGCTGCCGATGTATGCACCCTTCCTTGAGACTCAGTTGCCGGCACACGTTGTACTCTGTGCACCCCTGATTCGAACTTTAGTTTCGCATACACATCTTCACCCTCCACTGAGGCAACAATCTCTTTGTATCCACCAGCACTTCCTTCACTAAAGTTTAGTACGGAAAAAGTCCAGTTCTGATCCTCAGCATAGGATTTGTACATGCGAAAAAGGTCACCAGCAAAAATGGATGCTTCATCCCCTCCTGTTCCGGCACGAATCTCAAGAATCACATTCTTGCTATCATTAGGGTCTTTCGGTATGAGCATGAATTTGAGTTCCTCCTCCAGCTTCTCAATTTGTGGCTCCAGCTCATCAATTTCAGCTTTCGCCATCTCACGAAATTCAGGGTCTTTTTCGGTGCTTAACACCTCCTTGGCATTCTCGAGATTGCTTTTAGCTTCTGTGTATTCTTTGTATTTGACTACAATTTTTTCAAGGTCCTTATATTCTTTGTTCAGCTTCCCATACTTCTCCATATCCGTAACAATGTCCGGCTGCACGATCAGCTGACCCACCTCCTCAAATCGGTGCTTGATTTCCTCCAGTTTCTCAATCATCCTCTTTCTGATTAATTGAATGTAAAGTTACCGGGAATACTGAATTTAGTTGAATACTATTTTTTGATGATTTTAAATGATTGAGTAGCTCCAGATGGTGATATTGTTTTCAAAAAATACATGCCTCGATTTAAATCAGAAATATCCATCTTTTGGTTTACTGATGAATTCACGCTTATCAACTTCCCACCAACTGTATAAATGGAAACTTTCTCTACGGGAAAGGTAAAGCTTATTTCTTTGTAAGTAGGATTTGGATATACCTGAACATCATTAACAACTTCCTCCTGAAGCTCCAAAGGTGCTGGTTCTCCTTGATCAAAAGTGCCCAGGTAAATACCTCGCCCGTGAGTGGCAAGAGCAATCGTTTTATCTGATGCTCTGAGCTGAAACATATCCACCCTAACATTTGGGAGTCCATCATTATACGACTGCCACCCTTGAGTTTCATCTGAGATGCTTTCAAGGCCCCAAACACCCAGCTCTGTGGCTATCATCACTTTATCGTGATCCAAAGGGTTAAACTTCGCGTCTCTGACTGGGATATCAGGTAGATCTCGTTCAATGTCTTGCCAGTTCAATCCCGCATCATTTGTATACCAGACCGACGTAATTCCATAGTTAGAAAAACTGACCAAAATCTCATGATTTGATTCGCCAATGTCAATGGCAGAAATATATCCTACAGGAAGCTGGTCGTTATCGATTTTTGTCGCGCTTGGAGAATAGGGAAGACCTTCCACCTGATACACATCCCCTAGTTGATTTCCCAATACCATGGTGGCATTAAGCTCCGAATCATGTGGTGAAATCTTTAAAGCTGAGAATGCCACCGTGCTATTGGTCCCAAGCCAAATTGTATCTCTTCCCTGGATTCCCAGCATGTCTTTTCCTAATGGTTCATTCACATTTATGATCCCAAGCGTATCCAGAAACCTGCCTTCGAGATAGGTATTCAGTGCTTCAAAACCCCCATCCACTGCCATATTCACATATAACAAGTTAGATCGATCATCGTATGCGGCAGGGTTAATAAATGTGCCTGAGCTAAGACCATAATAATATCCATCGTTATTAAGCCAAATATTATATGCGTTGGATTGGGAAGAGGTGATCCTGACTGATGGATCATCTGAGTCGAAGAAACAATATGCTCCATCTCCTCCTCCAATCATACTTTCGTATGTAATGCTCCCGTTCTCTGTGGTATGCGTGCTATTATCCTGGGTACCCGCCAACACCTCCATGTTGCCTTCTTCGGGGTGCAGAGCTATTGTGTAATATTGGGTTGTCGCCAAGGAGTTATTAATAGGACCAAAAGAAGGGTACTCCATCAGTCTTTCTGCTGCTAGTGAACCAAAACCTTTTTGTAAACTATTTGTGTACATAACTCCACCATCCGTAGCAACAACTAATTCATTCGGGTTATCTGTAAAAACAAAAGAGTGAACATCCGCATGCACAAAATGATTTCGAATACTGTCGATATTATCATCTAGAAGCCCATAATACGGAATCAAGTAGTCTGAAAAATAATACATGGATGCCCAATCACTTAAATGTGCCCAACTTAAGGCCCCAGCCCCTCTTGCGTTAGAAAGTGCGTGAACATCCAATCCTCCAGCAATCAAATGGTTGTCATCACTCGGATCAACTTCAATAGCTAATGCGTGCCAAGGTATACTCGCCCAATAGGGGTTAGCTGGCCCATCTAAATCTTGCCAATCGGATTCCGCATCTTTGTACATAATCCGTGTTGGAAAGCCAAAATCCCTAATTTGATTGAAGTTATTTACATAGCCTGCAGTAGCAACCGCATAAACCATATCTCCTCCAGAAGCTAGCATCACTCTGCCAGGTTTGATATCCTCACCAAATTCAGTTGTGATTTGTGTTACATATCTATCTTCTACCAACCAATCGATACCATTTGGGGAATGGAGAATATATCCACCTCCTTGTATTGCCAAATTTCTCATTGTCCCAACGTACAAATCACCATTTGGTGCTATTTCAATGTCACTGACTGTATACGGAACGGATGAGCTTTCAATGTTTGGTAGTACCTGGGTCCAGCTGGCACCACCATCTGTTGATCTGTAAAGCCCATCAGATGGTGATGAACCAAATACACTTCCCTGATATTGCCCTGATGCCACTCCAGTGTAAATAACACTAGACCCAGCTTCATCTCTGACAACAATATCATTTATATAATTAAACCCAGAAGTAGATGATAGAAGTGTCCAGGAGACCCCTCCGTCAATGGTTTTATAGATTCCCACACCTTTCGATGTAGATTCTCTGTAGATGTTTACTGAAGTAAAAGACTCCCCGGTACCAACATAAAAAACATCTGGATTATTTGGGTCGTAAGTGATGCAACTGATGGATAAACTCTCCCAATCATCCGATACTGGTACCCAGTTATCATTATTTCTAAAATCTGAATTATACCACAATCCACCGGTAACGGCACCTAACCATAGTTTACTAGAAATATTGGGGTCAATCATAATTGCTCGCGCTCTACCAGCTATTTCTGTATCTACCTGGTTCCAATTGAAATCCCTTGAATCTTGTGACTTTCTTGCGCTCTTGTCTTTTATTGCTTCGAGAAGATTTTTTGTTGGTATATCTCCTGTGATCGGATTCATTGTCATCAATGCGTCTCTGAAAGCCGATTTTTCAGGACCATCAAGTTTGCTTATCTGTATTTTTTTTATGTTTTTCTGATAGAGGTTAACAACCTCATTTTTTTGTGAGGATGGTATTAACCATATCATTGAAATAATAAGGACAGCTAAAAAAAAGGTGGGTTTTTTCATCTGGTAGGAGCATATTTAGATTATTAAAGTTAATGGTTTTTCACTTCCTCATACCTAAAACAATCGGTGGTATGATCATTTACAAGTCCGATGGCTTGCATGTGTGCGTATATCGTGGTAGAGCCTACAAACTTGAACCCTCTTTTCTTCAGGTCTTTGGATAATTCGTCTGACTCTTTGGTAGTGACCGGCACTTCTTTCATTGATTTCCAATTATTAACAATAGGATTTCCTCCTACAAACTGCCAGATATAGTTATCGAAGGATCCAAATTCTTCTTGTACCTCCAGAAACCGATTGGCATTGTTTATTGTAGCCTCAATTTTTGCCCGGTTTCTAATGATCGATGCGTCTTGTAACAGGTCCTCAACAATCCCAGGCCCATATTCTGAAACTATCTTTGGGTCAAATTTGGCAAATGCCTTTCGGTAGCCTTCCCGTTTTTTTAAAATTGTTGCCCAACTCAACCCGGCCTGAGCGCTTTCCAAAACAAGAAACTCAAAGTGTTTTTGATCTTCGTGGACCGGCACACCCCATTCTTCATCATGGTATCGTACATATTCATCAAAAGAGTTGACGCACCATGCACATCGTGTTTTCATTCTTATACTAAATTGAGACAATTAAGAGTTGAGTTTTTATAAAATTAGCACTTTAGTATTTCAATATGAGGGGATATATCACCGTACTGCTTTGCATGATTGGTTTATGGCTTCACAGTCAAACTCCAATTTACAATTACGTATCGTTCAAAAAGACCTTGAATGTTCCCGAGCAACTAAGTAGTGAACGTTCCGCTCTTATTTTTTCTGTTCCTGAAATAAGAGAGGATTTTGTAAAGGTTGGTAAGCACGAAAAGCTTTTAAATCAAGTCCATAAAGCATTTATCACGATGGGGATAGATGCTGTTTTTTACCTCCATGACATCAACTATACGGCGAGTAACAGTGCAAAGCAAGCGTACATTGAGCTTTTTAATCAACGAAGGGTGAAAAACATCATCTTCATAACAGAATCAGATTCAGGTTACGAGTTTCTAATGGCGCCCTTCAGTGGAGATAGTAGACTCATCAAAGATGGAAGCGAGGCATTTTTTCTAACAGCCAACGACCTCTACGGTCTACTTCTGGGTGTTGGGAAGGAAGTGCGAAGAGCTGATCAGGAAAAAAACAACTTCTTGATCCCCGAAAAGCCGAATGTTCTTAGCGGGCTTTCCATCGTTGAGAATACGCTTTTAAAAAACTATCCAGGCATTTTAAGAAGAAGCAAATTAGCTGTTGAGCGATTTAGCTTACTTGACTCTACGAACATTTCAGAGGTGGAAGCATTAGCAAATGTGAAGAAATACAACCGTGAGGTTGTGACTAAAAATAGGGAGCTCGAGGAAATAATGAAGTCATATCCATATGATTATGAACTCATAGATCATATGTCTGACGAGGATTTGAAAAGAAACCGATACCAGTTTTTATTACGTTCTGTGCGTGCCTCTGCCAGTATCGTCAAACAAATGCTGGACTATGAGGTGCTGCCCAGCGAAACGGGATTTGTTTCAATCATACCGATCATGCCTGATCAAACCAGGGTAAAAACGATACCAAGAGATGCGATCGTTTCCAAGTTTTACGTGAGACAAAACATTTCCAAAAACGTGCATGTGGGTGAGTGGGATGCTGATGTGACCTGGCAGGAAGCACTAAACAACATGATCGGAAATTTGGCTCAGGAGTTGAATGTAAAAAATTGAAGAAGCTAAACTTTTTCCAAAACAGTCCTAAGGCACCCAAAATAAATGTTGATGCTTATCTGAAACGCATTGACCAAAAAATAGAAGCCCCTTCTCTTAAGTATTTAAAGGACCTGCAAAAATCACATCTCATCCATATTCCTTTTGAAAATCTGGACATTCATTATGGAAGCAAGATCATCCTGGACTATCGTAAGATTTTTGAGAAAGTGATCCATAGAAAACGCGGAGGCTTTTGCTATGAGCTGAATGGGCTGTTCTACCATTTGCTCAGCAATATTGGCTTTGATTGTTATGTGATTTCTGCGGAAGTGAAAAATAAAGAAACTGGTGAGTTCGGTCGTCCTTTTGACCACATGGCCATATTAGTTTTCATTGATGATGATCTTTGGCTGGCAGATGTAGGATTTGGTGATGGGATCATTAACCCACTGAGAATAAAGGTGGGAGAAGTGCAGATGGACTACACCAAATACTGGAAGATAGAAGAAGACCCAGACGAAAACCTTATTCTGAAGGGTTCAAGGGACACGAGTCAGTATGAGTCAATGTTGCGGTTTACAACAGGGGAAAAACAACTTATCCAGTTTATTGAAATGTGTGAATATCATCAAACTGCTGTGGGATCGCCCTTTACTCAGAAAAAACTAATCACACGGCTATTGCCCAATGGCAGGGTAACATTGACCGAGCGGAAGCTAAAGATTGTTGAGCTTGGCGAACATTCTGAGTCAGACATTTTGCATGAGGATGAATTTTTGTCAAAGCTGGAGCATCACTTCGGAATTAGTTTCAAGCAGCTTATCCCGAAAGAGACATAAAAAAATCCCGATGAATCATCGGGATTTTGCATTAGTTTCTGTGCTTTCTGACTTCCCTCTTCAATGAAGAGATATCTGAAGCTATGGCAGGATCACTATAAATTCTTGCCGAAAGCTCAGAAATCACATTTCGCTTAAAGCCAAGCTTTTCAGCTAGCTCTTCACAGAACTTTATTTCTGACAGGTATACCTGACTATCAATTTTCATCAGCTGTACCAAATGAAATAGATACTCAAACTTGTCATCCTCTGACATTGTACTGAGTGGAGGCAGAGGCTCTGGGTTTTCCACCATATCATTTATTTCATCCTCGCTGATTCCATTGGCCTTGCCAATCATATAAATCAGGTCTTTTTCTTCACCAGCAAATTCGCCATCGATATTTGCTAACTGAACCAGCACACTTAGTTTCGCCTTAATGCTCATAATTTCTCTCTAATTACTATTTCAAATATTTGTTGGCCTCCTTCATTAAAGCCTCTCTGTTTCCGGTGATTGAAGGATCTCCATAGATCCTGGAAGACATTTTCTTAACAACTTTTTTATCATAGCCCAGCTTCTCTGCTACTTCTTCACAGTATCTGATTTCCGTTAGAAAAACCTCTCCATCAATTTTCATTAGCTGAATTACATCATACAGATAATCGAATCTTTCTTCTGAAAGCAACCCCTGAAAGTTCACCTCACTGTTTTCTTTTGAGTTTAATACCTCTTCTACAAGCTGATCAATTTCAGTTTCAGGCACTCTGTTGGCTTTGCCGATTGTATAAACATATGTTTTCTCGGGTTCACCAAAGTCTCTGTCTATAATAGAAAGTTGGATTAAGGCTCTCAGGTGATTTTTAATATTATCTTCCATTATCGCTGTAGTTGTGTTTCGTTCTTCTAATTTAGGAATTAATCCCTAAAATGAAACCTCATTAGTGTAAATAGCTTCCAGCGTTAATGTCGAAGGTTGCTCCTGTTGCATGGTCTGCCATTCCACTCGCAATAAAGGTCACAAGCGGTGCAATATCTTTTGGTTCAGTTAAGCGCTCAAGGGCCAAATCTCCTTTCGCATGATCTTCCCCATATTGTTGCATAAACTCCTGAGACATATCTGTTCGTACAAAACCCGGCGCAATCACAAACGCTTTCACCCCTTCTTTTCCATAGGATCTTGCAATGGATCTTGTCAGTGACACCAGTCCGGCCTTTGATGCCGCATATGCAAAGTATTCTGCTTCTTCCCCCCTAAATGCCGCTCGGGACGCAATGTTGATGATTCTTCCGGCTGCCTTTCGGCTAATAAAATGTTGAACTGCTTTCTTGCAAATGATCGCCGCTGAACTCAGGTTTACCATCATGGTCTCATTCCACGCTTTCATCCATTCATCGTCTTTGGAGTCTATAGAGGATTGCTTAGCCAGCCCAGCATTGTTGATCACTATCTCAACACTCCCCATTTCTAAACTCACACGTTCAAATAATTTGGCTGCTTCATCTGGTTTAGAAAAATCCGCCTGAAATGCTTTTGATTCATTTCCAAGAATATGAGCCAGGTTTTCCGCTTCGCGTACATTCTTGTTATAGTGAACTGCTATAGTGGCTCCCGCTTCTGCAAGCTTTGTTGCCAGAGCCTTCCCAATTCCCCTGCTGGCCCCTGTTACAAGGATGTTTAAGCCCGATAGATTTATATACATATAATCGCCGTTTGAGCCGAAAAATTAGACAAAACCAGTTTGAAGTTGACTTATCTGTTGATAAAAGATCAAGTATCATGTTTGCCTGAAAGAATTCTTTGTTAATTTAGGCCATCTCCAGCTAATTGAGTCACCGCATTAACAACATTGAACGAATAAAATATACATGGGCATAATCATCCCTTTACTACTAATCACGTTTTGTTGCATAATAATCTGGAGAGCCGGAGATGGCTTCATGACTGCATCCGAATATATTGGTAGAAACCTCTCTGAAGGCGTCCGTGGGGCCACAATCAACGCGATTGCCAGCTCTATGCCGGAGGTGTTCACTTCTCTTTTCTTTCTCTTTGTGCTCTCAGATGCTGAAGGATTCTCTGGAGGTATTGGAACCACCGCAGGTAGTGCTATTTTCAATGGAATGGTCATTCCAGCCGTAGCTGTGCTTGCTGTGATTGGCATGAAGATGACCAAAAGAGTAGAGGTATCAAGAAAAGTGCTGTTAAGAGATGGCATTGCCCTGATCATTGCTGAGCTGATCTTCCTTATTTTAATAAGCGGATCTACATTACACTGGTACCATGGCATGCTACTAATGCTCGTTTACGTAGTGTATATAGTATACATGTTTGGCACGATGAAAAAATCCGAAAAGGAAGAGATGCTGGAAGGTGGACAGTTAAACGATGAAGTTTTTGAAAGTCCCGAAGAGCCACAAGGTCCATTCCTTAAAGGGCTCATCACTTTCGATCTGGAGCGTGTTTTTATTGGCAACAATGCAATAAGTAATATTCGAGCATGGTCCTTGTTGGTCTTCTCAACTGTTGCCATCGCTCTTGTTTGTTATTTCCTTGTATTGGCTTGTGAGTGGGTTGGTTCAGAAACTTATCAGGTGGCTGGACTTGGTGAATTTGATGGCCTGAATATACCGGTCATGTTTGTTGCTTTGATCTTAGCATCAGCTGCTTCCAGTTTTCCTGACACAATCATATCCATCAAAGACGCGAAAAGAGGTCAGTACGATGATGCCATTTCCAATGCCCTTGGAAGTAATATTTTCGACATCTGTTTTGCTCTTGGATTCCCACTTTTCATTTTTACCATTCTCAATGGGCCTATTCATATGCCGCCAGAGTTGGTGGACTTAAGTAGTGAGCTTCGGTTTTTGCTTTGGTTATTAACCGTATTAGCCGTTATCATCTTCACTAGTGGCTCGTATTTCGGCAAGCGAAAGTCTTATCTGCTATTAAGTATATACGTTCTATTTGTTTTGTATATAGTAGGTAGAGGATCTGGAAATGAAATTGCACAAAGCATTGCCGACTGGTTAGTTGGGGTAGTTAAATTTTTCCGAATCGGTTAATCTTAGCAATCGATAAAAAGACCCTCCTCATTCAGGTGGACATAATATCTTTTCATTGATTTGCATCTTCTGTTTGCCTCCTCTCCTGTATTCATATTAAAACGATAGGTGTGCAAGGGGCATACTATTTCATTCAAATGGTTTGTGTTCCCTTGATGCAGTTTGGCTCCCATGTGCGGGCACGCATTATCAAAAGCGAAGTATTCATTCCCCTTTCGGACGAGACATATCTCTTTCTCAGCCGCTCTGATTAATTTCGGAGCTCCATCTTCAAAAAAGGCTTCTGCTTTTTGCTTAGAATCCAATATCTTGAAAGTCATACAGTAATTATAGTTATGAAATGCCAGCGTCAAAAATTTTTCCTTCAGCGAAAAAATGCATATTTCAATTGTGCTTACATGGCTCCAACGATGAAACAGGTGGAAAAAGCTGGCATCAAAGGATTGAAAATGAAGAGAAATCCTGTCAAGGTTTCAGTAGATGATTTTTTTCATGAGAGTGACCAGTTAAGAAGTACTTATTCCAGGCTGATTGAAAATGATGATTCAAACAGGGTAGTAATAATTCCTTCTGTATCCTATGGTTTAGCAAATGTTGCTCATAACATTCCCTTTAAAGATGGAGAGATTCTTTTGGCAGCAGAGCAGTTTCCAAGCAATGTATATCCGTGGATGCGACTAAAAGAAAAGGGGTTTGAGTTGCAAATTGTTTCTCCACCAGAAAGTAAGAGTCGTGGAGAAAGCTGGAATGAAAAAATATTGGAAGCGATTAATCCTAAAACGCGGTTAGTTGCTATCGGACACATCCATTGGTCTGACGGAACGCTTTTTCAACTAAAAAGTATTCGGGAGAAGCTGGATAAGGTTGGGGGGTTGCTTGTCATTGACGGGACTCAATCCGTTGGGGCTTTGCCTTTTAGTGTTAAAGAGATCCGTCCGGATGCGCTGGTTTGCGCAGGATATAAATGGTTGATGGGTCCATATTCCATTGGCTTGGCTTATTACGGGTCAGCATTTGACGGGGGCACGCCAATTGAGGAGAGCTGGATAAACAGATTGGGTAGTGATGATTTCGATAGCCTAATAAATTATCAGGAAGCATATCGTGAGAAGGCACTTAGGTATGAGGTTGGTGAGCATAGCAATTTCATTTTGGTACCCATGCTGCATCAAGCAGTAAAGCAGTTAGTAAAGTGGTCTCCTCAAAACATCCAGCAATACACGAGCGACCTGATGGAAAAACCTATCAAAGAAATAAAAGAGATGGGTTATCGGATCGAAGATGATGCCTGGCGATCCAGTCACCTTTTTGGTGTGCGACTCCCTGCTAACATGGATCTTGTCAAGTTTCAGCGGTCGTTTAAGAAACATCGGGTATGTGTAAGCGTTCGGGGGGACTCTATCCGGATTTCACCAAACATCTATAACGACGAAATGGATGTCAGAAAATTGCTGAAAGCGATGAAAGAACCTATCTTCGCATCGTAAAGCTTCATTACCTAAGAAGCAGTAGCAATAAAAACAGAATAGAAAATGAACTTAACGAATCCAGCAGTAACCGAAGGCGTTAATATTTTTGTAAATATTGTAATCTTTTTAGTGGCGTTTGTGCACGCCCTGGCATTTGTAAATGCACGCAAAGAAAATCAGAAAAAGAATTAATCTTTTTCTATTCTACGTGATCTCCTTTGTGTTTGCTCACTGCTTTGTTTGGTAAAATAAACGGGCAAAGAATTGCCAATACAAACAGTCCGATAATTATTCCTAGCATTGCCATTTTCTGATCAATTTTTATGTGGAGAGCAAATATAGTTGCTTCTTCATTTTTGATCTAATTTCTCGCTTTTTCCTCTCCTATCGCTACCCACTTTTGGGTATTTTTCATTCCTTTTCTTATTCTCTTCTTTGATTAAAATGGAGATCAAGCTACCATTGTTTTCAAACCAACTAAACCTTAACAGAAAATGGCTAAAAAAAACGTAAGAAAGATTGGCAAGAAGATGGATAAGTCTGAAGCCAAGAAATGGGTAAAGAATTACAAAAAGAAATATCCGCAAAAGGAGTATCCCGATGTGACTTATGGTTGGCTTTTTGGTGATGATATCATAGAAACACTTTTAAAGTATAGGGGTTGCGAAGGTATCTGGTTCTTTAAAGGTTTGAACGAAGAAGGTGAAGAAAGGCTAGTGATGTTTCCTGCAGATTCGGATGGAAATGTTCTTGATTCAAAGATGAAGTCTTTAGGTGCTGCTGCTAAAAATGGAGGCTTGGACGACCCTGCTGATTTCAGTGACAAATGTCCGCCTGATTGCCCTGAAGGAATTTAAACTTATGGAAGTTTTTAAAGAGTGGTTAATAAACTTTAGTAGGGTTTCGGCATTTGCTGGAATCCTATATTTCTCTTTTAATTCTAAGGGCAAAAAGAAGGTAAGTTGGGCCATTTTTCTAGTCCTGCTCATCTCTTTTCTGGCAGACAATGCCAATTATTTTATTATTCACTTAGTTTATCCTAATAGTTTCATCGTGGGAAACATTTGGATAGTTCTAAACTTCCTTGTTATTACTTGGTTGTTTGCTAATGCTCTTCCTGAGCGAGAGAAAACGATTAGGTATCTTGTCATCTTTTTTTTGCTCTGCTCAATTATTGGGTTCAGTTCGTATTCTCTGTTAGAGTCAAACCCTTTTACAAGCGTTTCCAGTAATATTTTATTGATAATAATCCCCTTACTCACCTATTTCGATCTTTTACATAATCCGAGCAATCGGCTTTCCAGGCTTCCGCTTTTCTGGATAGCCACATCCTTTTTTATTTACAATAGCTTGGTGCTCCTACAGAGCGTATTTGATAGCTATTTGATCTTTGATATGAAGATATCTGCGTCTGCTTATCGGGTTATTTCTATTATAAACTTACTTGCCAACATTACGAAAAACTTCATTCTCTTCTACGCGATTGTCCTTATAGATAAAGGCTACCCAGATAGCATAAAACCAGCTAATGCCACATGATTGACATCATCGTAAATATCGTGGTGTATGGGACTGTCCTTATATTCGGAGGGGTGGTTTGGTTTTTGGTTGCTTTTTCCAAAGCTTACGCTTCTAAAAAATAGAGCTTTGACCTCTTCTGATGTTTTCTGGATTTTTGCTGACCTGAATCGATACTCGGGTGTTCCAGCTATCTTGTTCTTTCTGTTCTTCATAAGAAGGTGGAGTACGCCAGCTGCGATCATCTTCTATATCGTATTTATTAGTTTCTTTTTTGACTTCTCGATTTATATCTATATCAAGCACTTTTATCCAAATAGTTATTTTGGAAGTAATTGGTGGATACTCATAAATTATTTTCTAATGTCGTGGTTCTTCATGAAGGTATTGCCACGCATGAAGAAGGTCATAATTGTTCTTTGCATATTTTTTACAATAAGTGCGTTTATCTCCTTCACATTCTCGTATTCATTCTTCGAGTCTAACACTGTAACTAATACTTTCTCATCCCTTGCTTTTCTTTGCCTTTCATTTCTTGGCTTCAGAGATCTATTGAAAAGACCAAAAGGAGAGCTCTTGAAAATGCCCATATTCTATGCACTAGCAGCCTTTTTCATTTATTACGCACTTACTTTTCTGAAAAGACTATTTATAAATTATCTTGTTTTTGAGCTAGAGATAAGTGCAAGCGACTTTTTTCCAATAAGCATGGTAAATCTTTTTGCCAATACAGGTAAAAATTACACCTTATTCTATGTTCTGGTACTTTTGGAGAAAGGTGTTTATGATCCAATTCTGAATCCAAAATCAGACGGCTAAATGGAAGGTAAGGTCATCTTGCTTGTAATCATTGGAACCATTGGTGTTATGCTAATGGCTTTTTCAGTAGTATTCTTTGTTTTGCTTTATCGTCGCAAAGTGCTTGAAAACGAACTGGAAATGCAGTCCGTTAAAACCAAACACCAGGAAGAAATGCTTTCCGCTACGCTTAAATCCCAGGAAGAAGAAAGAAAGCGATTAGGAACTGAACTTCACGATGGTGTTGGTGCTATGCTTTCGTCTATCAAGCTGAATCTGCAAGTGGCTAACAAAACCAATGATGTGAGTCAGCTGAAGCCAGTACTTGGTTACCTTGATGAAACCATAACACAAGTAAGAAATATCTCCCATCAGATGATGCCCGTTATTTTAAAGAAATATGGGATTAAACGAGCAATCGAAGACCTGTTTGAAAAGACAGCCAATACTTCGTTAAGCTTATCGATCACGGAATGGGAAGATCCACCGTTGGACGAATCACGAGCCCTGATGTTTTACCGAATTATTCAAGAGTTGGTAAATAATTCATTGAAACATGCAGAAGCATCAGCTATCGAGCTTTCTGTGAGAAAAGAAAAATCAAAAACCATCATTTCATATGTTGATAACGGTAAAGGGTTTCCGGAGGATGTCCTCCAAAATAGTGATGGCATTGGCTTATTAAATGTTAAAAACCGGGCGCAAACCATTGGTGCCAAGCCAGCCTTTTACAACCAGGAGAAAGGCGGAGCTAAAGTAGATTTGGTAATAGACGCTTCGATTGATTAATTTGATCACTCAACCGAGTGAGATGAGTCAAACAGATAAGCTAAACATTTTGGTCACCGATGACCATACGCTATTTCGTCGTGGTACCATGATGCTTTTACAGTCTTTTGAGGAAGTAGGGAGTGTAGAGGAAGCTGAAAATGGCAAAGAGGCTTTGGAAAAACTGAATGACAAGAACTTTGATCTATTGCTGCTAGACCTGGAAATGCCTGTGATGGATGGGTGGGAGGCTTCTAAAAAGATCACAGCAAAGCACCCCGATGTAAAAATTATCATGATCTCCATGCATGATTCACTCCAAATCATCTCTGATTTGATTGAAATCGGTGTTCATAGTTACTTATTGAAAAATGCAGAACCCGACGAGGTGCATAAGGCCATCATCTCCGTAGTAAATAACGATTTTTACTACAATCAGCTTGTTTCAAAGGCACTACATAAGAAAGTGCAAAAAGACGGACTCAATAAAGGAGTAGCCAGGCGAGCAGATATAAGTCCTCGAGAAATCGAAATCTTACAACTAATCTGCCAGGAACTTACCATGAAAGAAATTAGCGAAAAGCTATTTTTAAGTGAACAGACTGTGCATACTCACCGCAAAAACCTTATGAAGAAAACAAAAGCTAAAAATGCCGTCGGGCTGGTGAAGTTCGCATTTCAGAATGGAATTGCTTCATTTTAGGGTATACCCACTTTTGGGTATTCTACTACCTAGAAATGGGTAAACCTACGAGTGGTTTGTGTTCATAAAGCACTATATATCAATCACTTAACTTTCAACTAGTATTTTACTGGCTCATTATCCATATTTTGAGACAAATCGAATGACTAATTTCATATTGTCATTTATTACAAACAATAGATGATATGCTCTTAGGTTGATGGTTAATCTATGAAGATACCGGGAGTCCAAGGTTTTCGCTTAATCCTTTGGTTTGCCAACTATCTCACTCACATAGTGGACTCCCTGGTATTTTCAATTAAAGAGTTTTAGTAAAATCCAAATACACCACTAATCCCTGTAAAGACAAAAGGCCCTTGCGAGGGCCTTTTGTCTTTTTATATCAATTTTTGAGCAACTATTTATAAAGTGCTTTTCCTGCATCGTAGTATTTATCGCCTTTTACCCAAAATGGTGCTTTTTTAGCATTTCCTATCATGCGACATGCATAAACATAACTTCGAAAGAACTTTTCCAGATATGCATAATCAAGCGTATTAGGGTTGTCAGCTGCCTGATGATAGTATTTGTTTATGTCATCGTCAAATGCAGTAAGGCCCATACTAAATGTAGGAGCCGGAATCCCCTTTGAAGCAAATCGCACATTATCAGACCTATCAAATAGTCCTTGCTCAGGGACCGGATCACCAATCGCTTCAAGACCAAACGCTTTACACGCTTCAACAATCATTTCCTCTGCTGTTGTTCTTGCAAGCCCAACGATCGTTGCTTTTGAGGTATCGTTATACCCTGCTCCGTCAGAATTAAAACAATAAACCATTTTTTCCAGAGCAATCGGTGAATTATCTACAAACCATTTGCTACCAAGCAAACCTTTTTCTTCCCCTGTAAACAAGACAAAAAGACCCGACCGCTTCGTTGGGTTTTTAGCAAGGTTTTGTGCTGCTGTCAAAACAGTAACTGTCCCTACCGCATTGTCACGAGCACCATTGTAGATGCTATCTCCTTCCGCATTGGCCTTGCCTACTCCCACATGATCATAATGGGCCGAGTACACGATAAACTCATCATTTAATTTATTATCTGTGCCCTCGATATAACCGACCACATTTTGCGAATTGAATTTTTCATTCTTTGCTCCTGCAACTGTGACCGAAGCATCTCCAGATTTCGAAATTTCGTTAGCTGGTCGATTCATCCATAAGTGGGTTATTGTATTTTGATCATCACTACCTTCGTCCAGAATAATTTGATCGCCTGAAAAATACCTGACGAGGAAGTTCCATGGTATTTGCGTTGAATTATAGAGCTCCACTAATGCTACTCCGCCCAATTCAGAAATCTTTTTTCGCTTAGCAGACGACTGGCCAAACCAAAGCTGAGGGCTATCGCTTTGGCCATCGCCACAAAGTGCTACAACAATTTTTCCTTCAATATCTAAACCTTGCAAGTCTTCATCCATGCCATAGTTAGCAAAAACAAACTCCGCGGAAAGCTCAATGTTGTCTCCATCCATCAAGATAAAATCATCAGCAAGGTTATATTTAGATTCTGCCAGGGTAAGGGTGCCCGAAGTTGGAGGACTAACCTTTTTCATTGGCACGCTCTGAAAGTAGCTGTCCATACCAGGAGCAATCTTTACTCCATACTCTACAAACCGACTTTCAACGTATTTAGCAGCAATCTTCAATCCTTCAGAAGGAGTGTCTCTTCCTTTCAGCTCATCAGATGCTAGAAAGCCAATGTGACTTTTGATAAGGTTTTGATCAACCGTTTGCTTTGCGAGCTCCATATCGGATTGAGCAAATGTGAAAAACGAACAAACGATAAATAATAGGGCTAGTATTTTTTTCATATCCTTTAAAAAATTTCGCACAAGATAATTCATCCATTAAATAAAAAAGGCCATCCACCAAAAGGCAAATGACCCATTCATTTATAACCAACTCTTAAGTTTAGTTCAGCAGCTCATATATTCCTGCCACTCCCTGTCCGCCACCTACACAAGCGGTGACCATTCCGTATTTGCTTTTTCTTCTTCTCATCTCGTTGAACAATGAAATAGAAAGCTTCGCTCCTGTGCACCCAAGCGGATGACCCAAAGCAATAGCTCCACCATTAACATTCAGTTTGCTTGTATCCAAATCCAATCCTCTTATTACTCCCAATGATTGTGCTGCGAATGCTTCATTCAACTCGATCAGGTCAAGGTCATCTTGTTTTAAGCCTGCCTGCTTCAACGCTTTTGGCACTGCTTCGACCGGACCAATTCCCATGATGCGCGGATCGACACCTGCAGCGGTGTAGCTGATCATTTGAGCAATTGGCTCCAGATTATGCTCCTTCACCATCTTTTCACTCATCACCATCACAAAGGCTGCTCCATCAGAAGTAGGGGAAGAGTTTCCTGCGGTTACCTGTCCACCTTGCTTGAACGCCGGACGAAGTTTTTCCAAACCTTCCATAGTGGTGTTTTCTCTAACACACTCATCAGTATCCACGACAAATTCTCTTTTGTGTCGTTTTCCGTCTTCACCAACATAGGTCTCTTCAACAGTTACTGGAACAATCTCATCTTTAAACTTTCCGTCTTTGATTGCCTTGGCTGCTTTTTGATGTGATTCCATTGCAAACTTGTTGGAGTCTTCTGCGGAAATGTTGAAATCCTTAGCAACCTCCTCAGCTGTAAGACCCATGTTCAAATAATATTCCGGATTCTTCTCTGCAATCTTCCAGTTAAGTGCCGCTTTGTATCCCATCATCGGAACCAAAGACATGGACTCTGTTCCTCCTGCAATGATGCAATCGGCCGTGCCAGAGTGAATTCGAGCACATGCTAAATGAATAGCCTCTAAACCGGATCCACAATATCTATTGATAATCATTCCCGGTACTGAGATCGGCAAAGAAAGGAGTGAGATATATCGCCCCATCTGCAATCCTTGTTCAGCTTCCGGAATGGCATTTCCTACAATCAGGTCATCCACTCGCGTGGCATCAAAGTCTTTGACCGAACCTACCAGATGCTTGATCACATCTGCGGCCAGATCATCCGGACGATAAAATCGGAAGCCACCTTTTTTGGCTCTCCCTACCGCCGATCTATATCCTGCTACTATATATGCGTTCATAATATTTTCTTTTAATCTTTTAACAATTCTTAGTTCCTCAAAGGCTTGCCTTTGAATAAAATGCTCTGGATTCGCTCCAATGTTTTTGGCTCACCGCAAAGACTCAAGAAAGCTTCGCGCTCCAGGTCCAGCAAGTATTGTTCGGAAACTTCTGTCGGTGCAGAAATATCTCCACCCGCCATGATCCATGCCAGTTTCTGACCGATTTTTTTGTCATGATCAGAAATGTAGGATCCATACTTCATTCCTTCGATTCCTGCGTAAAACATGGCCAAAGCTGCTTTGCCTTGAACTTTTACATTGTTTCTAGGAACCGGCTGTGTATACCCTGCATCAGCCAAAGCCAGTACTTTTTCTTTTGCGTCAGTCAAAAGGCGGGTTCTGTTAAGTGTTACTTCATCACTTTCTCTGAAAATATTCATGGTCTTAGCTTCAGCTGCAGAAGTGGCAACTTTCGCTGTTGCAATATTCATGAAATACTCCTGAAGCGTATTCAGTTCCGGGTCGCCCGGTGTGTATTCATCAGCTGCACGAAGGGTCATTTCCTTGGTTCCTCCTCCTCCAGGGATCAGGCCTACTCCCACTTCTACCAGACCAACATATGATTCAGCATGCCCCTGAACGGCATCACAATGAAGTGAAAGCTCACAACCCCCTCCTAAGACAAGGCCTGAGGTTGCTGCAACGACAGGAACACTCGAGAAGCGTGCTTTTGTCATCGTGTTTTGGAAGGTGCGCACCATCAGGTCGATCTCATCAAATTCCTGATCTACCGCATACATGAATAACATAGCCAGGTTCGCTCCTGCCGAAAACTGTTGCCCTTCATTACCAATAACTACTCCACGATAATCTTTTTCTGCCATGGTAATGGCCGTATTGATTCCTTCGATCACATCTGCATCCACCGAGTTCATCTTTGTGTGGAACTCCAGGTTCAACACACCATCTCCAATATCATAGATCGTTGCGCCAGGTTTCTCCCAAACGATGTTGTTTTCCTTGAATGCATCCAGGAAGATCAAGCCTTCTGTTCCGGGTATTACTTTGTATGACTTGGAAGGAATATCGTAGAACATTTTCTTTCCTTTCTCATAGGTATAGAAGCTTTCGAATCCAGCATCTACCATTTCCTGTACCCATGAGGCTGGCTCTTCGCCTGCCTGTTTCATTTGAGTAAGGATATCTTTCAAGCCCATAGCATCCCAGGTTTCGAATGGGCCCATTTCCCATGCAAATCCAGCTGACACAGCCTGGTCAATTCGGAATAGCTCGTCCGCTATTTCAGGAATTCGATACGTGCAGTACTTGAAAAGATCAAAGAAGGTTTTTCTATAAAAATCTCCTTCTGGTCCTTTCAGGGAAATAGCAATTTGCAATCGCTTATTTAAATCCTCAATGTTTTTTGTCTTATCAAGAATATCAAGTTTTGATTTTTTCTTAGGCTCGTACTCGAAAGTTTTGAGGTTAAGCTCTAGAATTTCTTTCTTGCCATTCTCTTTTACTTTTTTGTAAAACCCTTGCTGGGTTTTATCTCCAAGCCACTTTCTTTCATGAAGTTCCTTTACAATTTTTGGTAGCTTGAATCGATCTTTTGATTCATCTTTATCAAGTGCGGCATGTAGGTTGTTCGCCACATTTACTGTGGTGTCCAACCCAACCAAATCCGAAGTTCGGAAAGTAGCCGACTTTGCTCTTCCAATTACCGGACCTGTTAGTTTATCGATTTCTCCTACTGAGAAGTCCGTATCCGAAATGGCATGCATACCAGACATCATTGAATAAACACCGATTCGGTTCGCGATGAATGCCGGCGTGTCTTTACACAATACTGTTTCCTTTCCCAGATAGAGGTCTCCATATCTCATGAAGAAGTCTACAATTTCAGGGTCTGTCTTTTCCGTCGGGATAATTTCCAACAATCTCAGATATCTTGGAGGATTGAAAAAGTGAGTTCCGCAGAAATGTTTCTGAAAATCTTCGCTTCTTCCTTCCAACATCAAATGGATTGGAATACCTGAAGTGTTGGAAGTAATAAGAGTTCCTGGTTTTCTTTCTTTCTCAACTTTTTCAAAAAGTGATTTTTTTATATCCAGATTTTCCACGACTACTTCGATGATCCAATCCACCTCTTTGATTTTGGATAGATCATCATCAAAGTTTCCTGTCTCTATCAACCGTGCCTTATCCTTATCGTAGAGTGGTGAAGGATTTGATTTGATAGCTGTTTGAAGTGCCTCGTTCACCAGTTTATTTCTGGCGGCCGGGTTGTCTTTGTCTTTATCATCCAAATCTCTGGGTACGATATCAAGCAAAACGACCTCCACTCCGATATTCGCAAAGTGGCAGGCTATTCTTGATCCCATTATTCCGGATCCTAAGACTGCTGCTTTCTTAATGGTTCGTTTCATATTTAGGTTTATGTATTGACGATTTATTATTTATGATTTTGTACGAGTCCTGCATTTGCAAATTCGGTTGAAATTTGCTCTGCTACCTTATTAAACAAAGATGGATCCTCAACAATTTCACTTATCTCCTGGACCACCTCAAAGAATGTATTTAAACGATCTTTGTCAATAAGTGATCTGATCTTTGCATTAAATTCTCTGACAGCTCTTCTGGATAACTCTCTTTTCTCCTTTCCAACATCTGATAAAAATATTCGAACGGATCTTCCATCTGTTGGGTCTTTTTCCCGATAAACCCAACCTTTCTCTTCCATCGCTTTTAACATTCGGGTTAGGCTTCTTGATTCCATCCCAAGAAGTGGAGCTATCTTAGTTGCTGGAGTTCCATTTTCAACATCAATGTTCAAAAGAACAAATCCGGTAGAAGCTGTGATATCATACTGAGATCCGAATTGATTATACATTCTGGAAATACTATGCCAGAGACCTTTGATATTATAGTCAACCGTTTCTTCTCTTTTCATAATCGCACTATATATTTCAAATATAGTAAAATTTGTTATGCATGCATACTATTTTTCGTTGCTCAAGCTTTTACTTTTAGATTTGAAATATGAGCGATAATAGAATTCCCATAGACTTTTATTCGTTTGAGACAAAGGCTCCATTCGAACGATGCATTGATTGTGAAAAATATCTGCTGGATGATGATACCGAGTATATCATAGAGAAAGCAGTTAAGAATTATGAGGGGTATTCCGCAAAAGATGTGGTGTTCGATTATGCCATATGCATGGATTGTGCTGAAAAGATGAGAAAGGAGATCTCTAAAGAATCCTGGGAAATGATGATGAAGTACTTTCAGGATAACATGGATATTCAATCGAGGCTGGAAATGCAGGAAAAAGATCCGGAGGAGAATCTTAGAAATTGCATGATTAAAAAAACAGCTGTTGAAAGCTGTAGCGAATATCAGATTTATGCACACTGTAAAGGAAAAAAACTTAACCTTGATAATCCACCGTACATGATTTCGGGTGAGGTGATGGAGGAGTTACTTCCTCTTCTATCGAACCAAACAATCGATGAAATGAATGGCTTTATGAATAAACACTTCTCACCTGATCCTTCACTGATGGAACCGACTCCACCGAGCGTAATTTTGCTTTAGCTATTACCCCTGAAAGCGAGAATTTTATACTCGTCAAGAATCTGAATAACAGCAGATTTCATTACACGTTCGTTTCTTTGAGCATCCATACCAAAAACACCTGAAGCATATCCCTGCCAGACAGTTTGGTTTCTCTTTCTATCCAGAAAAGAAATTAGAATGGTGCCTTCTCTTAAATTATATTTGATTTTATCATAGTCCTCTTTCAAATGAGGGGCATATGTCTCTCTTTCATCATTTGTAGTAGATAATGAATCATCACTAATTGAAAGCTTTTCTTTTGAAAAGTTATGTCTTAGCCATGCACGAAACTCTGGCTGAGAGTAGCCTCGGAAATTCAACTCATCAAAGTAAATGGAGTAAACGACAACCAAATCAGGTCTTCGTTCTCTCTGCCTATACCCCCATGCCTGAAGAATCCCCTTCAGGCTGCTTTCAACGATTTCTTTATCTTCTACCAAACCAGCGAAACTTTGATTAGTAGCAAAATCAAAGGTCTTGTATCTGTGAAACTTACCGTTGTAATTGTAGTCTGAATCTACAACGTAATCATATGTGGTGCAGGCGGAAATACACCAGATTGCGAGAAAGTATAGAATAGACTTTTTCATAAATACTAAATTTACGAAAAAGCATTTTTTGTTTTAAATAATCCAACCGCTAATAAAATGCTTTGTCAGCTATCTTTCAAAACTTTTTTGGCAATTGGTGGAATCAAGCATCAAGTGCTTGCTTGATATCCCAGATCAGATCATCAGCATTTTCTACACCAACTGACAGTCGCACTAAATTATCGGAAATGCCATATTTCTTTCTATCCTCCGGATCCACTCCTGCATGAGTCATCGTGGCAGGGTGCTGTGCCAATGATTCGGTACTTCCCAGGCTTACAGCTAATTTGATCAATTTCAGATTGTTCAAAAATTTGAAGCATTCCTTTTCCCCACCCTCAAGAATTATTGAAAGCATGGCCCCTGCGGAAGTGTATTGCTTTTCAAAAATTTCATGCTGACGAGTTCCTGGCTTTAAAGCACCCAAATAATGGATGGTTTTCACCTTGGGGTGATCTTTTAATCCTTCATAAACACATGCTGCATTTCTGGCTTGTTGCTCCATGCGGACTTTTAATGTTTCTAGACTTCTAAGCAAAAGCCAACCCGTCCATGGACCTGCCATGTTTCCCAAAAATGTACGCATCTCTTTGATCATGGCGATGTGTTCTTTACTTCCAAGACATGCTCCGGCTATCACATCGCTATGCCCGCCAATGTATTTAGTTGCAGAATAAAGCACCAGATCAGCACCATGCTTTAACGGATGCTGCCACAGTGGGCCCATATACGTGTTGTCTACAGCCACAACCGGTCGTTCTTCTCCATTCTGAAAATTATCAGCAATCTTGCGGCACATTTCCAGATCAACCAATTGGTTGGTTGGGTTTGCTGGAGTTTCTACGTAGACCATTTTCAATTTATCAGCATGGCCAGAATCCTTAATTAGTTTTTCTATTTCCTGCTGACTATCCATCGGATCGAAACCCAGAATATGAATGCCAAATTTCGGAAGAACGTGTTTTACAAAATGATCTGTGCCTCCATAAATTGGGTTGCTATGAACAAGTAAATCGCCCGGTTCCAAAAATCGAAGCAAAGTGGTGGTGATTGCTCCCATCCCACTTTCGAAAACCGCAGCATCTTCGGACTGATCCCACAGGGTTAACCGATTTTCTAAAATTTCAAGGTCCGGATTGTTTAATCGACTGTAGATAAGTCCCAGCTCTTCGCCCTCATCTTTTTCCCTAAGGCCGTAGGCCTGTTCAAAAAATGCTTTGCCATGCTCGGCACTTTGAAATACGAAAGTGGATGTTTGAAAAATCGGTGGTTTGATCGCTCCCTCTGATAATTCAGGCTTGAAACCATACGACATCATCAAACTTTCAGGACTCATCTTTTTCATAGCAATCACATTTTGTAGCTAAGGTGAGTGATTTATCCATGAATTAAAATTCAAAAAGAATATTCATCTATAATTACTTAATTTAATAGATATTATTTCTATAATTTCAAAAAATTACGGAGAGCAGTAGAAAAGGATATGGATGAAATAGATAAAAAGCTGGTTTCGATGCTTCAGCAAAACGGCAAGCTTACCATGAAAGAATTAAGCGCTGAGTTGGGGCTGAGCATCACACCTATTTACGAACGACTGAGAAGACTGGAGCGTAATGGCGTGATTACAGGATATCATGCATCTGTCAATCCAAAGAAGGCTGGTTTTGGGTTTGAAGTTTTTTCATCCGTTACCCTTGAATCTCATAAGTCGGAGTACCTGCGTGAATTCGAATTAGAAATTGAAAAGTTCAGCGAAGTAATGGAGTGTTATCACCTGGCAGGGACATTTGATTTTTTAGTGAAAGTGCTGGTCCGTGATATGGATGAATATGCAGAATTCGTCAATCGGAAATTGGCCAGGTTAAACAACATTCGATTGGTTCAAAGCATGATGGTTTTGAAAAAGATTAAGCAAACTGCAGTGTTGCCACTAGTTGATGAAGTCTCCGCGTAATCTTCTGAATCGTTTTCGCGCTTCGGCCACATACATACTACCCGGATAATCAATTAAAAATTGTTGGTACAATGATTTTGCCTGCTCAACATCTTTGATGTGAAAATCGAAAATTTCCGCCTTTTTGAATGCTGCATCATCGGCTAAAATATCATACGAATATCCCGTGAGGATTTGATCTAGATGATTAATAGCTGAATCATGATTTCCTGCCTCTAGTTCCAATTTTGATTTCAACCAATAAATCTCATCCGTTATTGAATGATGCATGTATTGATCAAGCATTTTGGTTAGACGATCATTGGCTTCCTCCTTTTTATTCTGAAAAATCAACAGTTCAATGTTTGCAAATTCCTGCATTACCGCATCAGTAGTATCAAGTGCAGTATTATCAGTAATCAGCATACCGAGCGCAATGGCATCATTCGAAATTTCTCTGGTTGTATTTTTCTTCAGTATATCAAGATGGCCTTTCGCCAGCGCAAAATTTCCTGTAAAATAGTGGAGCCGTGCATTTCTAAGTTTCGCATCATACCCTAGCTGGTGACTTTTATATGCTTTTTCAACCTGGGAATAGAGCAAAGTTGCTTCCCATGGTTCACCTTTTAAAAGGTAAATATCTCCTAGATCCAATTTGCTTTTTGATATCAGCTGAATCCCAGCTCGGGGATTATCAACCAGTTGGTTCAAAAGCCTTGCTGCTAAATCAATTTCATCCAGGTAAAATGCATGAAGTAATGCTTTGCTTCGAAGTGCATCGAATGCTGTTTGAGATGGATAGAGCTCGGTATATAATTGTTCATATTTTTTAGTAAGCTCTCTAATCTCTTCCTGGTTGATGGGATACGTATTTTTGATTTTCTCCTCCTTGGCTTCCATCCAAAATCTTCTCGCGTATTGATAGTTTCTGGAATTCGGATAAGTAACAGCTACGTATCTGAATATTTCTTCTGCATCTTCATAAGCCTGATTCTCCAGGGCAATTCGGCCAATACTCATGGTGCGATCTCCTGGCCTTTCGGTTCGTTTATCTATTGCGCGTGCCTGTATAAAAGCTCCGTAGAAATTTTTTCGTTGCAATTCAACCCATATCAGAAGTTCGGCAAACTTGGTGTCATCCGGGTTTTCCTGCATTTTCCGTATAAGAGTTGATTCGAGTTCATCCAATTCTTCTTCCTCCTGGATAAAGCTTTGAAGCAGATTTTTAATGTAACTCAATCGGTTTGGACTATCCGATGCATAGTTTAGATACTCCTCAATCATTGCCGACTTATCATTGACCATGCGATAAATAGAAGCTAGTTCCAGCGCATGAACAGTTGGATTGTTTCTTATTTCCCGAGAATCCTTGAAAAACAAAATTGCTTCATTGTATAGTTGCTCGTTGGCCATGTATTGTGCTAATAATCCTAATTGAAATGGATTAGCACGAGATTGCTTCCTAAGATCTTTAATGAATTTATCTAGTTTATCCGTTTCTCCTGATTCACTGTATACAGCGGCAAGATTTGCTTGAAATTGCAAGTTAGATGGAAAGGTCTTAATCGCCTTCTGAAGAAATTTTTCTGCATCATCAAATGCTCCTGTGGATTTAAGCAGTGTGAGGTAATTGTTAGCAATCAGCTGAAGATTGTATGGATTTTCAGTGAGCTCCTCATATAGGATTTGCGCCTTTTCTAATTCACCTTGCTGATAGTATTCATTGGCCAATTGAATTTGATCATGCTGCTGAGCTATTATCAAATTGAATGGAATAAATAAGTGAATAAGAAATTGTCTAAACATACCGAGATGATTCAACATATATACATACCTATATTATATATATAAAGTTTAATTAAATACTATTCTTATTATTAGGGCTGTGGATACGTGGATAAGATTGTTAAATAATTTTTGGAAAATCAGATTGTTTATAAGGTCTATCTTAAATATTGTGCCTTCACAAGGTATCAACATCTAAGTATTTGAATTAAAGTATTTTATGATTTATTGTAGATAAGTAATATTAAATGATGTGAATAGAATGTTAGATAATTTGATTTGAGAAATTGTCTATAACCCAAAAGTTGTTAGATGTTATTAGCCATTGAATGAATGGATTAGTATCTAAGCAATGTCCAGTTAAACTTATCCACTAAATACTATCGAGTTATTAACAGGTTTAGAATGTTATACTCATCTCTACCACCCAGTTTTCACGAATGGATATTTCTTCAGAATAGAGAAAAACATCTTCTGGTTGTTGGTTTTCTAGGAGATTACCATAAGTCCATTTACCGTCTTCATTGTTGTCAATAAGTACTCTAATCTGATAGGTGTCAGGATTGATGGATGTAAGGTTTAGTTTCTTTTCGTTTTTACTTTGATACTTGACCTTACCTGATTTGTTAAGTAGTTGTAGCGTAAATGAGTTTTTTGCTGTCTGAATTTCTAGTTGTAGTGTGCCTGTTGGTTTTGATTGAGGCTTTTGAAATGAAATAGTCTTGGTTGTTGATGAATCATTTTCAACGGATAGAAATGTATTCTTTTTCAATACAATTTCCAGGTTTCTCTGTTCTGTTCTTGTTTGATTTTGTAGTGTTGAGTCACTGAGTATTGTGTCTTTTGGGATGGAAGTTTCAAGTGCTTGGAGTATTGAGTCTTTGTTTAGTTGTAATTCAAGATTCAATTCTGTACGATTGGTGTTCCAATCTAATTTTACCGGTGGGTAGAAGGTAAATATGCTATCCGCTTTAATAATTATACTATCCGCATTTATTGAATTTATTGGCTTGTTAAATTGGATAGGAATTATTGGGTTGTTTTCGATTTTTATTCTGGAAGGAACGGTGTATGAAAATCCTGATGGTTTTCTATTGGATTCAAGAAATACATATTTGAGTGTATCTAAAATTTGATTTCCCAGACTGTCATTCGCAGTAATGTATGATGTAAGTGAATCCTTATAGTTTACCTGTTCTGGTTTGTATAGTCGAATGATATCTTTGTTCTCTCCTATAATATTATGTTGTAAGTATTCGGGAGTTATATCATAATTGTCTACCTGCTTGTTGAATTTAATTTCAACATATCTCCCTGTTGGTCTGACATTTATAAGTGTCAGTGGTTTAACATTTTGTAGAACAGATCGCATTACTGGAAGCGTCATTGCTGAATCAAGATTAATGATGTCAGTTATAAAACCATGAGCTTCTGTCTCTGGATCTAACCTGTAGTTGTTGTTGTCATCATTAAATGAGATAATCTTATATTTTCCTTTTTTTAGATAGTTTAATTTGTAGTTACCTGAATCATTAGCCGTTGTAAAATACATGGGATCATGAGAAAAGTAGTCTAATGTATCAGAATGTGGATAGAGAGAAACTACATATTGTTCCCCTGGTTCTTTGGTTAGTAATTCTTCAACAGATCCCCGAATAGACATACTATCTATAAAAGGCCCTGTACTAAATGCTAGGGCTAAATTGATTACTGGATTTTTTTCTGTGATATCTGTTACTCCATTTGCAAAATTGAAATAGTATGTTGTTGAATCTTCTAGTTCCTTGTCCAATTTCAAAATAAGCCTATTCTTTTTGACCAGTGATTTATATCTGATATCTGTTTTAGGCGTGATGATTAATTCTTGTTGAATTTTATCAGCATTGATATATTCAGAGAACTCTAGCTCAATCACCTGATCCTTGAAATTAGTCGTACCAGAAACTGGAATAGCATTTATTAAAATAGGTGGAATGGTATCTTTTGGTCCACCTGTAGGTCTCCCGGGATTTGCGCATCTATGGAATGCGGTAACTGATAAAAGGGTAATGATAATGAGCTGGAGAAAGTATTTCATTTCTTGAAGATGTAAATCAAGCTTGAGTAATCATTTGTTTTGCTTGCCTTGTTATTTGATTTTAGACCTATTTTGATAGCCTTAAGCATATTGGCATTGCCCTTGTATTTTTCGCTTAGCATGGATACATAAAAAGAGTCAAACTTCATGGGCAAGGTGTGAATTAATTTAAGTTTGAATTTCGAAGCAAATGATTTTATAGATTCCTGATCAAAATGATATAGATGTCTTGGCACATCATATCCGGCCCAGAATTTTTTATAGTATGCTGCATCATAAGATTTATGATTTGGTAAAGCAATGATAAGGTAGCCATCTGGAGCTAGTATTTTCTTTAAATTCTTAATTGTTTTGTTTAGTTGAGATACATGCTCAATGACATGCCAGGCGGTAATGATATCAAAAGGTCCATCATGGTTTTCTATTTTGTCTAGGATCTTATCTGGATTTTTAACGGATGCAATGTTCTTCGCATCTTTGTCTGGTTCATAGCCATAAGCATGCCAAGCGTTTTTATTAGCTGCCTTTATAAAATCACCGGTTCCGCATCCATAGTCTAGTAGAGATCCTTGCCCACCATTGAGTTTATGAATGAGCTTGATCTTTCTCGTAATGGTGTATTTACGTACTAGCTTATAAATAAAGTTGATAAGGGAATTTCCTTTATCGGTATGCGAAATGTATTGATCGCTTTGATAGAAATCGGAAAGGGAATTTTGCTCGGGTCTGGGGTTAGTAAAGACTAGAGAACACTTATCGCATTTTACTAGCGCGAAACTTTCTCCTGATACAGAATGATCATCGCAAATTAGATAATTGGTGAATTGTGAGTGTTTACATACGGGGCACTCTTCAAGTTTCTCGTACATTATCTACCTAAATAAACCATTAATACTGAAACATCTGATGGAGATACGCCGCTTATCCTTGAAGCCTGACCCAATGTCTCCGGTTTTATCTTTAGTAATTTTTCCTTAGCTTCTGCAGATAGAGATGTTAGTTTATTGTAGTCGAACGACTTCTTGATTCTAAGATTTTCAAGATTGTTCATTTTCTGGGAATTCTCCTGTTCTCTTTCAATATAGGTTTGATATTTTATTTGTATTTCTGCTTGTTCAATAATCTCTGAGTTGTATTGGTTCAATGTTTCTTCAGCTTCCTTAGAGAATATCTTGAAGTCATATATGGATATTTCCGGTCTTTTTAGGATGGTTGCTAATGATGACTTATCCTTTATTGGAGCAGAAGATAATGAGGATAGCTTGTCCTCAACATCATTTGGTTTGAACTTGGTGTTTTCAAGAAAAGATTTCAAGTCTTCTGTCTCTTTAATTTTTCTATTGACCTGCTCCAGTCGGAGATCATCTGCTAGTCCGATTTTATGGCTCTTTTCTGTTAACCGGATGTCTGCGTTATCCTGTCTTAGCAGTAATCGAAACTCAGCTCTCGAGGTAAACATGCGGTACGGTTCTTCAGTACCCTTGTTTATGAGATCATCTATTAACACACCGATGTATGCCTCATTTCTTTTCAGAATAAATGGTTCTTTCTCCTGAACTTTAAGGTGTGCATTTATACCTGCTATTAATCCCTGGCATCCTGCTTCTTCATATCCGGTAGTACCATTGATCTGCCCTGCAAAATATAGATTCTCAACGAGCTTGGTTTCTAATGTATTGGAGAGCTGTGTTGGTGGGAAGAAATCATACTCAATAGCATAACCTGGCCTGAACATTTTTACCTTCTCAAAGCCTGGTACCTTTTGCAAGGCTTTTAATTGCACCTCTTCTGGTAAAGAGGTAGAAAAACCATTGACATAGATTTCAATGGTATTCCAACCCTCGGGTTCTACAAATATTTGATGTCTATCTCGCTCTGCAAAACGATTAATTTTATCTTCAATTGATGGGCAGTACCTAGGTCCAAGTCCCTGAATTCTCCCAGTAAACATCGGAGATTGTTCAAAACCTGTTTGTAGAATTTCATGAACTTCAGGGTTTGTGTAGGTAATATGACAGCTTCTTTGTTGACTTAAAGGCCTTGAAGATTCCAGGTAAGAAAACTTGCCTGGCATTTCATCTCCCTCCTGCTCTTCCATTTTAGAGTAATCCAATGATCTACCATCGACTCTGGGCGGTGTGCCTGTTTTCATTCTACCAGATTCAAACCCTAGTTCTTCAAGCTGTTCTGTAATACCGGTGGCTGCTCGCTCACCAGATCTACCCCCTCCAAATTTCTTTTTACCTATATGAATAAGCCCATTCAGGAATGTACCGTTTGTAAGGATGACTGATTTGGCCTTTATCTCAAGACCCATTCCCGTTTTTACTCCAATTGCTTTACCATCTTTCAGGATGATACCACTAACCATTTCTTGCCAGAAGTCCAGGTTTTCTATTTTTTCCAAGGCGAGACGCCACTCCTCTGCAAACCGCATTCGATCGGATTGCGCTCTTGGGCTCCACATTGCTGGTCCTTTAGATCGGTTCAGCATTCTAAACTGAATCATCGACTTATCAGTAATGATACCCGAATAGCCTCCTAGTGCATCTATCTCTCTAATGATCTGACCCTTGGCTATCCCGCCCATAGCAGGATTACACGACATGTGTGCAATGGTATTCATGTTCATGGTTACCAAGAGTGTTTTGGATCCCATATTAGCAGCGGCTGCTGCAGCTTCACAACCCGCATGGCCGGCACCTACTACAATTACATCGTATTCTTGAAGCATAATTTTAATGTTTCACGTGGAACTTAAATAAGATCCACCAGTCAATGTTTCACGTGGAACTTTAATTTTTGAGCAAAGATAAACAGGCGTCTTCTTTTTCTCTCATCACCTTTTTTTCTTCTTCTGTTTTGTCCCCAAAACCCAAGAGGTGTAAAACACCGTGAATCATCACCCGGTTCAGCTCGTGACCAAATGATGCCTTTTGATTTTCAGCATTTTCTTTCACCCTGTCTATGCTGATAAAGATATCGGATTCTATTACATGCGTATCTTCTGAATTATCAAATGTGATTATGTCGGTATAATAATCATGATTCAGATGTTCCCGGTTGATTTTTAGTAAGTATTCGTCTGAACAGAATATGTAATTAATTTCCTCTATAGAATACTTATGTGAGGAAATGATGGATGAAATCCATTGAGTTTGAATGTGAGGGTTTGATAAAGAAAAGTCAATATCCTCGCTAAAGAAATTGATCATTTATGAAAGGTAGAAACTTAGCTCTGCTACTCTGCCATCCTTTTTAAAGGATACTTCATCACAAAGATTCTTCATAAGAAAAATGCCACGGCCACCTGGTTTGCTAATGTTTTCTGGCAAAGTAGGATCCGGGAGATTGTTATAGTCAAACCCTGTGCCTTCATCCTCAACAATAAATTTGATTTGGGATTCTTCAAGCGCCAACTGAAGATGAACGTTTTTCTTGCTGTCTGATTGATTACCGTGGATAATGGCGTTATTTACTGACTCGGTTACGGCAATCATGATGTTGCCATAAATGTCATCGTTAAGCTGATATTGATCTTTTGCATTGTCAATAAAGCTTTCTACGATCCTGATGTTTTCAGGGAGTGAGGGTATTTGTATTTGAATGTTATCGATCATTCTCTTCTTCTGAACTTAAGCGTCTAAAATAGTCGTTTACTTCTTTTTTATAAAATTGATTTAGCTCCAGCGGGATAGTTTTCAATAATTCAATCTCTTTCTTTTTCAATTCCAGGTATTTTTCAAAGCCCGGGGGTATTTCTCTTGATATAACCGAAGGCTGTTGGGCTTCTCTTTCTTCATCCATTTCCTGGTCTCTTTGTGCTTTCTCGGCCTCAAGCATTCGTGTCATAATTTGTTTCTGTCGGTTGATCAATTGCTGTGTCAACCGTTTATTAACCAGATCGACTTCATTTTGTTCCATCATATCAATGGCTCTCTTAAGATCGTCTGACCCAGCTCCTCCACCCGGCTTGCCATCTTGTGCTTCTTTCAGCATCTCCATTTGTCGTCGGATCATTTCCTGTTCTGCAGCAAGTCGTGCAAGCTCTTCTGATAATTCACGACCAGATTTGCCAGAGCCTTTGAGTTCATTCATTTTTTCACCTAGCTGGTTTTGCAATTCCTGAAGATCAGGCATTCCTTGTGGCTGCTTTTTATCACCAGAGCTGGAATTGCCCATGGCTTCTGACATGGCCATCTGCATCTGTTGCATCGTGTCATCCAGTAGCAATGCCAGGTTGTTGATTGATGTCATGGCAAATTGTTGACTAGATAGGGCACGATTTCGGTTTCTGTCTTTGAGGTAATCAATTGCCTCATCAATATTTTCATTGATTGCGCCTACTTCGCGGGTGACATAGGAAGAAATCTGAACAACTTTGGATGCCAGAGCTAATAGACTATCCTGAATCACTTTCGCGTCATCCTTCAGTTTAAGTTGGTTTTGCGAAAGTTCTAGAAACCTTGGATCTGATTGGTTAACCTCTCTCATTTCAGTCATGATCTCTTCCTGGTTGAATGACAGCTTTACCAGATTATCAAGGATGTCACGGAGTTGATCCAGATTGGCCTGCATCATCTCCATTTGCATCCCACCTTGCATGTTGGATAGTTTTTGGCTCAGGTTTTTCATTTTCTGAGCTGCATTTTTCTGCTTTTGCTGAATGTTCTTTGAAGATTTCTGCTTTTGCTGTTGTTCGCCGCTGTTGGGTTGCTGTTCATCACTTTGCTCAGAAGATTCTCCTTTTTCCCCTTCGTTGCTTTGATTTACTGACTGTTCCGATTCTTCGTTCATCTCTTCTTCAATTTCACGAAGTTCCTTTGCAATTTGTCTTTCTTCCAATTCAAAGTCCTCCATCGCTTCGGGTCGTTTTAACTCCTGGTTCATTTCCTGGATTTCATCCATTTTTTTTCTGAACTCATCAAACTCCTCATTGATATCTTTTTGCGCTTCAGTATCTGTGGGATCGTTTGCAGCTTTTTCTTGCTGCTGACTGAGCGTGTCTAGTTTTTGAAGGTTTTGTTCCAGAGCACTTTCCATCTTTAATCTTTTGAACAGTTCTAATGCACGTTCCAGGTCGCGTTCTAAATTTTGCTCACCTTTTTTGAGCTCATTTATTTGTTCTGTGATTTGATCGGACTGAGCATTTTCTCTCATCAGTTCTTTCAGCTTCTCGTAGAGTTCTCTAGTCTCCTCATCCATCAATTGGTTGAATAATTCCTGCAGCTTTTCGTTTTTCTCCTGCAGCTGAGGGCTTTGTTTTTGAAACTTCTGATTGGATTTTAAAAGGTCTTCGTGCTGCTTCTTAAGTTCTTCAATTTGCTCAGTGAGCTTTTCTCTATCTTCAATGACATCATCCAAGAGCTTTTTCTCTTGCCAGTCAAATTTTTGCTCAGACTTCATTCTTTCCTCAATCTCTTCTAATCTTTCTGCAATCTCCTCAGCTTTCTTTTCGCTTGAATCAAGTTGATTCTCAACATTATCCTGTTTTTCAGCAATTAATGCACTGATTTCATCTTCACTAGGTGTTTTTAGTATGAATGATCTGGATCTCGATTGTTTTGGTCCATGTACCCCATCATTATCAAAAACACTTAAGTAAACTTCCAGTGATTCTCCGGCTTTAAGGCCTAGACTATCCAGGTTCCAGTTGGCAAAAAAACTTTGACTTCCAGTCTGCTTGTTTATTTCAATAGGTATCTGATGTCTCTTATCAGATTCTCCTTTCTTGTAATTTATGTACAATCCGGAAAAACCATAGTCATCAGATATGGAACCAGCTAATGTTATGGAGCGATACATAACAGAGTCTGGGAAGAATTGTGCAGCTATTTCAGGATATTCATCTTTGATTACATCTATGCTATAACCTATCTCTGAAATATTCTGGCCATATTCATTAAAAAGGTCTATGCTATATCCACCTGGTTTAAGAATTCGTTTTTCAACTGAAAAATCGTTAGTGGTAGTGCGTGTTACGTGTGCTTTTTCTTTATTAAAGGTGAATCTCGCACTATCTGTTGCCAGTGTTTTTATTTCCCATAGCACGGACGACCCTTCCAGTAATGTTAGATTCCCGGTATTTTCGATGGTTCTCCTTTTGCCACCTGTATATCCGGGCTCTAATACTCGAATGAGCATTGAAACAAGATCAGGTCGGTCTTTTACTTCAATAGTATATACCTGTGACCTGAAGCCGGCTGCTTCTACTTGTATCTGTTTGTTGGATTGAATTTTAGGAAAATCATATTGAAACTGATCGTTTGAAAGCTTAAATTGACGGTTTTGACGTTTATTGTCGATAATTAGGGTGGCATATTCAGGAAACTGCTCTCCTTCGATCTTTACTGAAAACGTGAAATCTTCACCTCTGAATGCTAGCAAATGTTCTTCTTCCAGAAGAAAACTAAATGGAGCATTAGGTTGAAATTCTTTTTTAAAGTTTACAATCCGCTTTGGGCTATCCGTAATAATTGTCGGGTTTATGAAAGAGATAAAGGTGATTCCAGCTACTAACAAAAGAAGAATCAAGGCATATTTCTTAACAGGCGAGAAGTCAACTGCCTGAATAAATGAAAGTCTGTTGAAATCAGCAGATTTTTTGTCAATGGCGGCAGCTACAAGCGCGTTATGGGCATTATGTCCTAGCTGAAGGGTATTTATCAGTTTGTCTTCAATTTCAGGAAAGTGTTTTTGAATCTCACTTGCTGCTTGCTCATCAGATAGTCCTTTATTGACATGTAGAATGTTCAAAATTGGCTGAACGACGAGATAATAACAGGATGAAACAAGACAAATCACTAAACCAAAGAATAAAATAGCCCGGCCTGTTACCCCAAGCCAAAACTGATGTTCCAAGCTGCTAATTCCCAGAAAGAAAGAACCGTTAATTATTAAAAATCCAAGAAATCCTACTACTAACTGTCGGGTGTAGTATCTTTTCTTGAAAGATTCGAGCTTTTTCTTTATTTGTTTTAACTCACTCATTGTTCGATTGTAAACGGACAATTCAAATCAAAGGTGCACCTTACCAACCAATTTCTTTTTTGAAATACTCTAAAATTTGAATTTTTAACAGCTTTTCCTGTTCTAGCAGATCAAAACGGGGAAGCTTTTTTACTAGTTTCCAATGAGGCCAACCATCTTCGTCATGCCCTTCTAATTCATAATATCCAGCCAGAGACAGTACTTTGCAAATTGCGATATGCATGACGTCTTGCTTTTCTTCTTTTGAAAATGACTTGGCGCCTTTGCCCAACTCCTGCACACCTACGAGGAAAAGTACCGCATTTAGATCAGCTGGACGCTTACCGGTTACTTCCTTGATTTTGTAAAGAAGCTGTACCCATTCTTTTTGTAGATCCAAATCCTTTTTATAAACCATTATTTATCATAATTTTCATGAATGGTTAGAGATTTTATTTCACTGATCTTTCCACAAAACTGCATAAACTGTCAGCAGTCCCTCATCTCTGAGGAAAAATATTTGTGCACTGGCTGCAAGATAGATCTTCCGCTTACCAATGATTATCAAAATGAAGCAAACGATTTGCTTGCTAAATTCTCATTTGAATCAAAAGTAAAAACAGCCAACGCATTTCTCTATTTTCATCAGCGGGGTGTTACTCAAAAACTCCTACATCAATTAAAGTATAATCGAAAGAAAGAAATTGGAGTCGTGTTAGGAAGTTGGTTTGCGCCACAGCTCAAAAGTTTAGAAATAGACTTTATTGTTCCGGTCCCGCTTCATCGTTCAAAGTTGAAAAAAAGGACTTTTAACCAGAGTGAACAAATAGCCAATGGAATTTCGGAAGAGTTAAATGTTGAAGTCAAGCACCAGCTAGTCAAGCGAATCATTGCAACTAAAACACAAACTCGAAAATCAAAGGTGGAGCGATGGGAAAACATGGAAAATGTATATTCTGAAATTAGAGAAGATATTTCTAACACTTCTGCTCTGGTCATTGATGATGTAATTACAACAGGAGCAACAACGGGTATGCTGTGTCAGCGTCTGGTCGAAGCAGGTGTTGGACAAATTCACATCGCATGTATAGCACGAGGCAAATAAAAAAGGCTGCCCATAATTGAGCAGCCCCAGAAAAATCTGTGAGATTATCTTTATTAGAAATTAGATCCTGCACGAATCATCGCGCATCGGAATCCAATTGTTGATGTTGCTGAGTCTTCGAAAAGGAACCTTCTTGTACCGGGCGATAGCCAGTATGCTACATCTGCCCATGAACCACCTTTGTATACTCTAAGTCTCTTTTTAGGAGGATTGTCTGCGTTAAAGGATTTTTGAAGTCCGGAAGTCTTAACCCATTCTTCTTCTGTATAATCAGACTCTCTTCCAATGAAGGAATAATCCGCATCATAATCATCTTCAGAATCCAGTATGGCATCTCTTCTTGCTGGGTTCAGATCATCCATATCCTGGAATGAAAGCGGACGGTAAACGTCTTGCACCCACTCATTAACATTTCCAGCCATATTATAAAGACCGAAATCGTTAGGTGGATAATCATAAATATAAGTGGTGATCATTGCTCCATCGTTGAGTTTACCAGCGATACCGGCATAGTCACCTTTTCCTCTTTTGAAGTTTGCAAGGAAATAACCCATGCTCTTTCCATAAGGATTTCTTAGTGCGTGACCATCCCAGGGATAAAGTCTTTTGTGTGTTTGGTTTTCATCCAGCCATTGTGTTCCAATAAGTGCCTGAGCAGCGTATTCCCACTCTGCTTCGGTAGGAAGCCTGTAGCCTGGAAGTACAACTCCGGAGCTAAGCCCTGGAACATTTCCGGCTGAAGAAGCAAGGTCTCCACCTTCAGCTCCAGCGAAAGCATCTTCACCGGACGCAATCGGATCGAGATAACCGGCATCTTCTGCCAGTTTAAGATTTACTACTGTGGTTCTCCACTTGCAATAGTTTACAGCTTGCCTCCAGTTTACTCCTACAACAGGGAAGTATCTGAATCCAGGGTATCTGTAGTAGCTATTTACATAGGGATCGTTGTAAGCAAGATCTTTTGCCCAAACGGTAGTATCTGGAAGGTTATTCCTCCAGTAGTATTCGTCTGAGTCTTGTTTGATGTAGAACTCATATTCCAACCAGTGAATATTAGCAACTTCTGTCTCATCCATGTAGAATGAAGCAACAGTCACTGCCCTTTCCAGGTTATCATACGCGTACATTACGTCTTCCTCGAAAGAACCCATCACCGTTCTACCTCCTTCAATGAAGATAAGATTCGGTCCGTCTGGTTGTCCCTGAAAGTCGTTTACTTGAAAGCCACCTTCTTCATTAAACTCCAGGCCAGTGGCAGAGCTGGCAAAACCTGGATTTTCTGCGGATGGTGCACCACTGTTACCTCCTATGAAGTTACAGGCACCTAAAAAAACTACAGCTAAAGCAAAGTAACCAGTGCTTTTGACTGCTCTCACATAATTTTTCATAACACCGTTTGAATTTGTCTTGAAACGTTTCAACGTACTAATAAACACAAATATTTCAAAAAAGCCATCGTAAGTCAATGGATTTTAGATTAAACCTATTGATCTAATGCTAATCTTTCCTCTTTTATTGCATGATATAATGAAAATATCATGCTGGAGTCATGGGTGAATGCATCTGATCGATGACTGTTCTTGCATTCTCAATGGACCCAACATTCTCGACACTGATTAGCAGCTTGTTTTTCACCTCCTTCATTTTACTGTCATGAGGGTTTGACTTGATAAATGCAAGAACATTTCCAAAACGTGATGACTGAAAGTATTCCTGAGGCTTTTTGTCAGAAACGTAGCACCGCATCTTGTTGTTCTTGATCGTCACCTTTTCAAATCCTATTTGAATCGCTTTCCATCTTAACCGTACTGTTTCTGTTAAATTCTTCACCCCATTTGGCATAGGTCCAAAACGGTCTTTCATCATTGTGATAAACTCTGAAAGCTCTTCTTCAGATTTGAGATCGTCAAGTTTGGTATAAAGGCTGAGTCTTTCAGAAATATTGCTGACGTATTCTTCAGGTATTAACGATTCGAAATCCGTTTCAATGTTGCAGTCCTCTACCATTTTGTCTAACGCCTCTTTATTTTTAAGAATGTCATTTTCAAAGAGCTGTTTGTACTCTCCTTCTTTCAGTTCCTGAACAGCCTCGTCAAGGATTTTATGATACATATCAAATCCAATATCATTGATAAATCCACTTTGTTCAGCACCCAGGAGATTCCCAGCCCCTCTTATATCCAAATCACGCATGGCTACTTTGAACCCATCACCCAAATCAGAAAATTCTTCTAACGTATTCAGCCTTTTCCGAGCATCGCTGGTTAAAGCGGAAGCTGGAGGCGTCAACATGAAGCAATATGCTTTGGTATTGGATCTACCCACACGTCCACGCATTTGGTGAAGATCTGATAGCCCGAACATGTGCGCATTATTGATGATAATAGTATTTGCATTCGGAATGTCTAATCCACTTTCAATGATATTGGTAGATACAAGAACATCGTATTCTCCTTCAATGAATTTAAGCATGACCTTTTCTAACTGAGGCCCCTCCATCTGACCGTGCGCTATTCCGATTCGTGAATCGGGAACAAGCTTGAAAATTAGGTTGCCTACTTGTTCAATGTCACTTACCCGATTATGAACCATGAAAACCTGTCCACCTCTTCGAAGCTCATGGCTGACAGCATCTCGTATCACTTCCTCATTGAATTCATGAAGTTCTGTAGTTACCGGTCTTCGGTTTGGTGGAGGTGTTGAAATAATGGAAAGGTCACGAGCCCCCATAAGCGAAAAATGAAGGGTTCTTGGAATGGGAGTAGCAGTAAGTGTCAACGCATCTACATTTACTCGCATGTCTTTCAACCTTTCCTTCACCTTCACTCCAAACTTTTGTTCCTCATCGATGATCATCAAGCCAAGATCCTTGAACTCAATGTCTTTATTCACAATGCGGTGTGTTCCGATAAGAATATCAATTTTTCCTTCCTTGACCTTTTTCTTGATTTCAGTGATTTGTTTGCTGCTCTTGAACCGATTGATATAATCAATTGTCACCGGCATATTTTCTAATCTTGAGGAAAATGTTCTGTGATGTTGCATTGCCAAAATGGTGGTAGGAACGAGTACAGCCACCTGTTTTCCTGAATTAACCGCTTTGAAGGCAGCACGTATTGCAATTTCTGTTTTTCCAAATCCGACATCACCACACACCAAACGATCCATTGGATGCTCTTGCTCCATATCCGCTTTTACGTCAGCAGTTGCCATCGACTGGTCCGGTGTATCCTGATACATAAAGGAAGATTCCAACTCTGCTTGTAAATAGTCATCTGGAGGAAATGAGAATCCTCTGGCGGCTTTCCGTTTAGCATACAATTCAATCAAGTCTTTGGCTATATCCTTAACCTTGCGCTTAATCTTCTTTTTCTTGTTTTCCCAATCTGGGGATCCAAGTTTGTTGATTGAAGGAGGCTCACCTTCTTTGCCGGAGTATTTTGAAATTTTGTGCAGCGAGTGTAAACTGACATACAATAAATCATCATCACGATAGACCAGGCGGATTGCCTCCTGCTTATTGCTTCCTACATCAACAGTGTCCAAACCGGCAAACCGCCCAACCCCATAATCGATGTGTGTTACAAAATCTCCAGGTTGTAGTGTCTTAAGCTCTTTGAGCGTTAGCGCCTTGTTTTTTGTAAATTTTTCTTTGCCCTTATACCGATGAAACCGATCAAAGATTTGGTGATCTGTATAAATACATAACTCTTCATGATCATCAATAAATCCTTCTCTGAATGAAGCAGTTAATCCTTCGAACTTGATTTCAGGATCAATTTCCTCAAAAATGGTCTCAAGCCGCTCAATCTGTTTGAATGATTCAGCAGCAATAAACTTTTGATAGCTGGTTTGCTGAAGTTCCCTCAGGTTGTCGGCAAGGAGCGAAAAGTTTTTATGAAAGGAAGGCTGAGGCCGTGCGGCTAAAGTCAACTCTTCGTCTGGTTGTAAGTAAAAGCGTTTGCCAAACTCAACCTTAGGAAACTTTTCAAGTGACTTAGTAAAAGACTCCTGTGTTTCAAATAATTGATCGGGAGAGGTGATCAGTTTTGAGTCGCCACTCATATCACGAATGGTTTGAAATTGCTCCTCTACTTTGTGGAAAGATTTATCAATGATATCGAGTGATTGCTGATAGTCTTTCAGCCAGATGGTGGTTTCTGCTGGAATATACTCCAAGAAGGATTGGCGCTCTTCACTGACTAGTTTGGTTTGCACATTTGGAATCAACGAGATGTGATCCAGGTCTTTTGTGGAAAGCTGACTTTCGGGATCAAACTCACGAATAGTTTCGATTTCATCACCAAACAACTCCAGACGATAGGGCTGATCGTGGGCATATGAGTAGATGTCTATGATTCCACCACGAACCGAAAACTGACCGGGCTCATAAACAAAGTCTGACTTTTCGAAATCGTATGTAACTAGCAGATCAGTAAGGAATTCAACATCGAGTTGCTCCCCGGGCTTTGCAGTAAAGGTGTTTGATACCAGAGATCGTTTATTGATTACTTTTTCTGATAGCGCCTCCGGATAGGTAATAATGATCAGGTTTTCATGATCGTTCAGATCATTGAGCACCTCTGCTCGCTGCAGAATATTGGCGTTTTCAATTTCTTCATACTGATACGGCTTTTTGTATGAGGAAGGAAACGGAATGTGCTCATCGGATAGAAAGTTTGAAAGATCGTTTTCAAAATAAGATGCTTCTTCAAAATCGTGGAGCACGATTAAATGAACACCACCAATAGCTTTAAAAGTGGCGGCCACTAACAACGCATCATAGCTGCCAGCGATTCCTTTCAGTCTGAGTTGCCTCTTTTTCTGAATGGTCTCAACTATCGCTTTGACGTTAGTGCTCTCCTGATATTTCTGTAATAAATCTTTTGTGTTCAAACCTGCTCCGAAAAATTAGATGGCAAAAGTAACCTTTATACTACACGAGGATGGGTAAAATGGTTTTCACAATTGTTTGGTGCTGTGTCTGTGTTTATAGACGTTAACCGGGTGTTGGTCTAATAAATGAATTATTTCAAGATAACATTGCAACATTTCGAGTGATTCTCGGGTATTAAAGACAAAGAATTTTATAATAAAATAAACATCATACGTTTATTAAAAACTTTCTTTTAGGTTAGGTTGGTGATTAGGCGTGTACCGTATTCCGGTCACGCCTTCTCTTTTTTAGCACATTCTTAACCCTCACCTGTAGTTCGGAAATTCTTTCCACCCTACCTTTATCGTATGAAAAAATTTGTGCTACCATTTATCGGAGTTCTTTTTGTTTTCCAGTCTTTTGGATGGGGAACCACCGGCCATCGCATAGTAGGCCTGATCGCTGAGCGACACCTGACGAAAAAAGCTAAAAAGAACATAGAAAAAGTTTTAGGTTATGAGACTTTAGCTGAAGTCAGCAATTACATGGATTTTATTAAGTCTGATGCGACCTATCGGCACATGTCACCATGGCATTATGCCACTATTCCTGATGGTAAAACATACGATGAAGCAGGCACTCCGGAAGAAGGTGACGTGATTGTGACCATACAGCGACTAATGGGAGAGCTGAACTCGAAAGAGTTTACGGATTACGATGAAGCGTTTGCGTTAAAATGTCTTGTTCATTTGATTGGAGATATTCACCAGCCTTTGCATGTCGGAAATGGTGAGGATAAAGGAGGCAATGATGTAAAACTTGATTATTTCTGGAAAAGCTCAAACCTTCACCGAGTTTGGGATAGCGGCATGATTGATGGTCTAAAATATAGCTATACCGAATACGCCGAGTGGATTGATCATCCCACTGATGAGCAACTGGAGGAATGGTCTTCTTTAGATGTATTGGATTGGGCGTATGAATCTATGACCCACAGAGATCAATGCTATGAGACCATTCCTGAAAATAAAAAACTGAGCTATCGCTATGATTTTGAAAATCGTGAGCTTTTAAACCAACGGTTGCTACAGGCCGGTATCCGACTAGCCAATGTTTTGAACGCTATCTATGGTTAAAAAATAGTCATGCGGAGTTTGTTCGCGGCATGCTCTATATCGACTAACGCTTCAATGGCCATCACAGAGTCCATAGGCACTTTCAATATTTGAGCGGCATGATGTACCTGCTCCCTTTCATCTTGTGCATAGTCTCCATCAGCGCTTGACATTCGGATAGCATCGTATATCAGCAGCTTGTTGAAATTGGCGAAAGAAGATGAATTGAAGTTATAGAAAATTTCTTCGAGATTTCCTTCTTCAAAATCAAACTCCTCCCAATCTGCAATCATATCTTCATCGACACCAACTGCCTGAGCACACTCGATGGTGAGCCACTCCAGTTCCGGATCAGAAACGTCCCCATCAGAACCGGCAATGGTAAGTAGGGCATAGCCATATTCCCGCCAGCAATCTTTCGGTACCATTGTGATTCCGTAAAAAGTAGGGGAGATTTGGAAGATATCTGTGCTCATATTTGATCAGGGGATTAAGTTTTAATTAAACCAAATTAATTTGTTTTCCTTGGAAAAGGAACAACTTAGTAAACAGAAATTAGTTTTAACCGAGAAATTGTATGCCGATGTTCTCAGAGGAAGATAAGAAGCAAATAGACGGTATAGGGATAGGAATTGAAAAAGTAGAATCTCAGCTAAATCGTTTTAAAAAAGGATTCGCTCCAGCCAATATTTCAAAAGCGGCTACTGTTGGTGACGGAATTCTGAGATTGTCTAAGGAAGAGATAAAGGAGTTTCAAAAAACCTACGAAGAGACAGAAGTTGACGTTTTGAAATTCGTTCCGGCCTCTGGCGCAGCGACACGTATGTTCAAAACACTTTTTGCTTTTCTTGAAGAATTTGATGGTACCGAGAGCTCTTTCGAATCAATCTCCCGTGAGGAAAAGAAAGTCGGCAAATTTTTTCAGCACATAGATGAATTTGCTTTTTATGATGAGCTAGATCGGTTGATGCAAGCCAAAAAAGGAAAATCGATCACTGATGCGAAAAAGACATATACTCATGACGATATTGTGAGTATACTTCTCATGGAGGAAGGAATGAATTATGGAAAGCTGCCAAAGGGACTGCTGAGCTTTCATAAATACGAGAGCGAAACCAGAACTCCGGCGCAAGAGCATTTATTCGAAGGTATGGCTTACGCTAATAAGTCGAATCAAGTCCGAATTCATTTTACCGTATCTCCTGAACACCATACTGCTTTTGAAAGCCACATCCAAAGCGCAATTGCTAATCTGGACTCTGATTTGAAATTTTTAGTTTCATACAGCACACAGAAGCCAGAAACAGATACCATAGCTGCTACACCATCTTTCGAGCCTTTTAGAGAGGAGGGGGGGAAGTTGCTATTCAGGCCTGCCGGGCATGGGGCTTTGCTCGAAAACCTGGACGAAGTTTCGGCAGATTTGATTTTTATAAAAAACATTGATAACGTAGTTCCGGATCGAATAAAAGCAGAAACGATCAAATATAAAAAGGCCTTGGCTGGGGTGCTTTTGAGCTATCAGAAAAAAACGTTCGATTTACTGCAAAGACATGATGCCGGGGAGAACATTTTCAATGAAGGCAAAAACCTCTTGGAAGAGATGGGTGTTCGGGCCTTCGCTGATTCGGAGATTCCAGCGTTACTGAACCGGCCCATTCGCGTGTGTGGAATGGTCAAAAATGAAGGAGAGCCGGGAGGAGGGCCCTTTTGGGTAAAAAACGGGCCAGCAGCAGAATCGCTTCAAATCGTAGAATCAGCTCAAATAGATAAATCCAACCCTGAGCAGCGAAAGGCCTTTAAGAATGGAACCCACTTTAACCCAGTAGACTTGGTTTGCGGAGTAAAGAATTATAAAGGAGAAAAGTTCAGCCTGCGAAGCTACAGAGACGAAGAAGCAGGTTTTATTTCAGAAAAATCTTATCAGGGAGAAAAACTACTGGCTATGGAGCTTCCCGGATTATGGAACGGAGCAATGGCTAATTGGAATACTATTTTTATGGAGGTGCCACTGATCACTTTTAACCCTGTGAAAACCGTAACTGATTTATTAAAGCCAACACATCATTAAAGGACTTCCTTTAGCTTTGAGTCGATTTCATTGTAGTCGAATGGTTTTTTGAACATGTGGTTAATTTTTTGCACCACTTTTTCTTTGTTCTCAATATTGTCATATCCCGTTAAAAGAAAACACGGGACATCTAAAACCGACGGTTTCACTTTGTCTATAAGCTGAAGACCATCCATGCCTGGCATTTTAAGATCGCTAATGATTGCATCAAGAACGTCTTTGTTAGCTTCAATCTTGGAAATAGCATCTTCAGCAGACTCTGCAGTAAGGACATTATATTCACCTTCAAACCTTTTTTCCAGCACATAAAGGTTGATCAGTTCATCGTCTACAAATAAAATAGTTCGCCTCACCTCACATTGAATGAATGTACAAATTTAGTCCCTTTTACCCGCCAAAGAATCAAACGCGCTTCTTAGAGGATTGAAAAATCATAAAGTTTATTTCACAGTCCTATCAGCTTCCCTGGAGTAATTTGAAAAGAAAATTGTAAAAACTCAATTTCCTCATCAAGACATCTATAAATATGTTATGGAAACAGTTTTATCGCTAAGCAGCCTTGGCTCCTTTAACGGCATTTTCCAACATGGAATAAACTTCATTTACTTCTTCGGTAGGTTCTGACTGCTCAGACTTCAGCTGGAACAGTGTTACCTCCTCTTTTGTGATAAGCTGGATTCGGATTGACACCAGATACTCTTCCACAGAATTCCTGGCAGCAGTTGTGTATTCATCAATAAATTGAGATTGAAGGGTAATCGCAGAAATCATTGTCAAGGGCTGATCCTCCTGGTAGTAGGTTCCCACAATCGCGGTGAATGTGTTGTTTATCAGATCTATCGACAGGCTGGATCTTTTCGAAAAAAAGATTTTGCGGATAACAATTGCTCCAACAACACCGCCAATGAGAATAACCCCATAGATAGCTCCTGCTGAAAAAACAGGGATGGATAAAAACAGTGTGACAAAAAGGAGCACTATTGCGCCCATATAACTATTGCGACGCTTGATTGTGACTTTGCCATCTTTCGATTTGAAAGAATAGCCGTTTTCCCCGAGTAGATCAATAGCTCCTCGGCTGAGATTGGGTGATTTCATACATCTAATGGTTAATGCCTAAACGTCAGGCATAGCCCTAATCAGATTAAGGTATAAAAAAAACATTAGGAATCCCTCGTGATTCGATGAATAATAATTTCAACCAGATGGTTGATTAGGCTGCTGAGGATGCTTTTTCAGATGAAATGATGGATTTTAAGTAATCATAAACCTCATTCATTTCTTTCGAAGGTTTGGCATGATCAGAAATCAGTTTGAACAATGGAATCTGATTTTCATTTTCATCTTCTAGTCCGATGGTTACTTGATGTTCTTCGCTAGTGCTTTTAAACGCACTGGAGTATTCATCCACAAATTTTGAATGAATGTAAACTCCTTTGATTTGTCCAAAGGAGAATGACTTACTTCGATCATCTAATTCAAGTGTTTGTTTTTCCGGGTCAATAGCCAGTTTTAAGCTTCCGGGAATTCGTCTTACCAATGGTCTAAAAATCAGAAATGCTACAATGAAGGCACCAAGCCCTGCCCACCACTGGAGAGCAAAAAATATGGCAATAAAGATTGCGCTTATGATCATAACAATGATTAACCCTACCCGATCTGTTCCGGCTTTTTTGAAAAGTATCTGATCATCTTTTGATTTATATGAGTACCCGTTGTACTCAAGCATGTCAATTGCTTTGTTGCTTAGCATGTGTATTATAAGTAACTGTCAAGCTAACTAAATTACTCATTCACCAATTCTAAATCAATGGTTCTTCGATCAATGTCTGTTTTGGCAACTATCACTTTCAGTTTATCACCCAAAGTAATGATGCGTTTATTGTTTCTTCCAATTACTCGCATCTGCTTCTCATCAAACTCATAGAAGTCATCATCCAGGTCGCTCATACGGATCATTCCCTCACACTTTGTTTGTATAATTTCTACAAATATTCCCCACTCTGTCACGCCAGAAACAATTCCTTCAAACTCCTGTCCAAGCATGGTTTCCATAAACTCCACCTGCTTGTATTTGATAGAAGCACGCTCTGCATCGGCAGCTCGCTTCTCGCGTTCGGATGAATGCATACATAATGGCTCATATTCTTCATCACCTACATTTTTACCTCCTTGCAAGTAATGCTCCAAAAGACGGTGTACCATTACATCGGGATACCGCCTAATAGGGGAAGTAAAGTGTGTGTAGTGATCAAAAGCTAATCCAAAATGTCCTCTTGGGTCTGTAGTATATTTAGCCTTAGCCATAGATCGGATGGCAAGGGATTCTAATACGTTCTGTTCAGGCTTGCCCTGAATGTCGTCCATGAGCTTATTTAATCCGCCAGAAAGGTTTTTTCCCAAGTCGATCTTGTGACCAAACTTGGCCGCAAAAGAAGAAAAGGTACTTAGCTTTTCAGGATCCGGATCATCATGTACCCGATAAACGAAGGTTTTGCTGCCTTCTTCTTTGCCCTTCTCTTTCCACTTGAAAATGTGCGTTGCAACTTCTTTATTGGCGAGAAGCATAAATTCTTCGATCATTTTATGGGCATCTTTTCGCTCTTTTGGGATCACCTCAAGTGGCTTACCGTCTTCGTCCAGACGGAATTTAACCTCTACCGTTTCGAAATTCACGGCACCATGCTGAAATCGCTTTTTTCTTAATTGATGCGCAATGATATTTAGCGTGACGATCTCTTTGGTGAAATCACTATCTAAACCTTCGATGCGTTCCTGGGCTTCTTCGTAGGTGAATCGGCGATCCGATTTTATAATCGTACGACCAAACCATTTTTTGGTGATGGCACCTTTGGTGTCCATTTCAAAAACAGCCGAAAAGGTCAGCTTTTCTTCATTGGGTCTCAACGAGCAAAGCCCATTTGACAATCGCTCCGGAAGCATAGGGATGGTGCGGTCTACAAGGTATACTGAAGTGGCACGATCGATGGCTTCTTTGTCCAGTTCGGTTCCTTCATCCACATAATGAGAAACGTCCGCAATGTGAATGCCGATTTCATATTTCCCTTTTTCCAGCTCTTTGATGGATAGTGCATCATCAAAGTCTTTTGCGTCATGTGGATCAATGGTGAAGGTGGTGGTATCCCTAAAATCGCGACGCTTTTTAATTTCCTCATCTGAAATCAGGTCAGGAATTTCATCGGCGGCTTTTTCAATTTTCTTAGGAAATCGAAAAGGCAAGCCAAACTCGGCCATTATCGAGTGGATTTCGGCTTCATTCTCTCCGGCCTGACCTAATACTTCGGTTACAGTCCCAAGCGGACTTCTGTTTTTCTTGTCGTGCCACTTGTCGATTTTCACCATCACCTTATCATTGGGCTTGGCCTTCCCGATTTTCTCAGGATAAACCATGATGTCAAAGTGAATATTCCGGCTATCTGGAACAACAAAAGAGAATTTTTGTGAGACTTCAATTCGCCCCACAAACTCTTCACGGTTGCGCTTTAAGATGTTGACTACCTTGCCCTCAGGCCGATAGCCTTTTCCGGAAGGTTTGGTCACGAGAACACTTACGAGATCACCATGAATGGCAAAATTTAAGTCATCGGTTTTTACCCAGATGTCTTCTTCTGGTTCAGGAGTCACCACATATCCAAAATTTGGATTGACATGATCGACTGTTCCCTGGATGTACTCACTTTCAGCGTTACTGACAAAGCGGCCATCACTCAGGCGCCTGATTTTTTCCTTGCTCTCGAGACTGAAAAGCTGGCTTTTCAGATAGTCTTTTGATTTTTTGTCTCGTAGTTTCAGTTGTCGGATGAGTTCCCGATAGCCATAGGACTTTCCATCGTTTAGTGAGAAAATCTCGTGAAGCTTACTCTTTATTTCTTTTACGTGGTTGGGTTGTTGTTGCTTGGATCGTGATCCTATTTTCTTTTTTCTTTTCTTTCTACTCATGTGTTTTTTCGACCGTGCGGTCATTTTACGATGTTTATCTGATCTGGATCGATCAGAGGTAAATTATTGAGGCGGAGGTAGAGCTGTGCCGTAGCAATTACATCTTTCTGGCAATATTCCTCAATTTTCTTTAACCCATCTTTTTCTTCATAATATGTTTTTGTCACCATTGAGCCGTCCAGCTCTGTTTTGCTGGAGGGTATCCCAAAGATGTTGGTTAGTAAATCCAGTGAAGTAAAGCTTTTCCAATCGCCAAACTTCCACAGCTCCATCGTGTCTATGTGGTTTACCTCCCAGGGCTTTTTCCCGGTCATATTTAACGACCAGGGGATTTTAATATCGTTGATCAGCATGCGCCTGCACAAGTAAGGGAAGTCAAATTCTTTTCCATTGTGCGCGCAGAGCTTTAGGTTGTCCTGATCAAACTTTGATTCTATAAAATTTTTAAAGTCCGTTAATAATTCTTTTTCATTATTTGATGCGAGTGTTTTCACACGCAAGGCAGCCTTTCCTTTATGTTCGTGATAGAAGCCCATCCCTATCACGATGATTTTTCCAAACTCAGCGTAGATGGCAGCCCGACCTTCATAGAGTTCTTCAGGAGTTTTATCATCAGGGTTACGAATAAATCCGGCTTTTCGTTCCCAATGTTTCTTTAAAGCTGGTGAAAGCTGCTCTATGTTCTCGTTTCCAGAGACCGTTTCAATGTCTAAGATTAGGAAGTCTTGAAAGTGGTTACTCAAACTTCGGTTTGTTTTTGTATACTAATTATTGACTCGAATTAGATTATACTGAGGAACTGAACCCCTCATCCAAGGTTAATTGAGCAATTAATCATGCAAGATACCTTTCATTTCTAATTCTTCAATGTAAATAAGGTTTTCTTCTACGATAGAGTCGGGAACAAAAATGAATTTTTTGTCATACACCTGCCCGTTTATGAAATAGCTGACCCAGTATTCATTGTTTAGATGGAACACCGATTCATCTATTGGTTCAATTAATGCATACTCTCCCGAATCAACGAACGGGATCATGTGTCGAAGGATGGAAGTTTTTTGTTTTTCTGTTTTTGTTTCTCCATAGCCCCTGGATGTGACCATTACATTCTCTAGTTTTTGATCATTTCTGTTAATCAAAAAAACCTTCCAACCATCATCGGTCTTGGCAACAACTACATGTACGTCTTTGACGGGAGAAAAATTGATGTCTTTCCTCATGTTGCAAATTTGGGATCATTTCGGCATAAAATGTGCTAACCACTTTCCTTATTCTTTTTGGTTGGTTTAGTTTGCCGAATTATTTGAAATGAATCTGACTTCTAAAAATAAACGTCTGTTCCCTTTTGTCTGGCCCTGGAAGGGTGCCAGTAATCAACCGCTTTCTTTCGGTCAATTAGTAAAACAAAAGAGGTTTTCAATTTCGTACCTGATTATTATTTGGTCAATTATTGGACTACTGGGCTTTGCCTCCACAAGAAACTGTGAAGATACCTGGCAGCTTGCTCTTCAATGTGATTTTGCATTTTGGGTAAAAAACCTGAGGGAGGATCCGCTCATTTTTATTCGAAACCTATTCACGACGCTTTTTCTCCATAATGGGTTTGATCATATCTTGTTTGTTTCCATCCTTGGAATATTACTGATCGTTCAGTCACATGAGGCAGCTTTTGACTCTAAGACTACTGCGCTGTTGTTTCTTTCAGCTTATATTACGGTAGCTCCTTTTTTTGGTATCTTCTATACAGTAGGGCTTGATCTGTTTCCAGATAGTCGGTTTATGCAGTTTGCATTCGAGCGAAACTGGATGGGGGGCTCCATCGGTATGTTTCAGGTGTATGGAGCACTGGCCACAAAAAGTCGAAAACCATGGATTATGTTGATCATCCCGGTGATTTTTGAAGCGATCAACCTATCACTATTAGGAATAGACCTTCATATTTCACTGATGCATTTGATGGCAACCACTCTGGGTTATGGTATTTCTTGCTGGTTTGTAAAAAAGTAGTTATTCTATCAGCTCCATCTCAAAGACAGTAGCAAGGTGATTTTTAAGCTTTTCTTCTACTTCTTTAATGTCAACCTCTCGACCTAGTTCTTTTTGCAATGAAGTTACGGCCTTATCTTGAATACCACACGGAACAATGTAATTGAAGTACTCGAGGCTGGTATTCACGTTGAAAGCAAAACCATGCATGGTTACCCATCGGCTGCTTTTAACGCCAAGAGCACAAATTTTGCGAGCTTTCTTTTCATCGTCACCATCCAGCCAAACACCGGTAAGCCCTTCCACTCTGCCTGAATCAATGTCATATTCCCTTAAGGTGAGTATAACAGCTTCTTCCAGAAACCGCAGGTACTTGTGGATATCTGTAAAAAAATGATCCAGATCTAAGATTGGATAGCCGACAATTTGCCCTGGACCATGATAAGTGATGTCACCGCCTCGGTTGATTTTGTAAAAAGTCGCTTCCTTTTCTTTCAGAAAGGCCTCATTAGCGAGGAGGTGGTTTTCATCCCCACTTTTACCAAGTGTATAAACGTGTGGATGTTCGCAGAAAATCAAATAGTTTTTGGTTTCGACATGCTCTGATTCAGGGAGCTTCCGGTTCGCGATTTTTTGATCTACCGTTTCTTTGAAAAGTTTTTCCTGGTAGTCCCACGCTTCCTGGTAGTCTTTGAGGCCTAAATGAATGAATTGTGTTTTTTTATTCACCAGCTACAGTTCTATGTAGGTTTCCAACAATTCAAGTTCACCATCTGGTTCAATGGTATATTCTTTCATGCAAGCCGGGACTAGCACAACCTCTCCAAACTTAATGGGCTCCCCTTCGATTTTTCCAGAGCCACCAACAGCGATATAAATTTTAAAGCAGTCCAGCTCAGAGCGATTCATGGTTTTAGGCTTATTAATAATCAGCTTGTTGGTAGAGAAATAAGGAGAAGAAACTATCGTATTTGCTTGATTTGGAACTGTTTTATATTCACTTTTCAATTGTTCAGGCTTTGAGAAATCGATAGCGTCAAGCGCTTCTTCCACATGCAACTCACGTTGCTTTCCATCCCTATCCACCCGATCAAAATCATAAATCCGATAAGTGATATCAGAGGTCTGTTGGATTTCGGCGATCATAAGCCCTTTGCCAATTGTATGAACTCTGCCTGCAGGTAAATAATACACCTCCCCGGTTTCTACCTTTTGAGAGTGTAGGAGCTCCATGATTTTTCCGTTGTTGAAATACTCCTGGTACTCCTCTCGATTGGTGTCCTTCACAAACCCATTGATTAAGCTTGCTCCTTCATCTGCCTGCAGAATGTACCACATCTCCGTTTTTCCCGGGCAGCTATGCCTTTTATGAGCCAACTCATCATCAGGGTGAACCTGAACAGACAAATCCTGATCCGCATCGATAAATTTGATTAGTAGCGGAAACTCACTTCCAAAATGCTGATAAACAGAACTACCAACCAACTCGACCTTGCTTTCTACGATTAAGTCTGTTAACCGCTTTCCTTTAAGGGCCCCATTAGCCACTTCAGAAATATTTCCAGGAACACCTGACAACTCCCAGGTTTCACCACAGTTGTCCAGGTCCCCAAAGTCCTTACCAAGAATGGTTTTAATTTTTTGCCCACCCCAAAGCTTTTCTTTGAAGATGGGATTGAATTTTAATGGATATAATTGTGACATTGAATCAAAAAATTGGCCGTGCGGCCTCCGCACATGGATCGCAAAACTAAAGGTATTCAGGGTGAAGCAATAGCAAAAAGCTATTATGAAAAACAGGGATGCGAGATTTTAGAGTCAAATTATCGTTACAAGCGATCCGAAATTGACCTAATCGTCTTACAGAATGCAAGCCTTTTGATTTTCATTGAAGTAAAAAATCGAAGCAGAAAGGATTTTGGTGAGCCCGAGACTTTTGTATCAGAAGCGCAACAAAACCGAATTAAGGAAGCAGCTGAAGACTATATTTTTGGAATCAACTGGAAGAAGGACATTCGGTTTGATATCGCATGTGTCGATCCTGTTGGCAACATTGAAGTGATTCAAGATGCCTTCTGATTATTTTTACATCCAATGAGTAGACAAATCAACCTGGCAATCTTCGCCACCGGTAGTGGAACTAATGCAGAAAATATTGGAAAGTACTTTGAGGCACATGAGCATATTCATGTCAAAGAGATCTTGTCCAATAAAAAGGACGCATTTGTACATCAAAGAGCGAATAATCTAGATATCCCCTCATGGACGTTTTCAAAGGAGCAATTCCAAAATCCTGCATTTATTAAGATGCTGTCTGATTTTGACTATATCATACTGGCAGGCTTCTTATGGTTGATTCCAAAGTTTTTAATCAAAGCATTTCCTAATAAGATCATTAACATACATCCTGCACTGCTTCCAAAGTTTGGGGGGAAAGGCATGTATGGTGATCGTGTTCACCAGGCAGTGCTAGAAGCTGGTGAGAAAAAGTCCGGAATTACAATCCATCTGGTTAATGAAGAATATGACAAAGGTCAAATTCTTTATCAAACGGAATGTGAAGTGGTAAGAGAGGAAACACCTGAATCCTTAGCTGAAAAAATTCATAAGCTCGAGTACGAACATTTTCCGCGGGTGATTGAAGAGTATATTATGTCTCATTCCAAATAAAACCATCTACGATGGTACCTTTGCACACCTTGAAATAAACCAACCACATTCATGTCCAAGAAGAAGATTAAATCCGCTCTCATTTCTGTATTTCATAAGGACGGCCTGGAGCCAATTGTTCGAAGGCTCGACGAGCAAGGAGTTAAAATTTACAGCACCGGAGGTACAGAGAAGTTTATCAAAGAACTGGGGATTGATGTTATTCCTGTTGAGAGTTTAACGGACTATCCGTCGATCTTTGGCGGTCGGGTAAAAACCCTTCACCCGAAGGTATTTGGAGGAATACTTCATCGAAGAGACAATGGTTCGGATCTTGCAGAAGCAAAAAAATTCGAAATACCTCCGATTGATTTGGTAATTGTTGACCTATACCCATTCGAAGAAACAGTAGCAAGTGGCGCAGGGGAAGACGACATCATCGAAAAAATTGATATCGGAGGAATTGCCCTGATCCGTGCAGGTGCCAAAAACTATAAAGATGTGGTGATGGTGAGCTCGCGTGAGTATTATCAAGATTTACAGGATATTCTGGATAATCAAAATGGGGAAACAACAGAAGGTGAGCGTAAACTATTTGCTGCTAAAGCATTCGCCACCTCCAGCCATTATGATTCTGCAATTTTTAATTGGATGAATGCCGAAAAGCAAGTGCCTGCTTTCAGGGTTTCTTCTGCACCGGGCAGAACATTGCGATATGGAGAGAATCCGCATCAGAAAGGATATTTCTACGGAGATTTTGAGGCATACTTTGAGCAAATCCACGGAAAAGAAATTTCATATAACAACCTGGTGGATATTGAAGCTGCGGTCCAGTTGATGGCTGAGTTTCCGGATGATATTGCATTTGGAATCTTGAAGCATAATAACGCCTGCGGCATTGCAACGGGAAAATCAGTTAAGGAGGCGTATCAAAGAGCCTTTGCTGCAGATACTGTGTCGGCTTTTGGGGGCATTTTGATTACCAACAAGGAAGTGGACAAAGCGGCTGCCGAAGAGATGAGTAGTCTATTCTTTGAAATCCTGATTGCGCCTACATTTGCAGTGGATGCATTGGAGATCCTTGAGAAAAAGAAAAACCGAATCCTGTTGATCCAAAAAAAACCGTGGAGACAGGAAGTTCAATACAAAAGCTTGTTGAATGGCACGATCGTTCAGGATTACGATCTGAAATCTGAAACCAAGGATGATCTGGAAGTAAAAACCAAAAAGGCTCCAACGGCTGATGAAGTGGATGATTTGATCTTTGCATCGAAAGTGTGTAAGCAATCAAAATCAAATACAATCGTATTGGCTAAAGACGGGCAGCTGCTCGCCAGCGGTGTTGGACAAACATCAAGGGTAGATGCATTAAATCAGGCAATAGAAAAGGCGGGTAAGTTTGGGTTTGACCTGAACGGAGCAGTGATGGCATCAGATGCATTTTTCCCATTCCCGGATTGTGTGGAGATAGCACACAAAGCAGGAATTACTGCTGTAATCCAGCCGGGTGGTTCAATCAAAGACCAGGACTCCATTGACTACTGTGATGCGAATGGCTTAGCGATGGTGATGACGGGAACAAGACATTTTAAGCACTAGCACTATCTGGTCAAAGTGCAATTCCCCCTTTGAAGGGGGTGAGGGGGGTTACACCCCTGTAGTCCCCTCAAGGGGACAAACCTTAAAGGGAATGGCTAAGAAGTCAACTTCATAAGTAAATCCACCAATTCTTCTTTCTTCATTCCACCAAAATATTTCTTTCGCTCTGAATCAGACATATTTTGCATTTTTTTTACAAAATCACTTCCTAAAACTTCTACCGCATGATTCTCCGGAACACCAAAAATTTCGATTTCATCGATGGCTGTATTTAGGACTTCTTTACCCTTGAGTTTGGCGGTTTCGACAGGCTTATACTTAGAACTTGAGTCACGCAAGGCCCAACTGCTGTAGTCAATTTTTAAGTTCTCAATTTGTTTCGCTCGCGGGTCATCTTCTCCAAAAATACGTTCAAGGACTGTGATTGCACTGGTTTTCCAGGCTTCCAGATCAAAAGTATCTTCTTCCAGTTTGCTGATCTGCTTTTTGAGGAGTTTGATGTATTGGGATTTCATGTGCTATCACTTGTTTGAAGGATATACACAAGTTACGACAATCAGTCTTTAAATAGTTCATTAAAAACCTTTGGCTCGTAATCTTCAATCACATTTGGCAAGTCTCCGGTACCATTCAGCTCCCAAACCTTTCCATAAATGGATGAATAGTGAACAACCAACTTGGCTTCTTTGGTGTCTCCAACATAAAAAAGTCTCTTCAGGAGCGTTGCACTTGATGTGTCCATTGACCGTATTAAAACTACTTTCTGTCCTTCGGAAACAATGACTCCTTCATATAAACTAGAGCCACTAACTGAGGATTGGTTGGTTGAAAGTGAATCGGTATATTGATAAACAAATTGCATGGCGTCCATATCGTACGTAATATCTTGATGATGAACCGTAACTTTTTCAATAATGGCTGGCCCAAGACCTCTGTTAATTATGGATAATGCATAATTATTATTACTTAAGTCATTCCACAATTCAAGCTTGGGTACGGCACTTCTTTCCTCGTGTTCTCGCATCAGTTTTGACTGGTAAATCAGAACAAAAAGAGTTCCCAAGCTCACCAAAGTAGCAAGCAATCCAATGGTAGTATTTGAGTTGATTTTAATTTTCATATCTAGCTAATTCTACCCCAATTAACGGCATTTTTACTAAATGAGTCAATGTGCGATTTAATCATTCGATGCTCTGGTTTTTGAAGGTTTGGATCTGCCTTTAGCATATCCTGTGCTGCTATTCGAGCCACCTTCAGGATTTCTCCGTCTTTCACCAGGTCAGAAACTAATAAATCCAAAACCCCACTCTGACGCGTGCCCATCAAATCTCCGGGTCCACGCAGTGCAAGATCTACCTCTGCAATTTTGAATCCATCGGTCGCGTCAACCATGGTTTTCAGCCGGGTGCGCCCTTCAGTACTCAGCTTCAATCCCGTCATCAGGATGCAATAGCTTTGATCGCCACCCCGACCAACCCGTCCCCGAAGCTGATGCAGTTGAGACAGTCCGAATCGCTCTGCATTTTCAATCACCATGATGGTGGCATTGGGAACATTTACGCCCACTTCGATCACAGTAGTTGCAACCATGATTTTGGTTTCTCCTTTCACAAAGCGCTGCATTTCCCATTCTTTGTCCTCCGCCTTCATGCGTCCATGCACGATGGAAATCTGATAATTTGGGAATCGGCGTGTCACGCTTTCATATCCATCCATCAAATCCTTGTAATCAAGGGTAGCTGATTCCTCAATAAGCGGAAATACAATATAGGCCTGCCTTCCCTTCTCAATTTCCTTTTCCACAAACCCAAACATCTCGAGTCGCTTATTGTCTCGGTAGTGCATCGTTTTGATGGGCTTCCTTCCTGCCGGCAGCTCGTCTATGACTGAAATATCCAGATCACCGTAGAGTGTCATCGCCAATGTTCGTGGAATGGGTGTTGCTGTCATCACAAGCACATGAGGATAGGTGTCTTTTGTTTTAGTCCAAAGTTTGGCTCGCTGAGCGACTCCAAATCGATGCTGCTCATCAATGACTGCAAGTCCTAAATTTGTAAACTTTACTTTGTCTTCAAGAAGTGCATGGGTTCCTACCAAAACGGTAATGACGCCTGACATAAGTCCTTCATGAATAAGCTTGCGTTCGGACTTTGGTGTAGAGCCAGTCAACCGAGCCATATGAATGCCCAGCGGCTTGGTCCATTCCTGCAATCCTTTAAAATGTTGTTCGGCCAGTATTTCTGTAGGTGCCATGAAGGCGCATTGAAAACCGGAACCAATAGCAATGAGCATAGACAGAAAAGCGACCATGGTCTTTCCACTTCCCACATCTCCTTGCACCAGGCGGTTCATTTGCTGACCGGAACGGAAGTCCGCATAAATTTCTTTCACCACGCGCTTTTGTGCACCTGTTAATTCGAAGGGCATATGCTTTTCATAAAACTCATTGAGAAGGTCGCTTTTATTGAGAATGACTCCTTTGTATTTTTCTGTTCGGGCAATTTTCAGTTTGATCAGTCGAAGCTGCACAAAAAACAGCTCCTCGAATTTCATTCGATTTTGAGCGATGGAGAGTTGTTGCGCATTGCGGGGAAAATGCATGGCAACTACCGCCGTTTTCTTGTCCATCAATTTGAACTGCCTTAGCAGGTGGTCCGGCAAGGTTTCCGAAATGTGGTTCACGGCCTCCACCAAAAGCACTTTCATCACTTTGGTCAGGAACTTACTATCCAGCCCCTTCTTTTTCATTTTTTCGGTGGTGTGGTAAAAGGGGATAAGATATCCGCCCGTGGCATTCTTTTCTGTCAGCACTTCTACTTCCGGGTGGGCGATGTTGAATTTACCATTAAAGATTGTAGCCTTTCCAAAAGCCACATATTTCACACCGATGGTCAGACTTTTTTGAATCCACTGGATGCCCTTGAACCAAACCATCTCGATGGTGCCCGTTTCGTCAGCGAATGTTCCAACCAAGCGTGCTTTCCGACCCATACCAATCGTTTTGAAAGACTTGAACTCACCAATGATCTGAACATATGGTAGGTCTGGTTGCAGTTCTTTGATTTGGTAGAATTTGCTTCGGTCTTCGTGACGAAAAGGGTAATGCTGAAGGAGATCTCCGAAGGTGAATATTTGTAATTCTTTGTTGAGCGTCTCGGCCCGCTGGGGACCAACCCCCTTCAGGTACTCGATGGATCGATCAAAGAATGGGTGCATGAGGCTAATATACTTCGAGAATAAAAAAAGGGAGCCGATGTAGACTCCCTTCTTCAACACCCTTAGGTAATAATTTTAGTATAAGTAATCCAGTGCAGTCTTGTCATCACTGTTGAAAGGGCGGTTGCCCCCATCAGTACAAGCAAGCATCCATGATTTTTTGGCGAGGGAAGCTCCAGTTGGAGTGCCAGGTATGTGGTTTGCTCCAATGGATCCAGCCCCTTCATCACCACCACTGCCACACGAAATACTTCTGTCGAAATAGTCTGTGTGACGGAAACCAATGCAGTGACCGATTTCATGAGCCATGATGGTAGCAATGCCATTTACAGAAAGTCCGTAGTTGCTTTCAAGCACGCCACTCATTTTAATTTGACCGTAAGGGTCACAGTTGTTAGGGAACCCGGCTGACCCAAGCACACCCCTTCTTTCATCTCTTTTGCTTAACCTTGAGAAAACTATGTCAGCACCAGAAGAAGTGTTTGTTCTTTGGAAAGTCAATAAAAGATTTTCAGCGTTGTATCTGGAAATGGCTTCATCAAGAGCAGCTCCATACGTTGATGGGAAAGATGCTGATGACGATGTTTTGTTTGGGCCTTTTCCCGGGGGCGGACCACCTCCGCCACCTCCACCACCACCACCATCGGAGGATCCTTCGTCCATATAGATGGTGATCACACGACCGCCACCTGCGCATACCAGCTCATTGGTGCTGTACTGTTCTACAGTAGCCAGCGATTTAGCAGGGCTCATATTGGTCAGGTCATAATCCGTGAGATAGATATCTCCTTCTACCAGATATCCGTCTTCAAACTGAGTTGGCGCGAAACTGTGCACATCGAAACCAAGGTCGGCGATTTGTGCTATTACTTCATCAGAAACCGAAAAGTCTTCGGCAACAGGATCCTGTTCAGAACAGGAAAATAGCGACACAATCAATGCCAATGCTAAAATGTTATTAATTCTCTTCATAATATTAGGGTTTTGATTAATTGGGTGTTTTAATCATTTTGTAATGTAAAAAAATTAATAAAGGGATACAATTGATTGTGTTTTTAATTAAAAGTGGTATAAAATACTGATAGGAAGAACAAAAAAAGGGAGCCATTATGGCTCCCTTCCGCGTAATACCCTAGCTCTTATTTTTTATTTAGTACAGATAGTTTAGTGCAGTTACGTCATCGTTGTTGAACGGACGATCGCCACCATCGGTGCAAGCAAGCATGAAAGATTTTGCTGAAAGAGTAGCTCCAGTAGGAGTACCAGGGATATGGTTTGCACCAACACCAGCAGTGCCCTCATTTGAAGTGCTTCCTCCACAAGAAATACTTCTATCGAAGAAGTCTGTGTGACGGAATCCGATGCAGTGCCCCATTTCATGAGCGATGATCGTAGCAATACCTTCAGTACTCAGCCCATAAGAAGACTCAAGTATGCCACTCATTTTAATTTCTCCATATGGATCACAGTTAGACGGGAAGCCTGCAGACCCTAGAACTCCTCTTCGCTCATCACCTTTTCTAAGGCGAGTCATTACGATATCTGCTTGGTTCTTGTTAGACGTTCTCTGAAAAGAGATCAAAAGGTTTTCTGCATTGTATCGAGCGATAGCCAGATCAAGTCCAGCAATCATCCCTGGGCTATATCCTTTTCTACCACCTTCTTCAGCGTACATTGTAATTACTCTCCCTCCGCCAGCACATACCAACTCGTTGGTGCTGTATTGCTCAGCGATTGGAAGGGCTGTTCCTTTACCCATTTCTGCAATGGTTTGGTCGGTGAGATAAATATCTCTTTCTACCAGATAACCATTTTCAAATTTGGTGGGAACGAAGTTTTCTACATCGAAACCTAGTGCTGCAATTTGAGCAATTACCTCAGCAGAAACACTTAAGTCTTCGGTGATAGGATCTTGTTCATCAGAACATGAAAATAGCGTGATGCTTGCAATTAGGGCAAGCGATAAAATGTTATTAATTCTCCTCATAATTAGTATTTTTTGTAAAAGGGTACTTTACGCAACGTCGCAATATATACTAAGCTGCCAAACCAAACAAATAATCCTAAAGAATTAATGGTGCCAAATTTTCATTGGCTTATACCTCCGTTTTTCGCAACTAAATTTTACTTACCCTGCCATTTTAAACTCATCAGGAGATGGATCATATCTTGCTTCAAATAGTCTATGACGGGAGCAAGCGAGTCATTTTTAGTGGCTGTTCTGAAATACAAGGCGCCTCGTAAAAAATGATCTGTGCTGTCCTTATCGGTAATATGGAATTGAGCCTGGGTGGGCACCTCTCCTTCCAGCTCGGTAAAGGAAGCAATAAGACCACTGGGTAGTTCAATGATGCTCTCCTCAATCGCATAAGCCTTAACATTATGCTGAGAAGTAAGCTTATATGAGTCGCTCAGATACTCACGGATGATCGAATCGGTAACAGGCTTATAGGTGATCTGAATCGCTGCTCCCATTTCCGGGTAGAGTAGATTGATCCAATACCGCTCGGTGATCCAACTGGAGTCGCGAAGTAGCTTTGCATGTTTTGAATACTCGAAGAAGTAGGGTAAGGTGTCTGGAGTAGGTTGGTAAGATGCTTCCGGCAGATCAATTCGGTTGTATCCTTTTGGTTTAGGCAGGTAGTCGCTCCCGCAAGCGATAAACAAAAAAGCAAACAAAAGAAGGAGATATTTCATGTCGGCAAAGCTGAGACTAATCTTCAAACCCTGCAACGTTACTTTTATCAGAGTTGATATAGACACGCAGACGTTTGATTCTTTTTTGGTCTACGGCCACTACAGTAAACACAAAATGACCAAAGCGAATTTTCTCTCCGGCACTAGGCATCTTGGTATTTAATTCTAAAACTAAACCACCCAGTGATTCGCTTTCTCCTTTAACAGAATCAAAGAGGGCAATGTCTGAATCGGTAATCTTGCAAAAATCATTTAATGAGGTCTTTCCTTCAAAAATGAATGTTTGATTATCAAGCTTGTTATAGGCCACATCACTTTCGTCATCAAACTCATCGTTGATTTCCCCCACAATTTCTTCAATCACGTCTTCCATGGTGATGAGTCCGGCAGTTCCTCCATACTCGTCAATCACCACGGCGATATGCACTTGCTTTTCCTGAAAGTCTTTGAAGAGGTCATCAATTTTTTTGCTCTCAGGAACAAAGAATGCGGGGCGAAGTAATTCCTGCCATTTGAAATCGTCTTCTTGTTCAATGTGAGGAAGCAGGTCTTTGATGTAGAGAATGCCTTCAATTTTATCAACCGTTTCCGTGAAGATCGGAATTCGGGAATAGCCGGTCTTATTGATCTGGTTCATGAGTTCATGAAAGTCCGTTTCAATATCGATGGCTGTGATATCCATCCGAGCTTTCATCACCTGTTTCACTGAAAGCGTACCAAAATTTACAATCCCCTTTAGGATCCCTTTCTCCTCTTCGCTCACTTCTTCTTTTTCCACCGAAATCTCTAGCGCTTGGTTGATTTCTTCTACTGAAAGGTTGTACCCTTTCTTTTCCATCCGTCGCTCTATTAATCCGGTAATACTCATCAGAAACCATGAGATAGGTTTGAAAATCTTGTATGAAAGCAAGAGCATTCCTGAGGTCAGCTTAGCAAAAGCGGTCCCGTTATGGTTGGCATAGACCTTAGGAATAATTTCTCCGAAGAAAATAATCAGGATAGTGATTGAGGAAGTAAGAATGACAATGGTAAGTCCCTGCTTTCCTTCGTCTCCTACAATTTGCCAAGTGGCAAACGTAGATATGGTCACAATGAAAATATTGACCAGGTTATTTAGGATCAGAATAGTAGCCAACAGTCTTTTTGGATGGTGTAGCAACTGACTAATACGTTGCTCTCTTACATCAACAGATGCATTGAACTCTTTGATCTGGTTGTGAGTAAAAGAAAAGAATGCAACCTCCGAACCTGAGATCAGGCCGGACAGTCCAAGCAACACCAATACCACTAACCCATTAATGAGGTAGAATGAAAATGGCATGTCTGCCATCATACTCAATAAAACCGAGGGGAATGGATCGTCTAAAGATGGTTCCAACTAGTATAAGGTTTGTTTAAAATGGCAGATCGTCAGTGGCATCACTGGATATATCCTGCGATGGTGCGGACTCCTGCATCGGCTGGCTTTGGCTCTGCTGATAATCACCTCCTTGCTGAGATGAACCTCCGCCACTACCACCAAGCATGGTCATGTTGTCTCCCACTACTTCGGTGGTGTATCTTGTCACACCATCTTTTTCCCAGGAGCGGGTACGGAGTTTTCCTTCCACATAAATCATATCGCCCTTCTTCACGTATTTTTCTGCTACCTCTGCCAGGCCTCTCCATAGCACTACGTTATGCCACTCGGTTTGTTCCCTTTTTTCACCCGTTTGTCGGTCTTTGTATGATTCTGAAGTTGCCATGGAAAAATTGGCTACTGTTGCTCCATTTTCAAGGTGACGAACTTCAGGGTCTTTACCGAGACGCCCAACTAGGATTACTTTATTTACTCCGGACATAATTCTTAATGATTTAAGTGATACCTATTCGTTGTAGGTAATTTACGATTAGTTTGGGTTTTGGCAAATTTAGCACTTCCTCTGCGGAATACTGTTTGAGTGAGCTCTTTTTGGTGACTGTTTTTGTAGCATCTTCAGAAATGGAAACTGTATAGAATGTGGCGAGGATTTTTTGATGGCTGAGGATGTGCTTAAATGGTTCGGATATTTCTTCCAGATTCAGGTTCGATATCCCGAAAGCTTTTTGAATTTCTTCCATCACCTCACCTTCACTGGTGGCCCCTTCAATCAGATAAAAATCAAATAAGCCGCCCCACACATCTTTCTCAACCCGCTCTTTTAGTAAAAAGCTGTCCTGATTTTTAAAAACGACATAATGAAAGTAACGATCCCGGACTTTGGTTTTTCCTGTTTTGACAGGAAGAGCTTTTTGATTCTTATGCTGATACGCAAAGCAGTCTAATCGAAAAGTACAATCCTCGCACCGAGGATTTGGGGCGCAGACCGTGGCTCCATACTCCATCATTGCCTGGTTGAATGTTCCAGGGAGCCCTTTCGAAATTTCTTCGGAGAGGATTTTTTCAAACACTTTCCTGGTTGAGGCTTTAGAAATATCTGCCTCGATCCCAAAATACCTGGAAGCAAAACGAAACACATTTCCATCCACCACCGGTCGTGGTTCATCAAAACAAATAGAAGAGATTGCAGCAGCAGTATATGGCCCTATTCCTTTCAGTTTTAAAATCTCTGAATAAGTAGAAGGGAATTCTCCACCAAGCTCATGGGCTACATATTTGGCGGTAGCATGCATATTTCTCGCTCTGGAATAGTATCCTAGCCCCTGCCAGAGGCGCAACACTTTTTCTTCAGCAGCATCGGCCAGGTCCTGAATGGAAGGGTAGGTTTCAACAAATCTCTGCCAGTAGGGCATTCCTTGCTCTACCCGGGTTTGTTGTAGGATGATTTCAGACAACCAGACCGGGTACGGGTCTTTTGTATTTCGCCAGGGAAGATCTCGCTTTCTCTCTGTATACCAATTAATTAGCCTTTCGGCAAATGTTTTCCCTTCGATGACTTAATAATTTAGAAATCCTTTTTTTATGTGAAGGTGCAAATTTAATTTTGGCCTCCCAATTTTAACACCCACCTATAAACCAGACAGTTGTGACAAAAGCTGATGTGATAAACGAAATATCGGATAAGACAGGAATTGACAAAGCAGATGTGCAGGCTTCAGTAGAAGCGTTCTTCACAGTTGTAAAAAATAACATGGCCAATGGAGAGAATGTTTACGTGAGGGGATTCGGGAGCTTTGTGAATAAGAAGCGAGCCAAGAAGATCGCACGAAATATCTCCAAGAATACCGCCATTGTAATTGACGAGCACTACATTCCGTCATTCAAGCCTTCCAAAATTTTTGTTGAGAAGATTAAAAACTCCCCGAAAATCAAGTGACAAGAGCCCAGTTAATTCTTGTGCTTGGAGCCATCGCTTTGGTGGTTATTCTATTCCAACTTCCAAGGAGTGTTGTGGAAAATGAGCAGCTTCAGGAGGTGACAAACTCGCAAAGTCACTCAATGGAAATGCCTCAAGAAGTTGAAACTCAGATCGATGAGTTAAGAAGATTGGTTGAGGAGGAAGATAATATTGATAAAAAAGCTAACTTTGCGCACTCTTTGGCGAGACGCTATCTCGATTACGGGGTAGTAGATAGTGCGGTGAGTTATGCAGATAGGATTCAGGAGTGGACGGAAGGCCCTTCTGAACAGGTTGCAGACATTTATTTCACAGCTTACGAACGTTCAGCTGGACCAGAGCAAGCAAAGAAATACGCACTTAAAGCCAGAGAAATTTTACAAGCCCTTATGGATAAAGATCCGGGGAACCTGGTAGTGAAGAACCGATTGGCCATGACATTGGTTGTCTCTGAAAATCCCATGGCTGGGATAAACATGCTAAGAGAAATTTTAGTTGAAGACGAGACCAACCGACAAGCAATTTTGAACCTGGGATTGCTTGCAATCCAAAGTGGTCAGTTTGATCGAGCCAGGGAGCGTTTTGAGAATCTTGTATCGATGGATTCTGCAGACCATGAAGCAAAGCTTTATCTCGCAGTTTCATTGATGGAAATAAATCAACAATTGCAGGCCCGCCTGCTTTTGGAGGAAATCATGGCGACACAGGACTCCATTCCGGCCATCAAAATGATGGCGAATGATTACCTGAATAGCCTTTAAAACATTTTAAAAACTTTTAAAAATTAGAAACTATGCCTTGCGGTAAAAAAAGAAAGAGACATAAGATCTCTACTCACAAGAGAAAGAAGAGACTTAGAAAAAACAGACATAAGAAAAAGTAATCGGCACCTATAATCAATCGCTATGAGTAATGAACTAGTCATTAACTCAACTCGCGAGGGATGTCGTATTGCTTTACTTAAGGATAAAAGGCTAGTAGAATTTCATCAGGACGGAGGAGGACAAACCTTCAACGTAGGTGATATTTATCTTGGATCTGTTAAGAAAGTAGTTCAGGGTTTGAATGCTGCTTTCATTGATCTGGGATATGAAAAAGATGCCTTTTTACACTATCTGGACCTGGGACCACAGGTTCAATCACTTAATAAGTTCACCAAGCTGACACTGGCAAAAAAACTGAATAGCACAAGGCTGGCAGGTTTTAAAGGAGAGCCGGATATCAATAAGCTTGGGAAAATGAACCAAGTCCTTACAAAGGGACAGAAGATTTTAGTGCAGGTAGTAAAGGAGCCTATTTCTACGAAGGGCCCACGACTTTCATGCGAGTTGTCATTGGCAGGTAGATACCTGGTAATGGTGCCGTTTTCAAACACGGTAAATGTTTCAAAAAAAATTACAGATGCCAACGAGCGTAAGCGCTTGCAGCGTCTGATTAGCTCCATCAAACCAGAAGGATTTGGTGTGATCATTCGTACCGTTGCAATGGGAAAGGATGTGAAGGAGCTTGACACAGATCTTCGAAACCTTGTTGATCGATGGGATGAGGGTATGAAAGCCCTCCGGACGGCAAAGCCCAAAGACAAGGTAATAGGTGAAATGAATCGCGCCAATTCTATACTGCGCGATGTATTAAACGAAAGCTTTGATAGCATTCAGGTAGATGACAAAGACCTTTATCAGGAAATCAAAACTTTTGTAAAGGGGATTGCTCCTGATAAGGAGAAGATTCTAAAACAATACACAGGAAAAGCTAAGATTTTTGAAGCTACCGGAGTAGAAAAGCAGATGAAGACCTCATTTGGTCAATCTGTAAGTATGCTCAATGGGGGTTATCTGATCATCGAGCACACGGAAGCACTTCATGTGATCGATGTAAACAGTGGAAATAAATCCAACAAGGAGGATAACCAGGAAGACACGGCACTTAAGGTAAATCTGGATGCAGCAGAAGAGATTGCTCGTCAGCTCAGGCTGAGAGACATGGGCGGCATTATTGTGGTGGACTTTATCGATATGCGGAAAATAGAGAACAAGAAGAAGCTCTATGCTAAGATGAAGGAGGCCATGAAAGACGATCGTTCCAAACATACTATCCTGCCACTTTCCAAGTTCGGATTAATGGAAATCACGCGTCAGCGTGTGCGTCCTGAACTTTCCATTACAACCAAGGAGGTTTGCCCAACTTGTAGCGGAACAGGAAAAATCTCAGCTTCTATCCAGGTAGCGGATCAGGTGGAGAATACCATTAAATACTTCTTCGAATCGCAAAATGAGAAGAAAATAACGGTGGCATTACACCCGTATCTGTATACCTACTTTACAGCCGGAATTTTTTCAAGAAGGGTTAAATGGTTTTTGAAATATTTTCGTTGGGTTAACATGGTGGAGGACAGTTCAAAAGCCCTCACCGAGTTTGAAGTGCTCAACGCTCAGGGAGAGCCGATACAGATTTAGCAAGCTGGCTGATAGGTACCGTTTCGACCAAATCGTTGAGATTATCACCTAAATTACTAACCTTTGGGTGATAGGCATTAGATGAAAAGGTTTCTGATCATAGCATTTTTGATTGGCACGGCGGTGTATACCGCCGATGCTCAATTGATCGAAGACTCTGATCGGAGACTAAAGACGAAGAAGGTTGAAAGGAAGGGGTTCCTTTTTTTCAGGAGCAAGAAAAAGCCAAAAAACAGTGAGGGAATACCTCGTGGAGATAATAGAACATCTCCAAGATATTCCAGTGCCTCTTCCCCATTCAAGCTTTCGGGATCCACTTCTCCAAGGTATTCACCATCAAAGGATCGTCAGAGAAGATACTCCGCACGACCCAGATACTCCGGCGGCAGCCCATTTAAAGGAAAAGACTATAAAGTCACACCTCGATATTCTTTTGGCAACCCTTTCAGAGGAAGCAAATACAAAAGCTCACCCAGGTATTCCGGTGGCAATCCTTTCCGGGGAAGTGATTATAAAAGGAATATCCGCTATTCAGCAGGGAGTCCATTCAAAGGGCGCGATTACATAGTTGCGCCAAGGTATTCACCCGCTAATCCTTTCCGAGGAAAAGATTACAAAGTGAATATTCGCTATTCAGCAGGTAGTCCATTTAAGGGACGGGATTATAAAGTTACGCCAAGGTACTCAAGGTCTAATCCATTCAGAGAGAAAGATTACAAAATAAATGTTCGTTACTCACAAGGATCGCCATTTCGTGGTAAAGACTATAATGTCACTCCTCGCTATTCTCAGGGGATGCCGTTCAGAGGAAAGGATTATCGGATTACACCACGCTATTCTGCAGGAAGCCCTTTCAAAGGGCGTGATTATAAGGTTACTCCGAGGTACTCTCAAGGAATGCCATTCAGAGGGAAAGATTATCATGTCAACCCTAGATATTCCCAGGGGATGCCCTTTAGGGGAAAGGATTATCATGTGAATCCAAGGTATTCGAAAGGGATGCCCTTCAGAGGAAAAGACTACAATGTAAAGCCTCGTTACTCAGCTGGCTCACCTTTCAGAGGTGTAGACTTCAAGGTTCGTCCACGTTATACGGGTACTAAAATAAGATGGTTTGGAAATGCCAGAGAATGGGGAGAAGCTAAATATTATCAGGAGTCATCGTTATGGGAGGGGGACATGAAGAGGAGCAGACCCAGGATTGGAGATCAACACCCTAGCAGCAACTATCACATAGCTATGAAGTTCAATAGTCCTAAGGTTAGAAAGATGTTTAGGAAATGGAATATTTTCTGGACTCGGCTAAATGGGAACAGTCAAAACTCAAAAGGTGTTAAGAGTCCAGAGAAGGAGCCGAAGTTTGATAAGAAGGAGCGTGTGATCTGGAATAATTAACATAGGCTAATAATCAAGAAATTAAATGTTATCAAAGATTTTTTCGAAAGGAGAGAAGATAGAAGTACCGTGGACCAACCTGACATCCGTTGATCAACTGGAAGAAGTAGACAAGAAATCCAGAGAGAAGCCTGTACTTCTATTCAAGCATAGCACCCGGTGTTCTATAAGTGCCATGTCATTAGCTCGCTTTGAGCGATCGTATGCAGAGGAAGCCTCTTTTGAACCCTACTTTTTAGACCTGATTTCTAATCGAGACGTATCAAATGCTATTGCGGAGCGCTATGGAGTGAGGCATGAATCTCCACAGGCGATCCTGGTAAAGGATGGAAAGGCGGTATTCCATTCTTCACACATGGGGATCAGTTATTCTGAACTTAATGATTACGCTCATTAACCTTAGGGACTTGCGCATTATTTTTGTTATGATTAAGCGCCCATGAAAAAGCTAGCTATATTCATATTTCTCTCAGCCCCACTATTAGGAAGCGCACAGCTCTTTGAAGGAGAGGAATTTGAGTATACCTCCGAGTGGATCTGGGGGATCAACAAAAACACAAATGGAGGACTCATTGGGGGCTTGATATTGCGTCATAGCAGAAAGAAAGGGAATAATGTTTATCACACTTTTGGGCTCGAGCTTTCCAACGTTAAGCACCCGAGTGAAGCAAGATATATTGGTTTAAGTGGAGCAGGATTTATCTATGGTAAATCAAACTATCTCTATGCCATCCGTACTAATTATGGCTTGGAGCGTCTCATGTTCAAAAAAGCCAACCAACAGGGAGTCCAAATCAGTGCAGCAGTAGCCGGCGGTCCAACTTTTGGCTTAGTTTCACCTTATTATGTCTTAGGTGCTGATCAGCAATACGAACCTTTTAGTGTGGTCAGACATCCCTCACCCCAAAATATTGCCGGACCAGGAAAACTTTTTCAAGGGTTGGGAGATGCTAAACTTGAAATGGGCCTTCATACCAAAGGATCCATTTTCTTCGAGTTTGGGACGTATAGAAGCAACGTTGCGGGCATAGAAGTTGGTGTCATGGCAGAGGCATTTACGAAAGAAATTGAGCTAGTCCCAACCCAGCCGAACAAATCTGTTTTTACTTCTGTTTTCTTCACATTATTCTGGGGGACCCGAAAATAGAGGAATCTCCTTCAGTCCTGTTAGATTTGCACTTTTACATCTGAATAGTAGCGTATGATTGATTTACCAGTAGTAGAAAAACCGGAAAGAAAGAAAAAGCCTAAATGGTTGCGAGTGAAGCTTCCTGTAGGGGAGAATTATGCCAAGGTGCGCAAACTGGTGGATCAGCATAAACTTCATACCATTTGTGAAAGTGGTAACTGTCCCAATATGGGTGAATGCTGGGGAGAAGGAACAGCCACATTTATGATCCTGGGAAATGTGTGTACCCGAAGCTGTACCTTCTGTGCTGTAGCAACGGGACGACCACCGGAATATGATGAAGAAGAACCAAAGCGTGTAGCGGAAGCGATCAAGCTGATGGGGGTGAAGCATGCAGTGCTTACCTCAGTGAACAGAGATGAGCTGAAGGACAGAGGTGCAGAGATTTGGTATCAGACGGTGGTGGAAACCAAAAAGCTATCTCCGGAAACCACGATTGAGACGTTGATTCCAGATGTGAAAGGAAACTGGGACGCTCTCTATCGCATGATAGAAGCTGGTCAGGAAGTAGTCTCTCATAATATGGAGACAGTAGAAAGCCTATACAGAAGGGTACGACCCCAAGCCAAATATTACAGAAGTCTTGAGCAAATCAAGCTGACCAATGAGGCTGGAAAGAGAACCAAATCTGGTATCATGCTTGGGCTGGGAGAAACGGATGAGGAGGTTTATAAGGCGATGGATGACCTGGTTGAACATGGCCTACATATTTTGACACTTGGTCAATATCTCCAGCCAACAAAGAGACATATCGAAGTAGCTGAGTTTGTACACCCTGATAAATTCGACCACTTCAGAGAAGAGGGATTGAAGAGAGGACTTAAATATGTAGAGTCCGGACCACTAGTGAGATCTTCGTACCATGCAGAGCGACATGTGAACGTGCCGATTGACTAATTGGCCCTCATCTGAAATTGAGCCAACACTTTGTTAGTACAGTCTACAACATAGGAATCAAATTCTCCTTCGGGTAATAGCAGGTTTTTTTCCATGCTTATAATAAACTGATCCACCGGGATAGCGTCAATAGGCTCACCTTTTTTGAGCACAAACAGATGGTACCCTTCAAAAGGAAGAAAGTCTTCAGGCAAAGGATAATTATTGACATCTTCTTTTTGTAGCCAATTTGGTCTGCCATTGATAAAGGCTACACGTGGATGATATACCTGCAAATCAATTCCTCCTTGCTGCACAGGGTCAACCAGGTAGCCATTCGTGTTGTGTTTAAAAACAACTGGTGTATTAATTGGATAAGATTGATACGCATGAGAATAGTATGGATGGATTTTTGTCGGCAAACTTGCATCCGTCATTCTGACTTGATCAATGGTTAGAATATCAAGTCCGGTATTGTTCTTGACCCACCATCCAAGTGGCTTGTACGTAGAGCCGAATTCTTCAAATAGATGTCCATAGCCAACATGAACCAGCACTTTTCCAACAGTATCCCTATTTAGGGTTTGTGAAATAAGATTTACAGCTTGAACTGAATCTCTATGAGTGGAGGATTGTCCCATAAACTGAGTTTCATATGGGATAAGCTGGTAGCCCAAACTTCGAGCTTCACGAATCATATTTCCAAAAGCACTTTCTTGAATATAATAACCTGTTCTATCTATCGCATAGGTTCGATTATTCATCAATGTATCGAAGTAACTCAGTGCTTCTAATGCTAAGTAGCGATATCCCTTTTCCCAAAGAGGTTTTAATAGGCTTGTGGTGAAAACACGATGTTCCCCACAATAATGAGCTTCATTGATCATAGTAAAATGATAGTCTGTGGCATTTATGATAATTTCACTAATTGCGTCCGTGGGCTTATAGTCGTTAAATGTGAATTGAAAGTCTATTTCTTCATTCTGAATGCTAGGTTCATATCTTCGTCTCGATGCATAGATATAGCTGCTTTGATGATCGCCCACAAAAGAGGTAAGAATAGAATTATGCTCATCATTATCATCTTGTCTACTACAGTATTCGGGAAAATGCGTGCTAGCATACTCAACCGCTACCTGGATCTGTTCAACTGAAAGTGTGTTTGATTCCTGAATACAGGATGTAAAAAGTATCAGGAGAAAATATTTGAATACTTTCACTTTAATTCCCTGTTCTCAACAATTTTCTTAACCAATCATAATACACGGCTATAAAGAGCACGACAGTCATCAGCCAAATAATGATGACATTGAAAATCTTTGTATCAATGTAATTCCCGGCGAAATACTTTTCTGGATAGTAGAAGTTGGTTCTGAAATCAAGCGCATGTTCCGGGTGTTCATTTTTTGCATAAACAGGATAAATAAGCTGAACTAGTTCATCTCCTGAAGTAACAACCCTGCGTTTAGTCTGGATATTTTTTACCATAAGCTCAATGCGCTCATTTTCATACTTGTCACGCATGGTCAAAAACTGACTTTCTAACTCAGGAGTGTCTGTGCGCTTAGCGATCAATGCGTCTAGCTCATCTTTCGCCTTTTTCCTGCGAGAATTAAAAAGAGATTGAAGGGTATTCAGAAAGTCGGTAGTCTGTTGATAAACTTCTTCGCTTAATCCTTCAGCTGTTATTTGATCAATTACCGGCAATTTATCCTCTCCGAAAATCCTCAGTTGTTTTCGTAATTCGTTTTGAATGATTTTCAGTTTCAGATCTCGGCCATTAAAATCTTTGTTTTCGTAGCAGTATTGTAAATCCTCCAGCAAGTAGCCTGTATAGTAAACGGATTTATACGTGTTCATGGCCACTTGTCGGTCGAGCGGATAAATATCTTTATTCGAAGGATTGTCCCGAAACTGAGATACAGCCAGTGCCTCATAGGCCCAACGAGAAGCCATCAGTTCTCCGATCAATGGCACCTTTTCCCTGTTGGCAAAGGACTCATTTAACTTATCAAAATTCACTACCACACCACTAAGTATAAGCTGCGGGATGATAAGCAATGGGATCAAAATGTATACAGTGATGACCGAGTTGAATCCGGCGGAAATATTCAGACCTAGAATATTAGCGAAGCATGAAACCGAAAACAAAATGATCCAATACCAGAGTGTCATCCCCTGGATCTCCAGAATTAAGGAGCCAACGATGACAAAAAGAAGTGTCTGGACAGCAGAAAGACAAAAAAGAATAAATGTTTTGGACGATAAGTAGCTGACTTTACTCAAGTGAAGGAAGGCTTCTCTTTTCAAGATCTTCCGATCTTTTATAATCTCCTCAGCACTTACTGTAAGCCCCATAAAAAGAGCTACGATGATGCTCATAAAGAAGAAGACCGGAATGTTTTCGTTTTTATAAAAAGTGTATTCTGCTCCTGGAGGTGCATATTTTGTAATCAGGGCCAGTAGAAGTGCCAGGGCTGGAGCCTCCAGTAAGTTGATCAAGACATATTGTCTGTTACTGATCTTGGCGAGCACGTCTCGTTGCAAGAATATTTTTGCCTGTTTCAGCTTGTTCGGAAGGGCCAGCGATTTTTCGGGCTTGGTTTCCTCCTCTTTGACTGGCTCTACTTCAATGTTATTTACAAACTGCTCATGCCATTGTTCAGGCGAGTACTTACGCTTGTTGGTGAATCTACCATACTCATCCACCACTTTCATTTCAATGATATTGAAGATTTGCTCCGGATTTACATTCCCACACTCAATACAGGCACTTTGATCCCTGTCGATCATGTCGACGATGTTTTTGAAATAGGTGACTGCCTTGACCGGGTTTCCATAATAAATCTGATGACCTCCGGAATCGAGGATCAGCAGCTTGTCAAACATCTTGAAAATCTCAGAGGATGGCTGGTGAATAACTACGAATACCATTTTACCTCTTAAGGACAGCTCCTTTAGCAAGTCCATGATATTTTCCGAATCCCGGGAAGACAGGCCACTCGTAGGTTCGTCTACAAAAAGCACGGAGGGCTCCCTTAGAAGTTCAAGGCCGATATTTAGTCTTTTTCGCTGACCCCCACTGATTGTTTTTTGCAGCGGGTTTCCCACTTTCAAATCTTTTGCCTCAGTCAGACCTAGTGAGTCAAGTGTTTTGGAAACCAGGTCATCCAACACACTTTTTTCCGTGTTGTCAAAGCACAACTTGGCCGCATAGTACAGGTTTTGATACACGGTAAGGTCTTCAATGAGCAAATCATCCTGCGGAACATTTCCAATGATGCCCTCTACTTCTTTTGCGTTTTCGTAAATATCAATTCCGTTTATGCGTACAGACCCACCGGCAGGTTTAGAAGAACCATTTAAAACATTAAAAAGTGTAGATTTTCCAGCTCCACTGCCCCCCATGATAGCCACTAGTTTCCCTCTTGGTTCAGCTATGTTGATGTCGACCAAACCAATATTTCCATTGCTGAATTTGTAGGAGATATTTTCAGCAACAAATGATACGTTTGTTTCAGAAACATCATCTCTGAATATGGCGATGATATCACTGTAGTAAAGACGTTCGGTTCGCTTGCCTTTGATGGAGCTGCCTGTGGAGAAGACTTTGATCTTTCCTGGAGAAATCATTAAACCATTGAGGTTAAGGATGTCTCCACCATAATATTTAAAGAAGCAGGTTTCAATTTTTGGAAGCTTGAAGAAAGCAATATGTCCTTTTAGTCCTTCCAGATAAATCTGCTTCGGACGATCGGGATCATTGGCGCCAGAAACAACTATTGAATACAGGTTGGAATAATTATTAATGTCCCTATTAACTACAAAATGCGTGATGGCGTCAACAATGTCTTCGTCAAACTTGAATTGCTTGCCAATTAGTGAAAGGAGCTCCGCCTCTCGCTCTGTGATTTTTTCATCAGCAATGATTAACTCCATCAAGCGCACCATCACCACAAGTTTTTGCTGTTGCGTTAGCTCATTGTTGATGTTTGTGGTGATTTCCTTTATCTGGCTGTGGTCGTCCTTGCCATTACCGGTCTCTATTTCGTTGACATATTCGTCCAGTATTTTCAGGTAGTGGCGGGTATCGTCACGACTGACATTCTCGTATAGGAATTCACGTACAGTGACTTTCTCCGTCTCATCAACCTCTCCCTCTTCTTTTGCTACTATTACGAGAAGGCGGATGATTGCTTTCAGCAGTTCTTCACTCATGTGGTCAGGTTGGTTTTGGTGATGTTAAAGTTAGGTTATTCGCGCAATCTAAAAATAAAAAAGCCGTCAAGCTTCTGCATGACGGCTCCACAGTCTTTTATCCGATTACTTACTCAACAATTGTGCCCCTGATGCGGCTCACCTCTGCTGAAAGATTATCCAATGTGCTAGGCTGAAGTACGAAATCACCCGTGTTGTTGGCGATTTGTTCTTCTACTTCTGCCAACTCACCGTCATAGATCGCTTTTACTTTTTCAAGTTCAGCTTTCATGCTGGTAACATCTTCTGTTTCAGGCACGTCATTCATTACCTTAAGCAGATCGTTAAGAGAGGTTTTCTGATCCATCACAATTTTTACAAGCGGCTCAAGGATCAACGTTCTGGATTCTTCCGGAAGATCATCCGGATAATTATTTACGATGCTGGTTGAGATATAAACCCCTTCAATCCAGCTACCAGCCAGAAGTAGAGCAGCACTGTTTAGCTCGTCCAATTCGCTCAATCGTGCCCCAGATTTTTCCATAATTTCATTGATGATCACGGCCAATGAGTCTTTGTTTTCCATGTTTGACTCAAACCTGGAGATCATGCCATAGTCGATAGCTTCAGCAACTCCGACTGGAGCTGCAAGCTTTTGACATTCACCCATGTAATCAAGTGCCATTTCAGACTTTTCATAAGACGCCAGGTAGCCAATGTCAGTAGCATATACTCCCAGATTAAGTGCTGCCTTGGACTCACTGGCTTGGTATGATTCCATTTTTTCAATTGAGTTTATTAGGCTTGCATCGAACTCAGCACCCGCATTCATCAAAAGGTAAGGCACTTCAGATGGAGGAGGCAGGTCTTTCAATACTTTGGACACATCAGCGGCTACTTGCTCCTTCGCTGCATCAAACTCAGATGATGCATCTGATGAAGACTCTTCTTTGCTGCTTCCTCCCCCACAGGAAGAAACTAGTAGAGCTGCAGCAAGTGCAAGAGAGGAAAGTTTAAGTTGATTGAATTTCATAATATCAGGTTTAAAAAGCGATTTTAAATTGCCAATTTAGTTATTGTTGAAAATTTCTATAATGTTCTTTTTGATCTTCACGCACAGTTCGTCCAAAGGAAGGTCATTAATATCTCTACCAAATGGATCTTCAATCTCTTCAGAGATCAGCTCTACGCTCATCAAAAAATAAAAAGCAACTACCACCAAAATGATAGACCAGTAACCAAACTCTCCAATAAAAGTCATCGGGAGTGTGATACAATAGATGAAAAGGAACTTCTTGATGAACATGCTGTACGAGTAAGGAATAGGTGTAGACTTGATTCGCTCACATGCGCCTATAATGTCGGTGAACCCTTTGATTTCCTTATCAAGAATGAAAAGTTTATCCGCAGAGATCAACCCTCGTTTGTTCATGTCCATCACACGTTCCATCAATATTTTGTTAATGATGTTGGGACGGTGGTTGCTGTTTATGATTCGCTCCTTTACTTTTTCATCGTAAAAATCCATCTCCCCCACAAGAATGCTGTTTCGCAGATGGTTCTTCATTGCGAAAGTGATATTAGGAATCATCTTCTTAAAAAAGAGCCGATCTTCCTTGGCATCTAGAGGGATAAACGTAGTTATTTTAATAGACAGCTGGCGGGTGTCATTTACCAACTGGCCCCAAAGCTTTCTTCCTTCCCACCACCGATCGTAAGCAGTATTAGTTCTAAGAACCAGAAACAAACCGAGGATTACTCCAAGAATAGAGTGAAAGGCTTTGGTGTCTTCAATGGTGATCTGCAATACATCTATGAATAGAAAACACAGGATAGTGGTGAGCACTCCTGCAAACATGATGAGGGGGAATAGCGCTCTTATTACATATCTGCTATAGACATCAAAGATGAGCGAAAACCACGATTTGGGATTGTATTGGATCATGGATTGGTGAAGATAGTAAAATCAGTTTTTATTATATACTTAGTTGTAGGCACGGAGCTTATTTTTCAATGATCGGTAATAATCCGAGTCACAAAGTCCCGTTTCCGTTTTCAGTTTCATGATTCGCTTGTAAGACTGATAAATACGTTCACGAGTGATGATCCCCTCAAAAAGCAAGTCCTTAATAATGGCGTGGACAGTGCTCGCAGAAACCATGTTGAAATCTTTTACATTGTTGGCAAACATGAGCATGTCTACACCAGCTTCGATTGAAAGTTTTATAGCCTCTCGCAAGCCATACTCATTGTCTATTGCTCCCATTTGCATGTCATCTGAAATGATCACACCTTCAAACCCCAGAAACTCCCGAAGCATTCCGGTTACAATTTTTTTGGAAAGAGTAGCTGGATTTTTGGAGCCGTCCAATGTTTTATTAACGATGTGAGCGGTCATAACAGCCTTAACCACACCACTATCAATGAGTGCCCGATATGGATACATTTCTTCCAATTGCCATGTTTCAGTAACATCTGTTAGGCCCAGGTGTGTGTCGCTTCGGCTACTTCCATGACCGGGAAAATGTTTTAATACTGGAACCACCCCTCTTTTATTATGAATGGAGATCACCTCATATGCTTGCCGGATCACCTCATTATAGTCTGATGAAAAGCTTCTACCAATCCTTCCGATTACCGGATTGCGGGAGTTTAGGTTGACATCTACGACCGGAGCATAATTCATGTTAATACCAAAGCTGCTAAGGAGGCGTGCAGTTTGGTTCGCGTAAAAGCGTGTGGAATCCAGGTTATTCATATCGCCCAGGTATTGGGCCGAAACATTCTTTGGAAATCCATACCGTGTTTTCATGCGAGTCACCCTTCCACCTTCTTCATCAATGCTGATAAAGAGAGGAATAGAGGCATTTTTTTGAAGCGTTTCAACCAATAGGGCCAGCTCTGGTTTTGGGCTTTCAAAAAGGATGTTTTTTTCGTATAGAACCACTCCTCCAACCTTACCACTTTTAATCTCTTTAAAAATGGGTTCGCTTTCATTAACCAGATCAAAATCCCCAATCCCGATCATGATCATCTGTCCAATCATGATATCAATCGTATCTTTTGGTGGGTCGGTTTTGGAAAATCCTAAGGTGGCGAGTACAATAAAAAGCAGTAAAAGTGTTTTGCGCATCAGTTTTTCAACATCTTTTCAATCTTCTCTCCATCTGTGGAGAGATAGAATCCTTGTAAATCAGCAGTAAGGCACGAATGTACAGGAAGAATACCAATCACATCGCCAACTTTTACATGAGCGAGTGCTTTTTCTGCTAATTTAATGATGCCATGCTCCTGAGAGAGGCGATCTACTTGACCCAGGATTTCTGTATTCCAGCTACCATTTTCAAGTTTGACCATTTTGCCATAGCAGGTTCGGTCCTTACCCATGATATCCTTTTCAATTATCATGTCTTTGGATAAGTGCACCCCTCCTCCATATACCACCACTTCATTGCGATCCTTGTGAACGGCCACTACCGGACATGCCAGGCAAACGGCGATATCTTCTACCGAACAAGACCCAATGTTGTGCTGCATCCAGTCATAGAAAACAAAATTTCCGGGACGGAGCTCATCAAATGCCGATAGGTCTTCCACCAGACTACATGACGGGGTGTCTCCATAGGAGAGTATTCCCCCGAACGTTTCTTTTAGGTGTGCCAAATCCTTAACAGACTTGTCGTAAATCCATTTAACACTTTCATAGTCAGTGGAACCATACGTGTGTCCTGCATGTGCGAGAAACCCTTTGAACAGAGCAGTATCACTGGCACCTTTGACTAGCTTACCAATTAGCTCTTCGTTTCTGGGGTCAATTCCGGTTCGGTGCGTCCCAATATCAATCTTGATGAAATAGCCGGCTGAGTGCGTAACATGATTTTTTGCATGATCCAGGCTTTCTTCAGATTCTATAAGGATGTTTAGCTCAACCTTTTTTGCTAACTCATTTATTTCAGTTGCTTCCAACAGATTGTATGGAAAGGCTATGGTGATGTCTTCCCAGCCATGATTTGCAAAATATTGAGCCATTGAGACTGAACTCACCGTACAGGAGGTGACTCCTTTAGATTTAAACCAATTGCCTATTTCTCCCGAAAAATGTGTTTTGAAATGGGGTCTGAGAGTGGCGTTGGAGGCGTTTGCCTTATTGAACATGCGGTCAATGTTTTTTAGACACCTGACCTTATCTACCAGGAGAGTGGGTGTTTTAATTTCCATAAGCTGAATACTAGTTGACTAGTGAAAGATAAAAAGCAATCACCGTATCTTCTACAAATACATTAAATACATCTGATAGTCAAATGCATCGAAAGTATTCAAGAGCTTTCGTAGAAACGCCGGGTCTTTGAGGTAGAAATTGAGGAAATTGTCTTTTCGCTCCTGAAGACTACCTCCCGGGAAAAGCACTTCTTTCACAGATTCAATTTGTCTTCTACGATCTTCGTAGAGACGCTTTTCTGCTCGAACCAATTTCTTCTCTGCCTTTTCAATGCGTTTGGAAAATGAGGCATGAAGGGCTTCAATGTGCTTAACAAGTGTTGGGTCTACTTCTCCAGCCTTACTCTTGAGTGAACCCTCTAGTTCCTTCAACTTTTTAAGTTCCTCATTATAAGAAATCACATGATCGCTATTCGCCTTCACCCATTTTTCAAAGGCGTTCTCACTGCCAAGGAAAAAGTCAGATTGAGAAAGCCCTGTTTTTTCCCATTTGGTTGCGGCTGTTTCTGGTACTACCAGCGCAAAGTTTCTGGGCATCAATAATGGGAAGGCTGTTTTGAAGTGATCGAAAACACCTTTTAGCTGCAGCCAGTAAATCGCCTCTGAAGGGCCGCCAACATAAGCCAGATTGGGCAGAATAGTTTCCTGAAATAGTGGACGGAGTATAACATTTGGACTAAACCGCTCCGGATGATCCTTGATCAACGAACGCATTTCCTCTTCACTAAAAGTAATATCCGTATCCAGTACCTGAAATCCACTTTTCGTTTTTTCTATACGTTCCCGAACACCCTTATCTAAGTAAAAGAAATTGATTTGACGCGCGGTGACTTGCGTCTTGTATCCTTTATCCTCAAGAGCCGAGGATGTTTTTGACACAAATTTTTCTGAGCTATGCTCAAAAAGATCATCCTTGATAATTGGTGTGAACATCTTTTTCAAATCTGGATGATCAGCATCTACGACAACAAGCCCCTCGCTTCCAAAAAGATGATTGACATATGCTCTTGCTGCATCAGCCAGAGTTTTCTGAGAATACGCCTCTTTGAAAAACTCAGCTCCTTTGGGAAGTTTATCTACGATCTCTTTTAGCCCGGATGGATCGAAATGCCCAACAGCCCCTGACTGATCAGTATTCCACTCATATTTTTTCCCTTCAAAAAAGAAGTGGTTGATTTCTTCAAAATCATGATCTTCACTGGCCATCCAATAAACGGGAACAAAGTTGTAATCGGGGTACGCTTGCTTCAGTGTTTTGCAAGCGTTGATCACAGTCACAATTTTGTAAATGAAGTAAAGCGGACCCGTGAGAATATTGAGCTGGTGCCCGGTGGTAATGGTAAAGGTCTTTGAATCAGCCAATGCTTCAATGTTTTGCAAAACTGCACTGCTGGTGTCAAGCTGTTCGTATTGCTCTTTCAGAACCTCAAGTAAAACAATACGATTCTCATCCTTAAAGTGACGCTTTTGGATAGTTTTTTCAAAGTTCTCAACTGTAGGAAAATCGTTATAGAAAGGAGCAAGCTCTTTCTTTTGGTTGATGTAGTCTATAAAAAACTGAGAAAAACAGTCGGTCTCGTCTAAAGGGATGGTTTCGGTGCGCACGCTTTAGTAAAGTGGATTATTGCTTAATTGGTTCGCCATACAGATCAAAAGCTGTAGCGTCGGTAATTTTTACCTGGGCGAAATCTCCAATTCGCAAGTATGAATGGTCGGCAGGTATGATCACTTCATTGTCCACCTCAGGTGAGTCGTACTCTGTCCTTCCAATAAAGGAACCGCTCTCCATCCGGTCAATTAACACCTTAAACTCCTTACCAACTTTCTCCTCATTGATGCTCATGGAAATTTCTTCCTGCAAATCCATTACGGCATTTGCGCGCTCTTGTTTGGTTTCATCAGGCACATCGTCTTCAAAATTGTATGAGTGGGTGTTTTCCTCATGCGAGTAGGTGAAGATCCCCAGTCGTTCGAATCGGTTCTTCTCTACAAAGTCCAACATCTCTTCAAAGTCTTCCTGTGTTTCTCCCGGGTGACCTGCTATTAGTGTTGTACGAATGGCAATGTCAGGAACCTTACTTCGCATTTTATCCAGTAATGCTTCCGTCTTTTCTCTGGTGGTTCCTCGCCGCATCATCTTCAGCATATTTGTGGAGGCATGCTGCAGCGGAATATCAAGGTAGTTGCAGATGTTGGGTCGCTTAGCCATCACATCCAACACATCTTCAGGAAAACCTGTTGGGAAAGCATAGTGCAGTCGGATCCATTCCAGCCCTTCCACATCAGCTAGACGATCCATTAATTCAGCGAGATTTCGCTTCTTGTAAAGGTCCAACCCGTAATAAGTAGAGTCCTGGGCAATGAGTAAAATTTCTTTGGTTCCCTGTCTTACCAATGATTCTGCCTCGGCAATGACTTGTTCCATCGGTTTGGAAACGTGCTTGCCACGCATAAGCGGGATTGCACAGAAACTACACGGACGATCACATCCTTCTGCGATTTTTAAGTAAGCGTAATGATTGCTTGTGGTAAGAATTCGTTCACCGAGCAACTCTTTTTTATAGTCTGCTTTGAATTTCTTTAGTAGTGCTGGTAGGTCACCTGTGCCAAACCAAGCATCTACATCGGGTATTTCCTCTTTCAATTCTTCTTTGTAGCGCTGGGATAGACAGCCCGATACGTACACTTTCTCAACTAATCCTTCCTGCTTTGCATCCACATAGCGCAGAATGGTGTCTATAGACTCCTGCTTCGCATTGTCAATAAAACCACAGGTATTTACCACTACCACGTTCGCATCGTCCTTGGTAGACTCATGTGTGGCATCAATGTTGTTTCCCCTCAGCTGTGTCAGCATCACTTCAGAATCCACCAGGTTTTTGGAGCACCCGAGCGTGACAATGTTGACTTTTGTTTTCTTTAACCCCTTCGTTTTCATGACATTAATAGAACCCTGTGATCTTATTTTGGTTCATTCTCTTTTGAGGGTGCAAAGCTAATGGAATATGAAGTGTTTGTCGTTTAGCTAAGTCCATTTGTCTCCCTTCGGAGGGAGTAAGAGGGAGGACAGATTAAAAGCCCTTAGCTAAACGGACATTGAATACTAAGACTTAATTTTGCCAGCCTGTGAAAAAACTCAGTGTTATATTAATTGGATTAGCGGTCATCTCCTGCCAGGACATAGAAAACTGTGGCACGGACGATAATCGTGATTTTATGATTTTGCGGTTTTTCGATTATGAATCACAGAGCTCAAAAAAAATCGGCTTCACAATCACAGCGGAGAATTCACCGTACGCCTTCACTCCTTTTACTGATTCAACCGGCGTGGGTCTCCCTCTGAATCCGGAAGATCCGACTTCCACTTTTTTCTTTGATACCGATACTTCTCATTTCGAATTAGAGATTAGCTATGAGAAGGTAGAGGTTTCCATTTATGATCCAAAATGTGATCCATCATATACATATTTAGGTCTGGATACGGTGAGATACACTTTCGACTCTTTGTCCATTCCAGGCACAGTTACAAACAGACAATTAAACACCAATGTGGAAGTCTATTTTTAGCATATCGACCGTGGTGGTTTGTCTGGTTGCAAATGGGCAAGAACCTACTGCTCAGCAGAAAAAGGAGCCAATTGACTTTCGTCCTTACGAATTGAAATTGGGGGTGAATGCGATCAGATCTGCACGAACTGCATTTGGGTCAGACCTTATCACCCATGAAGTGGAGGCAGCTTTGGCTATTCATCGATTTGTTGTCGTAGGAAATTTTGGAATAGAAGAGCACACGCGTGGTGAGTCGTTCGATTATGAAAACAAGGGTAGCTATTACCGAGTAGGGATCGATCGGAATTTTACCAAAGACAAAGAAAGTGGGAATGTCCTGACTTTAGGGCTGAGGTATGCTCGGGCTAACTTTAATGATCAAATGACATTCACAGCCGATCAGGGCTTTGGTGAACAAGATTACTTTTTGGAGAATGAAAGCCTCACTGCAAGATGGGTTGAGGTGGCATTTGGGCTCAGAGGCAAAATAGTATCCAACCTTTATATGGGCTTCACCATGCGCTGGCAGTTTGCAAGAAAAATCAATGGGGAGGGTGAACTAAAGGCTTACGATATTCCTGGATTTGGTAAAACCCGCAGACAAAACTCTACCGCTTTTGATTATTATTTGATGTGGAGGATACCTTTTAGGAACTAAAGAAACCTTACATCCTCAACCTCTCCTTTACCAATCTCTTTCTCAATCAACTCAATGATTTTGTCCTTAGAGTTTTGCATTTCATTTTTAAGCGGAGCGGATGAAAGCTTAACAAAAAGCGTTTTTTGATTGAAAAACATTTTGGTCGTCCTTGAGGCGATTGTCTTCCCCATGATTCGTTCCCAGTCGGCAATCACTTGTTTTTGCTTATAGGTATGTTCCAGATTCTCCTCTTTGAGAAATCCTTGAAACGCATTGCGAAAACTTTTAATTGGATCTTCTTTCATTCTTCTGAGATCAAAGGTCTATAAACTTTACCTCTTTCTCCTTTTTAAAGAGAACCTTACTTCGATCTTTTCTGGCATCTGTAATAAAGATCTGCTGAAACCGATCATGATCCAGCAACAGAGAGACTAGCAGTTCGATTCTGGAATCATCCAGCTTATCAAAAATATCATCAAGTAAAAGCAATGGTTTATTTCCTGTCTTTTCTTTTAGGAAGTCATAAAGTGCCAGCTTCAATGCGATAATGAATGTTTTTTGCTGTCCCTGAGAACCAAACTTTTTAATTAATTCTCCATCCAGTAAAAATTCAAAATCGTCTTTATGGCTCCCCATCAGGGTTCGCTGCATGATCTGATCTTTCTGAGTATTGGCTTTAAAGCGATACGCAAACCCTTCACCCACTTGTGTTTTAAAATTCAAACCGGGAGTTTCACCACCTTCGTGCAGGTCAGCGTAATTCTTTTGAAGGAATGGCAAAAACAACTCCTTCATCTCTAGCCTTTTTTTAGAAACATCTAACGCAAGCGGAATCAATTGATCATCGTAGGTTTCCAGTAGTTTTTTATTAAGCCCTCTTCCTTCTTCTATTTTCAGTAGACTGTTTCGTTGCTTTAAAACCTTATTGTACTTAAGCAATGACTTCAAATACTCACTATCAAACTGGGACAAAGCTCCATCAAAAAACTTCCGTCTCTCTTCACTCCCTTCTTTGATCATGGATGTATCGTCAGGCAAAACAATGACTAGAGGCACTTTACCAATCACATCACTGAGTCGGTCTGGTTCCTGCCCATCTATCTTCAGCGTTTTTACCTTCCCTTTTTCAAACTGAAGAGCAATCGTTATTTCTTCATAGGTTCCATGTACCGTGAATGCTCGCTGGTCATGCGTGATTGACAATCGATCTTGAGAACCAACAGCACTTTTTGTGAAGGACAGGTAATAGATTGCATCCAGCAAATTGGTTTTTCCAACCCCATTTTTCCCCAACACACAATTGATCCTTTCTCCGAATTTAAACGTGGATTCGGAGTGGTTCTTGAAGGATGTGAGCTTCAATTGCTTTAGGATCATGGCTGCCAAATCAAATCCCCTCCGGGGAGGGCTTAGGGTGGGTTTTTACAACAAACTACATTCAAAAATGACAGTTTTCAGATTAACCCACCTCTACCCCTTCAAAGAAGGAGGCTAAATTGTGTCATTTTTGAATATCGGAATATCTGGAAGCATCTCAGGGCAAATCTTTTCAACTCACCCTGTTTTGAGCTAATTTCGCAATCCGTTTAGCAAAGTAAATCAAACAATTGGGTCCTATGGCGGCTAAAAAGACAACAAAAAAATCAGGGGAGTTTTCAAAGGAGCAATATATGGAGTGGTTTCGCTCTATGCAGCTCATGAGAAGGTTTGAAGAAAAAGCAGGTCAGCTATATGGCCAGCAGAAAATTCGCGGATTTTGTCACTTATATATAGGGCAGGAAGCCTGTGCCTCTGGTGCTGTTTCAGCGCTTGAAAAGGATGATAAATGGATTACTGCTTATCGCGACCATGGTCACCCGTTGGCATTGGGGACTGATCCGGGAAGAGTGATGGCCGAGCTTTTTGGCAAAGCAACCGGTGTATCAAAAGGAAAAGGTGGATCCATGCACATGTTTGATAAAGAAGTGAACTTCATGGGCGGACATGGTATTGTTGGCGCACAGATTCCATTGGGAGCTGGGATCGGTTTTGCGGAACAGTATAAAGGAACAAAGAGTCTTTGCATCTGCTATATGGGTGATGGGGCTGTTCGCCAGGGTGCCTTACACGAGGCATTCAATATGGCGATGACCATGAAAATGCCAGTGATCTTCGTTGTTGAGAACAATGGCTATGCGATGGGCACATCTGTGAAAAGAACATCCAATGTAACAGACCTTTACACATTGGCAGAGGCATACGACATGCCATCTGAGCCTGTGGATGCGATGAGAGTAGAGGATGTGCACAATGCTGTGGCAAAGGCGGCCAAAAGAGCCAGAAAAGGAGATGGACCTACGTTCCTTGAATTTAGAACGTACAGATACAAGGGACACTCCATGTCAGACCCGGCTAAATACCGAACCAAAGAAGAGCTTGAAGAATATAAGAATCAAGATCCAATCGAGCAGGTGAAGCAGACGATTATCAAGAATAAGTGGGCTTCAGAAGAGGACTTGAAAGAAATTGACAAGGAGATCAAAGAGGAAGTTCAAAAAGCAGTTGATTTTGCTGAGGAATCACCTTGGCCAGACCCTTCAGAAGCGTACACAGACAATTATGTAGAGGATGACTATCCATTTGTCAACACATAATTAGCTGAGAGTCTTATACATCTGAACAAAAAATATATCTTTGCGACCGCATTTTTCATCGGCAATTACAATTGATGTCGATTTAAGTTGGAATGCGGCAGAAAAAATTAAGATTTTAGAATAAAATGGCAAAAGGAAAAAAGCAAGATGATGGTATTGAGATTCTGGAGGATCCAAATGCAATCGTTGAAAAAGCCAATGAATTTTTTAGCAGCAAGCGAAACAAGGCGATGGTCTTTGGTATCGGTGGAGTGATTGCTTTATTGATTGTGGGCTTTGCTGGATACAACTACTATATAACGAATCAAAATCAAACCGCTCAGGAAGAGCTTTTCCAGGCGCAGTTCTACTTTGATGCAGACAGCCTTGGCCTTGCATTGAATGGAGACGGAAACAGCTATGGCTTCCTTGAAATCATCGAGGAGTTCCCGGGGACAAAAGCAGCAAACCTATCTCGGTTTTATGCCGGTGCATCATTTCTGAAACAAGGCGATTTTGATGGAGCCATTCGTCAGTTAAAAGAATTTAGCAGCGATGATTACCTGCTTCAGGGCAGAGCATACTCATTGATTGGTGATGCATACATGGAAATGGATGATTTCTCAAATGCCATTTCATACTATGAGCAGGCAGTTGACTACAAAGAGAATGAGTCTTTCACGCCTATTTACTTGAAAAAGCTGGCTATTGCACAGGAGCAAAATGGAAATCTTGCCGAGGCAGCTGGTACTTATGGAGTGATCGTTAATGATTATCCAAATTCGGCTCAAATCCACGATGCGAAGAAACAGAAAGCAAGGCTGGAAGCGTTAGCACAATAAAATATTAAGTCATGCTGAATGCGTTCCGCAATGGAATTGTCAGCATCTTCACAAAAGGAAGTTATCCTTCGACATGCTCAGGATGACTTCCTTTTTTAATTTTACACCATGTCATCAGCAGATAAAAACCTCAGCGACGTTAAGATAAGCTCATCGATAGACGTCAGCAAATTCAAATTTGGAATTGTTGTAGCCGAATGGAATGAGCAGGTTACTGAATCACTTTACTCAGGTGCATACCAAACGCTAATTGCTGCTGGAGCAAACCGAGATAATATCGAGCGCATGAATGTTCCTGGTACATTCGAGCTAAGTCTCGGAGGTCAGTGGATGGCTGAAAGAAAAGACATTGATGCCGTTATGTGTTTGGGCTGTGTGATCCAGGGAGAAACTCGTCACTTTGATTTCATCTGTGATGCAGTGGCAAACGGTATTACCAATGTCTCTTTGAAATACAACAAGCCGGTCATCTTTGGTGTGCTCACACCGGATACCATGAAGCAGGCATTGGATCGGGCTGGAGGCAAGCACGGGAATAAGGGTGATGAAGCAGCTGCTACTGCAATAAAGATGCTATCGGTGAAGTTATAGTAGGTATGAAATACCTAACCGTTACCTTCATCCTACTCAGTTCATTCTCCACATTCACTCAAGATTTTTCGGAGCTTCCGGTTTACCCGATTAAAGAGGAAGCTGATTTTTCTTTTTTAAAACCCGTACTTCAGGATAAACGAGTTGTGATGCTTGGAGAAATGACGCATGGAGATGGTGCAACCTTCAAGCTTAAAACAGAAATTGTAAAATACTTAAATGAAGAGCTTGGCTTTAATGTTTTAGTCCTTGAAGACGGGATGTATTCATTCATGAAATGGAGAGAGAAGTTGGAAAAGGGGGAAGCGGAATTTGCAGATATTTTTAAATCCATGCCTTATCAATGGAGTAACGCTGAAGAGATGAAAGAACTGTTTTCGTATTTGGAGGCAAATCCTGATTTAGTTTTCACTGGGTGTGATAATATAGATGATTATTTTTACTTGGATGACTTCCTTGAGGAGGTAGACTCATTGGCTAAGGCACTGCAGGTAAGGGTCTATGAAAAATTTGATCAGGATTTAGAATTCCTTTTGAAGTATCGAGCATCCAAAGCTATTGATGAGAATCGAAGAGAGACTTTTCTTAAATTCCTGGAAATGCTTTCGGGAGAACTTCAATCCCCTTCAGGGAATAAAAACACTCAGTGGGTCAGGGTTTTAGATGGATTAAAAATCCATGCGTCAGAGTGGTGGGATATGGCTGCTCATTTGAAGGCAGATTGGTTTGATTACACTACACACGATAGTACAATGGCACTTAATATCAAATGGCTCGCAGAGGAAAAGTATGCCAGTGAAAAATTAATTGTTTGGGCTGCTAATTTGCATATTGCAAGAAATGTCGTATCGCATATAGAAAGCCATAAATATTTTAGAAATGAACGCTCTAATATGATGGGGCACCATTTGAAAAGCTTCAATGTGGATTATTACAGCATCGCAACCATATCCTATTCTGGTAAATACCTGAGTAATGCCGATTATCACATACAGACCATAAAGGAAAAATCGAAAAAGACACTAGAGCATTTCCTTGCCCAAAATCAAAAATCTGCATTTGTGGATTTTACAGATAATCGAAACTTTGGAAACTTTAAGATGTCCGGGGTACTTCATTATTTGGAGCTGAATGGCGATTGGACTAATGTGTATGATGGTGTTTTATTTATTAAGGAAATGTCTCCTTCTACTTACCCTGATCGGTAATAACAATTATCCCAAACCTCACCGTATCCTTAAACATCATTTTCTGATACCCATCGATATTTAGGGAACTGAGCTTACCTTCTTCAAAGCTCAATTCAATGTCCCGGTGGTGCACGTATACATCTTTATCTTCATGGAAGGTGGCCAGAATTCGTGCAAAATCGTCCCCTTTCATCGTGTACATTATCTTTTTTAGTGGACCACTTTCATTCTCACCAATAGTTAAGACCTGAAAATCACCTTCTCTGGATTTTTCAAAAGCACCCACATATTCAGGCTGATTGGGATTGATTTCTTCGAGAAAGGAAAGCTCTTCTGCCCACCTGGTGGAGTCTATGTCCTGAACCTTCACTTCACTTTGCCCCTCCAGCCATACAGTTTTCTTGATCTTGATATTACCCAGTGCAGTCACTTGCTCTTGCATCAGCACCTCAAAGTCCGGGTACTCAGGAACCCTCACTGATTCAGGCTTAAGCTTTTGGCAGCTAGCCAAAAAAACCAGGAGTATCACTCCAATCTTCAAATTTGTTGATCGATTCATTTCAAATCAAAATATCTCCAGTCATCTCTTCAGGAATATCCACACCCATAAATTTCAGCATGGTAGGAGCCAAATCCCCCAGCTTTCCGCTTTTGAGATCACCTTTAAACTCCTTGTCAACCACAATGAATGGCACAAGGTTCGTGGTGTGCGCTGTATTGGGTGTGCCATCCGGGTTTATCATCATATCCGAATTGCCATGATCTGCGATTATGATGGACAAATAATTGTTTTCAAGTGCGGTATTTACGACAGCCTCTGCACATTGATCCACAGTTTCACATGCTTTCACAGCGGCTTCAAATACGCCTGTGTGTCCTACCATATCCGGATTGGCAAAGTTCAGGCAGATAAAATCAGCCGTTTTTGCTTGAAGTTCGGGGATAATCTTATCTCTTATATCGAAAGCACTCATTTCCGGTTGTAGATCATATGTAGCAACCTTCGGGGAAGGGCAAAGGATTCGTTTTTCTCCTTCAAAAGGTTCCTCTCTACCACCTGAGAAGAAAAAAGTTACGTGCGGATATTTTTCTGTTTCCGCTATTCTGATCTGCTTCTTTCCTCTTTTTTCCAGTACCTCTCCCATGGTCATGGTCAGGTTTTCTTTGCCATACATCACATGAACGCCCTTAAATGAAGCGTCATAATTGGTCATGGTTACATAATGAAGATTCATCTTCATCATGCCATGATCCGGAAAATCCTGTTGAGTCAGCGCCTGGGTGATTTGCCTTCCTCGGTCGGTTCTGAAATTGAAGCAGAGCACCACGTCTCCTTCTTGAATTTTTGCGTCGGCGCAGATGATTGGCTTTAGAAATTCATCCGTCACGCCCTCCATGTATGATTCCTCCATAGCTCTGAGAGGATCCTGGACTTTTTTCCCTTCACCATGAACCATTGCATCATATGCCAGCCTCACACGTTCCCATCGGTTGTCACGATCCATTGCATAGTATCTGCCGGTGATGGTTGCCAGCGTGCCCGTGGTTTCAGCCATGTGGTGCTGCAGGTCGCGCAAGTAATCCACACCTCCTTTTGGGTCGGTATCCCTGCCGTCAGTAAATGCATGGACATACACGTTTTCAAAATCTTGTTTATGAAATGTTGAAAGCAAACCTTTAAGGTGGTCAATGTGTGAATGAACTCCTCCATCTGATACGAGTCCTATTAAATGAATGGGTTTTTCATTGTCCCGTGCATATGTTAGTGCTGACTGTAAAGCTTCATTATCGGCAATGGAACCATCTTCTACAGCATTGCTGATTTTTACCAGATCCTGATAGACCACTCGCCCGGCACCAATGTTCATATGACCCACCTCGGAATTACCCATCTGTCCTTCAGGCAAGCCCACGGCCAAACCAGAAGCCTCAAGTGTATTGTGAGGGTATTCGGTAAACATTCGATCCATAAAGGGGGTGTTCGCAGCATCTATTGCCGATACAGATTTATCCTTGGCAATACCCCAACCATCTAAAATCAGAAGAATGACTTTCTTATTCATTGGGCAAATATAGAGGGGTCAATTTTTGAATGTCGTTTATGGAATGAATAAATTGGGCATGGTTTTTACTACATTGTGTACAAACATTTGATAGATCAATGAAAATGCTAACCCTGATATGTGTCCTTTTTCTGTTTCCTGCACAGGATGAAACAATGAAAAATATTGGCACAGCAATAAAAGCAGGTAGTTCAAAAGAGCTAATCAAGTTTTGCAATGAAACGGTGGAGATAAAGATCAATGGGGAAAGCTCCAATTATAGCAGACCTCAGGCAGAAGTGATTTTACGAAAGTTTTTCAATGATAATCCAGCAAAAGGATTCACATATATCCACCAGGGGGCCTCAGAGGGTCTTAATTATACTATTGGAAGGTATACGCACGAGAATGGAGCGTATCGTGTTGTTATGTTTATTAAGAAGATAGGCGACAAATACCTGATTGACACTTTGAATTTCAGCCAAGAGTAACCATTTTCGCCTTCCGCCTGTTTCTTTACAAAAACCCACCGTGTTATGAGCCTACCTTATTTGACAACAAAGAGGATAAATGCATTTATAAAAGCTGCCCTTGCAGAAGACATTGGTGATGGAGATCATTCATCTTTGGGATCAATTCCTAATGACGCCAAAAGCAAGGCTCATTGTCTGATAAAAGACGATGGAATCATTGCAGGACTTGAATTGGCGGAAAAAATTTTCAACTATGTAGATGATAGCCTATCGTTGGATTTCCATAAAAAAGATGGTGATGCCATCGAGCATGGGGAGGTAGCATTTTCTGTGGAAGGAAAGTCACAATCCATTCTGTCAGCGGAGAGACTGGTACTCAACTGCCTACAACGAATGAGTGGTATTGCTACCTATACACATCACATGAATCAACTGATTAAGGGCTCCAAAGCCAGACTTTTGGATACCCGAAAAACCACGCCGCTTTTTCGGTTGCCAGAAAAATGGGCAGTGGTTATAGGAGGTGGGGTTAACCATCGGTTTGGTCTTTATGATATGGTGATGCTAAAAGACAACCACATTGACTTTGCTGGCGGTGTGAAAAATGCGATTGAACAAACCGTGACCTATCTGGAAAAAAATGATCTGAAGCTGAACATTGAGGTTGAAGTGCGTAGCTTAAGAGAGCTAGAGGAGGTGCTGGCAGTTGGAAAGGTCCATCGCGTAATGCTTGATAACATGCTTCCATCAGATATCAGGCAAGCCATAAAAATGATTGGAGGAAGATTTGAAACAGAAGCTTCGGGAGGTATCACGGAAAAGACGATCGCCGAAATTGCTGAGACTGGGGTGGATTTCATTTCTGTAGGCGCACTTACTCACTCATACAAAAGCCTTGATATGAGTCTCAAAGCTATTTAAACTCTATATTCGCGGTATAATCATTTAAGAAGTAGAAAAGAGCGATTGAGTCATGATAGTAAGGACAAAAAAATACCAGCTACCAACCAAAAAATATATCGGAATTGCCTTTAAGGCAGCCCTCAAACAACAATGGTGGGTGTTTCTTATTTACCTGGCTATTTGTGCAGGCTATTTGTGGATTCCTAATCATTGGTGGATCACCGGTGCTTCGATCGCACTGGCACTTTATATGCTTTTTTGGTTGATCCAGTTTGCTGGGATTACTCAGCTGGAGCAAGGAAAGTTCATGTTTCAGAAACTCTCATATGAAATCTCTTCTCAGCAGATCCTTATAAAAATGAACGCTAAGCAGGGGATGCCGATGAAGTGGGATCAGATCAAGCGTGCGAAAAAAGGGAAAGACGGATTCACCTTTTTTGCCAGCAAAGCACAGCTGATTCACCTTCCTTTCAAAGTCTTCAACAATGACAATGAGATCCGTTTCATCGAGACGGTGCTGAAGCGCAAGGGCTACATTTCAGAGAAATAATCGAATCATGGCTCGGAAGCTGGGCATCAAGGAAGCGAAGCAGCGAGCCGGTAGGTTCTGTGCTTTTCGCGAGCGGTCACCAAACGAGCTTTTTGAAAAACTTCAAAGCTGGGGATTACCAGAGGAAGAGACAGCATCGATTGTTGCAGAATTAATCAAAGAGGGTTTTGTGGATGAGCAGCGTTTTGCCAACGCTTACTGTAATGACAAATTTCAGTTTAACTCATGGGGCAAGCAGAAGATTCGTGCTCACATCTACAGCCATAAACTTTCCGATCAGGCAGTTACCATGGCCCTCGACCGGATCGATCCGCAGCAATATGAAAAACGGCTTTTTGATTTAGCAAAATCGAAATGGGATAAGCTGGGAAAGGAGGAGGGCATGAAGCGAAAGCAAAAAACAGTGGCTTATCTTGCCCAAAAAGGATACGAAATGGATTTGATTTGGAGTGCTATAAGCAAAGTCGAAGACGAAAGTCGCTAGAATTACTTTTTCGTAAATTTTAAAATCAGAAAGAAATAAAATCCGTAAGTTTAAAATTGGATAACTCGATTTTATGCTTCAATCATCAGCTAAGGACCTTCTTCACCAATTAACACATGTTATAGATTCATGCCGTGATCAGGATTTTTCCCGACCACTGGATGAACTCAGCGGCGCTACTTTTGGTCAGCACGTCAGACACACGCTGGAGTTTTTCATTTGCCTTTTTGATGCAAAAAATGAAGGCATTGTAAACTATGATCAAAGGAATCACGATGAGCTTATAGAAACAGACCGGCAGCTGGCTAAAAGTGTTATTGGCTCCATTCTTACTTTTCTGGAAGAAAACACAGCGGATTTTGAAGTCACGTTTGAGGCTAATTACAGTGATAAAGAAGGCCAAAACCATTCCATGAAAAGCAGTTTCCACCGAGAGCTGGCGTATAACATTGAGCATGCCATTCACCATATGGCATTGTTAAAAGTGGCTGTCAATCAGTCACTCCACTATATTTCCCTGCCTGAGCATTTCGGGGTGGCCAGCTCAACTATCAGATACCGGGCCAGCGCTAAATCAAACTAACCCTTGATCCGAAGGCTAATCATTAAGCTTACTCACTGGGAGTATTGGCCATTTTGGTTGCTTTACCTCCCCGTATTTTTATACTTTGGTTGGTTGGCTATTAAGCACCGATCTTTTTTCTTTTTCACAGCATCAAACCCGAGCATTGAGTTTGGAGGTATGTTTGGAGAGCGAAAGTCGGATATTTTCAAACTAATCCCCCAAGAGTATTATCCAAATACGGTGTTATTGACCAAGGGTGACATTGAGCGTGCTGCCGTTTCAGCAGAGCGTATTGGTTTCCCACTCATAGCAAAGCCGGATATCGGGGAGCGAGGCACGTGGGTAGAAAAGATCAATGATCAAAAGGAGCTGCAAGAGTACGTAGAATCATGTCCTGTTGATTTCCTTCTTCAGGAAATGGTCAGATATCCAATTGAGCTGGGGGTGTTTTATGTGAAAAAGCAGGGACATGAAGGTAAAGTCACATCGATAGTAAGGAAAGAATTCCTACAGGTAGAAGGAGATGGCAAACAGACTATATGGGAACTGGTGAAAGAGATTGATCGGGCACAGCTCACTGCCAATTTGAACAGTGATTTTCTGAGGAAAAATGGTGATCGAATTCCTAGGGACGGGGAAACGGTGTTAATAGAGCCCATAGGCAATCATTGCCGTGGCACCAAGTTTTTGAATGACAATGAGCTAATTGATGAGGAATTAAACAAGGCTTTTAATGAGCTCGCCAGTCAAATACCTAATTTTTATTTTGGGCGGTTTGATCTGAGGTGTAAATCATATGATGATTTAAAGCAGCTAAGAAATTTCAAAATACTGGAGTTAAATGGTGCGGGGGCAGAGCCGGGTCATATCTATCAGCCTGGCTATTCGCTTTGGAAAGCTTACCGCGACATCTTTTGGCATTTGGCTGTTTTGTCGGATATTAGCGCCCAAAATCGAAAAGAAGGGCATTCCTACTGGAGTTTTATACAGGGCTTCAGCATGTGGAAATCGCACCGAGGGTACAATCGTCTGCTGACAAATTCATGATCATTCAAACACTCATTGTTGCTTTTGTAGTTAGCTATGTTGGTTCCATTCCTCCCGGAACCATCAACGTTTCCGTAATGCAACTGGCCATATTGGGTAAGCGCAGAGCCGCAGTGTTTTTTGCATTTGCCGCATCATCGGTTGAGTTCTTATATGCTGGAATCACGGTGCAGTTTCATATTTTTTTAAGCAACAATGAGACGATTGCCGATTACTTCAGAATAATCACCTCCATCGCATTGATAGGTTTGGGGCTTTGGAATATTTTTTCGAAATCGACTTCCTCATCCGTAAAAGTGGATACTAAAATCACCGGGCGTCATGGGTTTTTACGTGGCATTATCCTTGGGTTCTTAAACCCAATGACCATTCCTTTTTGGCTAGCCATCACAACATACCTAGAGAATGATCATTGGATCAATGTAGAAGGACCGGGCTTTTGGATTTACCTAATGGGTCTTTCTCTGGGCACTTTTTGTCTTTTACTCACGGTGAATGCATCAGGTAAAAGATTCTCCAAGATTGCCGACAATCCATTTCTTGTCCACAAGGTTCCGGGTTTCCTGCTGCTAGGGCTGGGAGTTTATTTTCTTGGAAAGCTAGTGCTGTTTTAACTTTTTATTTCCCCCCCACCAAACATGGTAAATCCTTTAATGTGTACGGTGGCTGATGGGTTATCACTAATGTTTTTCCTTGCGTCACTAAACCCACCGAAGATGGCCGTAGCGTCCATGTTAACTTTCCAGTCCTTCGGAAGCATTAGCTCCACTCCACCGAACATACAGAAGATTTCTATGACCGCTCCATCTTGAGCTTTAGAACCCCTGAAGTCAATCTCTGAACCACCAAAGACGCAGGTGATTTTTCCTCCTTTAAGATTTTCTGAAACGTACTTTTTCTCTGTACCTCCAAAGATGGCCACCTCATCAAACTGATCTTCTGAGCTTTCACTACTTTTTGGAAGTGAACTTCTCCTTAGTAAAAAGGATAGACCGATGATGATCAAAATAACCGGCCAGATATCCCTCAGATTCACCACATCATAGTAGTGCAAGTAAAACACGGTAGCGATTCCAAAGAAAATCAAACCAGCGCGGGCATTTCCGGACAAGAAGTTGATCAGGCCAATAACAACAAAAACTGCTGGCCATGAAAAAAGATAGTATGGGATATCCATGTCATACCCCAAATTATCCAGAAGGAAAACTGTGCCGACAATGATCAAGAGAATGCCGATGATTGCTTTTTTACGATTAGGTGTTGCCATGTTAGTTAGGTTTTTAGATTTTTAACGCTGTTGTCACCGTTATGGGGACGGATTATGCTAAAAGGAAATTTAGTTGATTTTTCGGTTAATTGAACCAGCCGAAAAGTAAAGATATTCCAAATGTGGGTCCATCAAAGTCTGTGGTATCAAAGAAAGTATTGTCCACGCCGATTGTTTTTTGATAACCTATCGAAGCATTGACTTTAAACCAATAGGCAATATTGGCTTCTACAAAAAACTGAGGATTAAAGACAAAGACCTCATCTTCATCTACATTTTCATTTGTGGCTACTGATTTGGTGCTCATACTTCCCCATCCAAGTTTTGTTTCTACTCCCATGTGCAAAAGGTCATCTGGCTTGATGTTGTAACCCAACCAAAAACCACCGTGACCGAAACTGGTGGTATAATCCTCACCGTCGCGATTGAATTCATGGTTCCCCGTAAGGCCCAAACCATACCCACCAATAAAGAACGTATTATCAAAGAGTACAGCTCCTCCACCTCCTGTAAGCGTTGAAAGGTTGCCATCTATCGGCGTGAAAGAAAAGAGCACAGCCCCGAACCCGGAGATATCCTCAGGGTCATTTCCTATAAGTGTTTTGGGACGCTCGCTTTGAGCCAATGTGCCAAGAGATGCTGTCAATAGTAAAATTTGTAGTATCCTTTTCATAGTCTTTGAATTTTGAGTTTGAAATTATGAGATCCGAATATTCCAAGGACAGATAAAATGATGGAATGTTTCTTTCGTTGGATGAATTGTAGAAATATGTGAATCAGTCAAAATGGCGTATATAAGGAAACTTATCGGTCAGGCTGACACGTTTTTAATCAAATTGATTTTTGGAATGGGGTTTGCCCTCCATAGATATGATTGGCGCAGATATGAGAGTTGATAAGAACGCAAGTAAACGATTAGCTGAGACTGCTAACATTGTTAACACAATAAACGGAGGGACAGTGTTCCCCACATTTAAAACCACAACGGAAAAGGATCACTACCGGTTAGAGGTGAGTGTGCCAACCATCATTCCGGATGATATAAAGGTAGAAGTGAATGGAAGTGATCTGATGATTTACCAAAATGTGCATGTAAATGCATATACGCTACCTAATATGCTTGGCCTGATCAAGATCTCCGCAGATGTTGAGCTGGAAAACATTCATGCTGAATATGAAGATGATCTTCTGGTGGTGATCATGCCTTTCAGTGAGTTATCTGGAGGCTTTCAAAAGGATATTGACATTTACAGGCATTAAATTGCCTGTGTGGAAGTAGCTGATATCAACAACTATTTTGGTGACATGGACCTTTTCCTCATGGATTTGATCCTGAAGGGAAGGGTTTCAGAGGACGCACGAATTCTGGATGTTGGATGTGGAGAGGGCAGAAATGGAATTTTCTTCATAAGAAATGGATACGAATATCAAGGGTGGGATTCAGATGCCTCCAAACTGAAATTACTGGATTACCTGGTTCAGTCTCTCGATCATCATAAATCTAGTTTCCATCAAGTTGATTTTATAGCTGCAAACTCAGTAGAAAATTTTGACCTTATCATTTGCAGCCGTGTGCTTCATTTTTCAGACTCGATGGATGATTTCCATAAGAAGTGGCAGAAACTTGCTTCACTTTTGAATAATGGAGGAATCATTTATCTCAGCATGGATTCTGCCATTGATAATACTTTAGCCAGCTCCATTGGTGGAGGAAAATATGAATTTCCGGACACAAAAATTCGGTTTGCACTTACAAGCGACCTTTATAGGGAAATGAAAAAAGGGTTCGAAGAAATCGAACCCTTGAGAACAATTGCTCACCATAATGAGCGAGCTCAAAGTTTTATGGTACTCAGAAAAATTTAAACACAGCCTTGCGCCAGCATCGCGTCTGCTACTTTTACAAAGCCAGCGATATTCGCACCCTTTACATAGTCCACATAATCCTTAGTAATCTTCCCGTGTTGCACACAATTTCTGTGGATATCTTTCATGATTCCCTGAAGTTTTTCGTCTACTTCCTCTCTCGTCCAGGACAGTCTCAGGGAGTTTTGCGACATCTCAAGTCCAGAGGTAGCTACTCCACCTGCATTAGACGCTTTCCCCGGGCTGAACATCATTTTGTGCTCTTTGAATACCTCAACGGCATCTGCAGTACACGGCATGTTGGCACCTTCAAACACGCCGATACAACCGTTTTTCTGTAGAGTTTTTGCGTCCTCAACCTGCAGCTCGTTTTGAGTGGCACATGGGTATGCTATATCACATTTGATATCCCACGGTGTTTTTCCCTCATGGAATTCTGCCTTGAATTTGTCTGCATATTCTTTTATTCTACCTCGCTTCACATTTTTAAGCTCTTTGATAAACTCAAGTTTTTCAAAGGTGATTCCTTCTTTGTCATAAATGGTCCCACCGGAATCAGACATGGAAAGCACTTTAGCCCCATTTTGAAGTAGCTTTTCTACAGTAAACTGTGCCACATTTCCAGATCCTGAAACAATAGCTGACTTGCCATCAAGATCATCATTTCTATGGTTCAATACTTCTTTACTAAAGTAAACACACCCATATCCAGTAGCTTCCGGTCGGATCAAAGAGCCACCATATGGTATACCTTTACCTGTAAGTACCCCTGTGAATTCGCCTTGCACGCGCTTGTACTGACCAAATAAGTAGCCAATCTCACGACCTCCAACACCAATATCTCCAGCTGGCACATCAGTAAACTGACCAATGTACTTGCTTAATTCTGTCATTAAACTTTGACAAAATCGCATTACCTCGTTATCACTTTTCCCTTTAGGGTTAAAATCGGATCCTCCCTTACCGCCACCCATTGGCAGAGTTGTCAAGCTGTTTTTAAATACTTGCTCAAAAGCCAGAAACTTGAGGATACTGAGATTAACAGATGGGTGAAAACGCAGACCTCCCTTATATGGGCCAATCGCTGAATTCATCTGAACACGATATCCACGGTTTACTTGTATTTGTCCCTTATCATCCATCCAGGGCACTCTAAACATAAATACTCGTTCCGGCTCACACATTGTCTCCAGCAGGTTAGAGTCTTTGTACTTAGGTTTATCAGCAATGAATGGGATAATGGTTTCGGCCACTTCCTCTACAGCCTGTAAAAATTCTGGTTCATTAGGATTTTTCTTCGCAATCTTTTCTACGAACTGAGAAATTTCTTTCGAATGATTAGACATTGGTTAGTTGTTTTAATGAATTGAATTTAGGTGTTTTTTATCTATTCATCTTCCGTATAAACACGGAATATTGCTATTAATCAATTATTGGGGTAATCTGTATTTAATCGAAACACAATATTAACCTAAAACCTGACTAACAAGAGGGACGTAAATTAGTTTACAAATAAACCACATGTACTATGAATTATTTTAAGCTTGATAGCGAAATCATATCTTCTGTACTAAGTCTGAATGGGCATCAAAAGAGTGATGTATTACATTACATCAAAACCATTAAGCCCACTAGTCATAACACAAAGCTCTACAGAAGAAAGGCCATGAAGGAAATCAGGGAAGCTTTGAAGAACTTTTAATCCTCAGATAATACGATAACCATATCGCCTTCCTCGAGGACAAACTCTTCTGACTTCTTAGGATTGAGCACTACTCCATATTGCTCATCCGCAAGTCTCGCTTTAGATATGTTTCGATAGCCAATAGCCACTTCATTCTTCCTTGCCGCCGACTCTAGCACTGTATAGAAATTCATGCTTATGCCTGTTTGTACATACTCCTTTGCAGGCTTGATATAAATCTCCGATCCATCTGCATCAAACAGGTCTTCAAAGACGCGCATCAAGTCTTTGTTTTCAGACACCTGGCTCATTAGCAAACTGATCAGCTTGTCACTCACAATAAAGTCATCAGCGCTTGTAATATCCGCAAGTTGTCTGTTTCTGATGTCCAACATTTCACTCACAATCTTGTACTTGCTCCCTTTGATTTCAGTGAAATTTCTAAGGTGCAAGAGGGTAATTAACGTCTGAGCATCTGCTTCTTGAATTGGGAAATAGTTTTGGTAGCAGAGCAGAATGATGTAATCGTATTGCTCCAACCCCATTGACTCCAGCGTTTCTCTTCCGGTTGTGTCAAGTACTTCAAAGTGAATGTTGATATTTTGAACGCTGGTTTTCAGTTTATTGACCGTTTTTTCCGCGTCAGGAAACTTGGATACGATTCGAACCTCGGATCCATTTGGAACATAATTGTCCAACTCCTGAATGATGTATCTGGCGCGGTTGTTCCATCCAACGATCAGAAGCTTTTCTGCATCCTGTGGTTCCGGCTCAGTATAAACGATCTTACTTTCATGTGGATCGACAGGGTCGGCATTAGGTATTAATGTATCATCATCTTCTGTGATACCGATCACCTTATCTTCTTCTTTAAATATGGTGTCCATAGGCGGGTTAATGGACACAGTTCCATCTGCGAACTGTATACCCATAATGGCAGAGTCCTCATAAGAGAAAAGAACTTCACGGAATGTTTTTCCAGCTAGCGATGGTGCGCTTTCAAAATAAATTTCATCTCCATCAAAATCCATCAAGTCCTGATAAACCACACTTAGACCAGACTGCCTACTGGTTTGTACCATTATTTTTGATATGATCTCATCAGAGAGTATGAGTTCCACTTCGTTTTTGCCCACCATTTTAGCCACGTCAAAGTTTTTCTTATCCTCCATCTCAGCAGTGATATGGTAAGGACGTTTATCGGCAGGGCCCCTGAGTTTTTCTCGTTTTGGATCTGTTACTATTGCAACAATTGTTTTGATGATCTGGCTATCAGAGTTTTCATTCTCTTTATCCAAAATAATGATGGACTTTGTTTCAAACGGGTTGGCAATTTTTAAATCATGAACATCAATGGGATTACCAGTTCTGCAAATGACATGAGTGTTTCCAGTATTGCCCACTTTGTCCTTGATTTCATCCTCCATCATCACCTTATCCATGTCAGCCAGAATCACAATTACTCCCCTTTTTTGGTTCTCATTGGCTTCTACAATCTCAGGGATAATGGTAAATATTTTTGAAGACCATCCAAGGATAAGGACATGGTCGCTTTCAATCACAAACGAACGTCCTTTTCTCAGTACTTCGAGCTTGGTTAGAATACCATTAGACACCAAACCTATTAATGTGGAAATAATCACCAGACCGAGTACGGTAGTGATTAGCATAAAGAGCCGGAAAGGCCAGTTTTCATCATGGTTGCCAAGCACACCAGGGTCTAGTGCGTGCGTGAGGTTTACCCAAACTGACTCATAGATGGTGAAGTCGTTATCATGGTCAGGGTGTAGTCCTAAAAGCAAAAGCGATCCACCAAAGAGCACAATGATTATGAGAGTTATTACCCCCAGCCCTTTGATCATGGAAATTGTTCCTTGCGAAACAAAACTGTCAAATCGATAATTGAGCCTATCCTTAAAGGAAATATTCTTCATGTCCTGTTTGTTTTTTTGTCAACCTTCTGCGGCAACCCCCATGTGACTTATCAATGAAATTCTAGCTGTCATTGACTTGCTTTCTTTCAAAAAATAGCCATCAATTGCTACAGGCGACAAAAGTACTCCTAAAATAATGCAAATTAATGACTGAAGCATATTTAGCTATGATACGAAGTGTCAAAGGGATGACACAAAAAATTTGGCAGTATCTTTAAAAAGCCCGTAAAATGCTTTTATGAAGAAGATAACTGCCGTCCTAATTGCTGCATTTTTGATTGTTTCTTGCAATCCCACCCTCACTACATTCACATTTATATACAATGATGAAGGGCCAAATGGTGAAATCGCTAAAAGAATGGAGGAGCTACTAGAGGGCTCTTTTTATAATGTTGACATACAATTAATAAAGGGGAAAAGCACCAACGCCAATTTAGACAGCCTTTCTGTGGGAAGTGTAGATATCGCGCTGGTTGAAAATTACGTGAATTATCAACCGGGCCTTAATTCTGCTTTCTCGGTTTATTCTGAGGTATTGCATGTTTTCTTTCGGGATGAAATTGATGGCAGTTCATTCGAATCGCTGATGTATAGTGGTCCGGTTTACATCGGAAGGGAGGAGTCGCCCACCTACAATATGATGATGGATCTGATTGATTTTTATGGTCTGGATACCTCCCGGATTAATGTAACCTTTGCCATGAACCAGGCAGGAGTCGTTGTAGAATTAACTAACCTTTTCACCTTAGAGAAGCTCAAAACGTATGAAGGATACAATCTTTTTTCATTTGATCAGGTGGAAAATATGGGGAACGCCTCTACTGTAGAGGGGATCGCTCTCAAGTATCCAAGAATGTCGCCGTTTGTCATTCCAAAAAAATCCTATTGGGGATATACGGAGGATCCGATAGTTACACTTGCCGTTGATTTAATTATGGTAGTGAGGTCCGGCTTGCTTGAGGTGACTGTTAATGATTTTACCAAAACCATGCTTCGAAACAGGCAGGTATTTACCTCTATTGACCCGCTGCTATTTGATGGTTTAAGAGAAGACTTCAATCAGGGCATTCTGAATATCCCTCTTCATGAGGGAGCCCGAACCTTTTTAGATCGTGATGAACCTAGCTTCCTTGAAAGGTATGCAGAACTTGGTGGTGTCATTCTTTCGATTGTAATCGCACTTTTTAGTGGCATTGTTTCACTAACCAAATGGCAGGCACAGAAGAAGAAAGATAAAATAGATGAGTTCTATGAAGACCTCATGAATATCAAAAATGCCATCCCAAAAATCAATCAGATTTCATCCGCGATTGAAAAAGTGAAAAGTGTACAGGCATCACAAAACAAGGCTTTTGAAATGCTGATCGCTGAAAAGCTGGTAGCTAATGATAGTTTTCGTATCTACATGGAGCTCTCGAAAGAGACGATCAATGAGCTACGTGGTAAGATGCGGGTTTTGAAGGCAAAAAAGGAGCGCACAACTTCTTAAAAATGAAACTTTTATCACTAATCGGTGATGCTTTAGCTTTTATGCAAAAACGAACCTAAATTCGTGCTCAAATTCGAGTGAGCATTCATGGGTCTTTTTGATTTTTTCCAGAGCGACATAGCTATAGATTTAGGGACAGCCAATACACTGATTATCAGTAAGGATAAAGTGGTGGTAGATGAGCCGTCCATTATTGCCATTGATAAAAACACAAACAAAGTGCTGGCCATTGGCCGAGAGGCCATGCAGATGCATGAAAAAACGCATGAGAATATCAAGACCATTCGTCCATTAAAGGACGGGGTTATTGCAGACTTTCATGCTGCAGAGCACATGATCAGGGGCATGATCAAAATGATGGATAAGGGCAAGAAGAGTTTCTTACCTGCATCGCACAGAATGATCATTTGTATCCCTTCTGGTATTACGGAGGTGGAAAAAAGAGCGGTGCGTGACTCTGCGGAGCATGCCGGGGCAAAGGAAGTGTACATGATCCACGAGCCGATCGCAGCAGCAGTTGGGATCGGAATTGATATTGACCAGCCTGTCGGCAGTATGGTTGTGGATATTGGAGGAGGAACGACAGAGATCGCTGTAATTGCTTTAAGTGGAATTGTGTGTGATCAGTCCATTCGTGTGGCAGGAGATTCGTTCAATAAAGATATCCTTGATTACATGCGTAGACAGCATAATCTGCTGATAGGTGAGCGAACTGCTGAGAAAGTGAAAATCGAAGTAGGATCTGCGCTGACTGAACTTGATGAAGATGCACCGGAAGATTTTGAGATAAGAGGAAGGGACTTGATGACGGGTATACCGAAGGTGATAAAAATTTCTTACTCGGAGATCGCTTTCGCAATTGACAAATCTGTTTCTAAAATTGAGGAGGCAGTGTTAAAGGCACTCGAGATTTCTCCTCCAGAACTTTCAGCTGACATCTATGACAATGGAATCTACCTGACGGGTGGTGGAGCAATGCTACGAGGCTTGGATAAGCGACTTTCTATGAAAACCAAGCTGCCAATCCACATTGCGGAAGATCCATTGAGAGCGGTTGTGAGAGGAACCGGAATGGCATTGAAGAACCTAAATCAATATAAGGCGGTATTGATGACCTAAGAAGTGAATGCAAAGGCTTTTAGACTTCCTTTATCAGCAACGAGAAATAGCCGTTTTTTTAGGCCTTGAAGTTCTTAGTGCGTGGCTTCTGATCAATTACAATAACCGATATAATGCTTCATTCTTAAATTCCAGCAATGAAGCAGCCGCATCACTTACACAAACATCGAATGAGGTAAGCAATTACTTCGAACTTTCGGAAATAAACCAGCAGCTAATGCTGGAAAACGAGCAGTTGCAAGAGGAGCTAAGAATGTTGCGCACCGAGCGAAGCTCTTTTTTAGATACCGTAGAGCAATACCAGGTAATCGGGGCTAAGGTGATTAATAACACGTTCGATCGAAGTGCCAATTTCGTGACCATATCCGCAGGGAAGAAAGACAGTGTAGCAGTTGGCATGGGAGTGATTTCCTCATTTGGAGTCGTAGGTCAGGTTAAATCTGTGACGAACAACTTTGCAACGATCTATTCACTGTTGCATCCAAAGCTGCTGGTTTCTTCTAAAGTGAAACGAACAGATACCAATTGTACCGTTCAATGGGATCAGGAAGCTTATGATAGAGCCAGTCTCAAGTATATTCCACGCCATATTAAGTTAAAAGAAGGAGACTCCATTGTAACTTCCGGTTTCAACTCTGTTTTTCCAGAGAACATTCTGGTCGGGATTGTGGATGAACTAAATCTGGAAGAGCACATGACTTTTTATGAAGCGAAAGTGAAATTAGCTACTGATTTTACCAGCTTGTATCATGTGTTCGTGATCAAAGATTTGTTGAAGGAAGAAAAAGATTCATTACAAGTTCAATGAACAGAGTAAGCATTAAAGAGCAAATTCTTAATCTGATCCTGCTATTGCTGGTCCAACTGCCCTTGGTGCATCGTATTACATTGTTTGATAAAGCTTTTGGGTTTTTTTATGTCGGTTTTCTGCTTTTGCTTCCCAGAACCCTGAGCCGCTCCTACTTAATGGTAATCGGCTTCCTGACCGGCCTGATCATTGATGTGTTTACCGACACCCCGGGGATTCATGCGTCAGCCTCTGTAGCAGTAATGTTTCTGCGAAATTTTTGGCTAAATGTTGTGAATGATGATTCCCAGGAATTAACTAATCTCAATGTGAGCACATTGAAAAAATCCGGGCTAGTGTACTTTGTTTTTCCATTAGTCTTCTTTCACCACTTCTTAATTTTCGTCATCGAGAATGGAGGCTTTCATCTTTTTGGAATGGTCTTGAGTAAAGTTGTTTTCAGTGCTATCTTTAGTACTGCTGTTATTTTCGTTATCAACTTTATCATCACACCTACGAGCAGACGAGCATGAGAGGGCGAGGGTTAATCATTCGGGGACTCATTCTTTTTACGGCGATCATTTTCGCTGTGCGGCTGTTCTACATCCAGATATTGGAGGAGGACTATAAAGTAGCAGCAGAAAACAACGTGGTACAAAAAATTGTCCAGTACCCTTTCCGAGGACTGGTTTATGACAGCAATGACAGTCTGGTTATTTACAATTCGCCCGTATATGACCTGATGATTGTGCCAACGGAAGCAGAGATTCGTGATACCACAGCTTTTTGTGAGCTTCTTGAAATTGAAAAGGAGGAACTGAATGAGAAGCTCGAGAAGGCGGAGGAGTATTCTTCCATTCTGGCATCAAAATTTATTGAACAAATTTCAGATGACCTGTTCGCCCGATTGCAGGATCAGCTGATTAAATATCCGGGATTTTATGTGCTGCCAAGAACGATTCGATCCTACAATACCAAATCGTTGGCTAATATAGTGGGATATGTAGGTGAGGTGAGTAAAGGATTTCTAAATCGTGATACGACCAATTATTATCAGTCCGGTGACTATATTGGGATTGGTGGTATAGAAAAGGCTTATGAGGCCTACCTCCGTGGAAAGCGTGGTGCTACTTATAAAGTGGTTAATGTTCAGGGAATCATCAAAGACGACTATCGGGATGGAGAATATGACACCCTTCCTCAACCTGGTGAAAACATTCACCTGACCATTAACCTGGAGCTTCAGCAGTATGCTGAGAAACTGATGGAAGGAAAGGTGGGAAGTGTGGTTGCAATTGAACCAGAAACAGGCCGAATTCTCGCACTGGTTTCCGCTCCCTCCTATGATCCCCATCTATTGAGTGGAAAAAACTTGAGTAAAAATTTTCCCGAACTAAATAGAAACGAAGATAAACCACTTTTTAATCGGCCACTACAGGCTCGATATCCTCCCGGGTCTATGTTCAAGACGATTCAGGGAATTATCGCCATGCATGAAGGGGTAGTCACAGAAGATGAAATAATCCGAACGGACGGATCAAATATTGGGGATCTGGCGCCCCCCGGACCTTACAACATGATAAAGGCGATCACGAAATCCTCCAACAATTATTTCTACCTCATAATGAGAAGGATGGTGGAGCAAGGGGTTGAAGAAAGCCAGTTTCTGGATAGCAGAATAGGGCTTGAGCAATGGCGGGAATATGTGAAACAATTTGGTTTGGGACGGAAACTTGGAGTAGACCTCCCCAATGAGATCAGTGGGAATGTGCCCAGCATCGAATATTATGACAGGGTTTATGGAGCTAAGCGATGGAAGTATTCAAACATATCTTCTCTGAGTATTGGTCAGGGGGAGTTGCTGGTGACTCCCTTGCAAATGGCAAACCTTGGAGCCATCCTGGCAAATCGTGGGCATTTCATAACCCCGCATGTGGTAGAGAAAATAGCTGGATGGCCCAACCCCAATATCAAAAAAGAAATCTTACCCTTTGATCAGGCTCTATATGTGCCAATACTAAAAGGGATGGAGCAAGTAGTGGAGGCAGGGTCAGGTAGAAGGGGTTATTTGAAAGAATTAAAACTAGCGGGTAAAACGAGTACTGTTCAGAACCCGCATGGTGAAGATCACTCCGGCTTTATGGGCTTTGCTCCACTGGATGACCCAAAAATTTCTATAGCTGCTTATGTAGAAAATGCCGGGCAGGGAGGACGTGCAGCAGTTTCCGTGGCTAGCTTACTTGCAGAAAAATATGTGCTGGGGACGGTTTCTCGTCCTTGGCTGGAAGATTACGTTTTAGAAGAAAGATATTTACCAGAAAATGCGCCAAGACCCACTCTCGCAGAAAATTGATTGGATTTCGGTCCTGCTCCTTGGGGTGCTGGTACTTGCCGGCTGGCTGAATATCTATGCCGCTGAATACGACCCAGATATTAATCAAAGCATATTTGATTTTGGAACGAGTGCAGGACGCCAGCTGGTTTGGATCATGGCATCAGTGGTTATCGCCTTTGGACTGTTTTTCTTTGATTACAAGTTCTTCGATTCGTTCGCATTTGTGATTTATGGTGTATTTATGGTGCTGCTTCTTCTGATCCTTGTTGGAGGAAAAGAAGTTGCTGGATCTAAATCATGGGTGGGTATTGGCGGTTTTGGTTTACAACCCTCGGAGTTTGCAAAATTTGCGACAGCTTTCGCTTTAGCAAAGTATCTGGATCATCCGACACGGAAGTTGGAAAACCTGAATACGATGGGCATCTCATTTGCGATCATCCTTTTACCAATGGCTTTGATCATCTTGCAGGGTGACACAGGCACTGCGTTGGTTTTTACCGCTCTTGTAATTCCTATGTTTAGAGAGGGGATGCCCCCACAGCTATTGATCATCGGTGTTTCTGTTTTTGCTGTTTTTATTCTGACACTTTTAGTAAGCCAAACTGTTTTATTAGCAGGAATTGCAATTGTCACACTATTGGCCCTTGGACTTAACGCCAGAAACCCGAAGCGACTACTTTATATCGTGGCTTCTGCAGTGATGATTGCCCTGGCAGTAAGAAGTGTGGATTTTATTCTGACCGAAGTGTTAAAACCTCACCAGCAGAAGCGAGTGCTGTCATTAATCAATCCAAACATTGATCCTCTTGGAGCTGGCTGGAATGTCACTCAATCGAAAATTGCTATTGGGTCTGGTGGGTTTACCGGAAAGGGATTTTTGGAAGGAACGCAAACAAAATTTGATTTTGTGCCGGAGCAAACCACTGACTTCATTTTTTGCACCATAGGTGAAGAGCAAGGGTGGATAGGAAGTATTCTTTTGCTTGGTGTTTTCACGGCGCTATTGTTAAGGTTGGCATTTTTAGCAGAACGTCAAAAGTCTACTTTCTCAAGAGTATTTGGATACTCAGTGGTGAGCATCATTTTCTTCCACTTCACGGTGAACATTGCCATGACCATTGGGTTATTCCCCGTGATTGGAATTCCCCTACCATTTTTCAGCTATGGCGGTTCTTCACTATGGGCGTTTACGATTTTGCTGTTCAGCTTTTTAAAGCTGGATGCTCACCGCATGCAGGTATTGCAGCGGTGGTGATCTTAAATTACGGGCCTATATTTTAGCTGCTTTTTCTTTAGCCTCTTCGATCAATTTATCTGCCTTTTTATTGGCTTCAGCCTCTATTTGTTTGGCTTTTTGGTCAGCCTCAGATCTTAGCTTTTTAGCAGCCTCCTGGGCAACTTTCTTTTTGATCGGATTGGATCCGGCATCAGCAACTAATTTGTCCGCTGCAGCATATCCTTCTTTTTTTACTTTTTCTGCACTGGCCTTCCCTTGCTTTCTTATTTCAGCAGCCTTAGCCTGAGCTTCGGAAATGATTTTTTGGCGTTGTTCAGCCTTTTGCTGCTCTAGCTCTTCTTTGGCTTTAGCTTCGGCTTCAGCCTTCTTCTTAGCCAGCTCAGCTTCGGCTTTTGCTTTTTGCTCGTCCACCTGTGCGGAGATTTGCTTCTTGAATGATTCCGATGCACTTGAGCTACCTGATGACTCGCTGCTTCCTAAGAGTTTGATCTGTGGATCATCATAAGTTCCCCCGATACCCAAATCCAGATCAATTTTGTCAGCTATCAATTTTTTGCCACCTGTAAAAGAGCTAATGGCACTATTAAGTGCATTACCAATGGCGCCTGTAGGAATATCCTTCAAGAGCATGGAATAATTGAGTTTTCCATCAAGTGTGTTGTTGCCACCAAGAACGGCCTTCTGTCCTTTGACGTTTAACTCAAAAGGCTCAACATACATTCTGCCATCTTTGATTTCTGTTTTAATAAGCACATCTTTCACGGAGATTTTATCACTGGCCTGACCAGAAGCGCCAGTTTTTAAAGCAGCTACTGCCGATAGCTTTTGCATAAACTCACCCTTTTCCAATTGCGCCTGAGCAACATCCACCAGACCTTTAAGGTTTATCTCATCCATGATTGGCATCATGTCTTCACCTAACAGCCCCGTCACGTTAAAGTCCGTTGAGAATTTACCAGAAACCTGCTTGGCAATTGGCACATACGACTGCACGGTCTCAAATGTCTGGAAGGCATTGGCGATGGAAAGATCTTTGAATTTAAACCCAAGACTATACTTTGGTTTTTCTAAACCTTTAGTCACATACGATCCGGTCAGCTCAAAAGTCCCATCCAGCATATTAAACGTATTCTGGTCCAGAATGATAGCTCCATCTTTGATCAGAACTTGTCCCTTAAAGTTCGTAATGGGCATGTTTGAATAGGCTATTTTTCCAATAGAGGAGGCAAGGGTGAAATCGATGTTTTCAGGAATTTTCACCACCTCTAGTGCTTCTTCTGTGCTTTCTTCAGAACCTTCTTCTACAGTTTCAGTAACCTCCTCTTCTGCGGATTCTTCTTCCATGCTTTCTTCAGGCATTAGTTCATTGATGTCGATCAGTGTAGAGTTAAAGTCCAGCCGACCCACAAGGATTTCATCGGACAGGACAAATCCTAGATAATTACTCACTTTTCCTGATAGACTAAAATCTGAGTTTCCGGACTTTGCAGAGAATTCAGACAAAGTGATGTCTGATGGATCGAATGTCAGATTAGCCCTGGAAATACTAAATCCTTGAGGCAGGTCGTCACTTTTGAAGAGAAAATCGTTGATGGTAAGGCTACCTGATGTTGGCAGCTGGTCATATCGCTCGGCCTCTACATCTGCCATTTGGCCAGCAGTCTTTAGTTGCGCATTGATTTTACCAAGCAGCGTCATACCTTCTAAAGGGACTACTTTAGTGATTTTTTCTAGGTCAGCATTTCCCTCAAAACCAAAATCCCATTGATAGTTTTCGAGGTTCTTAAACTTTAGATAGGCTTCTACTGATTCACCATCTACCAACATTGAGAACTTGTCAATATTGAAGCGGGTTTCTCTTAGGTCTGCAGATGGATAATTAAAATTGGATTGGATGTTTAGGTTTTCAATTGGGATATTAAAATCATCATAACTGATTTTTCCATTTTCTACGGCCAGGCTGGCGGCAACTTGCGGCATAGAGGATACATTATAAGTCCCTTTTGCATACCCATCAAAACCGATACTTCCGCTTGCATTCACACCATCCAGGTATTCCTGATAAACACCGGGAATGAGTGACAAAATGCTTTTGATGCTAATGTCTTTTCCGCCGAATGTGATATCCATAATGATATCATCACCCGGCATACTGACGAACCCATCCGCTTCAATTGCAAATTGATTTACTGCAAATCGGTTATCCATGAACGTGAATTTCATCTCATTCAAATTCATATTAAGGGTTACATCAATGTCCAGTCGCTTATTGGATACATACTCAGTGCCTTCAAATCCAAGCGAAACAGCATCTACGGTTGTCTTGGTTTTTAGATCAAACACATCAAGGGTAAAGTCTCCGGACCCCACATGATTTAGTCCAGTTAGCTTGGTGTAAAAGTTCATGGATTGATCCAAGTAAAGCAGTTCTGCATTAGTGATGCTCCACTGTTCTATGCCAATGCTCATAGTACTTTCTTCACTTGTCTCGGTACTTTCAGCTACTTCCTCTTCCTTGTTCTCTTCATCGGCTACTTCTTCGTTTTCTGCCTCTTTCGCTATATCGTAATTGGCTGTTCCATCCGGGAGCACCAGCACTTTTATTCTTGGTTCATCCAAAGAAATCTCTTTAACGATGATTTGATCTCCATTGATGACGGACATCAGATCGACCGTCACCAGGAAATTCTTCACAGAGGTGAGCGTATCTTTTTCAAAAACACCTTTGCCTACCACTCCAAAATCACTCATGCTTACGGTGAGATCAGGAAAGTTTTTAATCAATGATATGCTGAACCCATCTATGTCATAGTAAACCGTAGCATCAAGGCTCTCAGCCATAGTATCGTCCAGCGCTTTTCTAATGTCATCTTTAAATATGATCGGTAAGACGATGATGGCTATAATGATAAGGGCAAATACAACTGCTAGGACTTTAAGAAGCTTTTTCATGGCTCAGATATTTATGACCAAGTTAAAGAGATTATATGCGTTCTAATAAGGCACAACGCATTTTTAACAGAAAGATTAAACTACCTTGAGAGTGTAACGAAGATATCTTCCATTAGTTGAAGCCTGATCTGGTCTTCTGATTTTGATGCTACCTGATAAGTCATTCCCGGACTTTCCGGATCATTGACTAGAAAAAGGGTGTCATTCGAGACATACCAGGACTGAGTGTGTGAAAGCGTATCCACATTAAAGATGCAGTCTGGATAGCCATTTGCAGTAACTGTGAGGCTGTCTGCTGTAAAGACAAAACTTCCATCCATATAGAACTCCATGTCTTCTACTTCCGGATATGATTCAGGTGGAGTTTCCCATTCGGCCTTCCAGTTTCCATGCCATTCAGAGGGGCGGTTGGCAGCCTTCTCGTTGGATGGAGAGCTACACGCAAATACAGAAACAGATAAAATAAACAGTAATTTTTTCACGTCTCAAAAATACTTAACCATGAAATCAATCATAAATTTTTTGAAGGCAGAATATGGAGGATAAACGGTTTTTGCCATGGTGAATCCAGTTCGTTGCTTTACCACAGCTTTTTCATTGGAGAAAGCGATGAATCCGGTATGCCCATGTGCTTTTCCGATTCCACTATTATTCACTCCTCCTATTGGGAGGTTTGGGTGCGCGAATTGAAGTACCACATCATTGATGGTCATCATACCTGAGCTGGTACTTTTCTTCACTTTGTTAATGACAGATTTATTTTTAGCAAAAACATACAATGCAAGCGGTTTTGGTTTTTGATTAATAAAATCTACTACTTGATCCAGTTCGGTGTATGTCATAAGGGGTAAAATAGGACCAAAAATTTCCTCTTCCATGACACGCGTATCTTTGGTGACATTAGAAAGCAAGGTAGGGGTGAACCTTAAATTATCACGATCAGACTTTCCTCCAAATTCAATATTGGCTCCTTTGTCGATCGCATCAGCCATGAGGTCATTGATGCGGTTGTGGTGATGGCGGCTGATAATGCCTCCGTACCTCTCTTTGTTCCCATATAGTTTTTCTGACTGCACCACTAACTCTTCAATCAACTTATCTTTAACATCTTCATGCACAAATAAGTAGTCAGGAGCGATACATACCTGTCCGGCATTTTGCCATTTTCCCCACGCGATTTTTTGAGCAGAATCTTTGATGTTTGCTGATCGATCTACAATGGTAGGTGATTTGCCTCCCAGCTCCAGGGTGACAGAAGCAAGGTGCTTAGAAGCTGCTTCCATCACAATCTTCCCTACCTGTGGACTACCAGTGAAAAAGATGTGATCAAAAGGAAGAGACAACAGCTCTTGTGATTCTTTTATTGCACCTAATACCACAGTTACTTCTTCTGGTTTAAAAATGTCCGAGCACATTCTAAGGATCAACTCCGATGTGTTTTCTGAAAACTCGGATGGTTTAATGATGACAGTATTTCCAGCGGCAATGGCAGAAACCAATGGACCTATTGCAAGTTGGAATGGATAGTTCCAGGGAGCGATGATCAGGCACGCTCCTTTTGGTTCGTAAAATGTTTCAGCGTTGGTTCCCAGGTAGGTGATACTCGATGCAGCAGGCTTGGGCATCATCCATTGCTTCAGGTTTTTTCTTGCTTTTCTTATTTCAGAAAGCACAACGAACACTTCCGTAAGGTCGGTTTCTTCATGTGGTTTTTGCAGATCCTTTTGGACAGCTTCATGAATCTCTGTTCGGTGCTTCATGATCCAATCTTCAAGCTTCTTGAGTCTGGCCCTTCTTTCGGATAGACTTGAGTTTCTCTGGTTGATTGAGTACCTCTTTGCTTGCTCAAAAAGATCTCTGATCTCTGACTGTGTTGCGGTATCCATATATTAAAAATAAAAAAAGTCAGCTCGAAAGCTGACTCTTTATACAAATCTATTTTTAGTCATCATTGAATCTGGAACTCCACCCTTCTGTTTTTCTGTCTGTTTTCAGGGGTGTCATTAGACACTTTTGGTTGTGATTCACCAAATGCTTTATAAGCAAGTCGATCTTCGCTGATGCCATTTTGAAGGAAGTAATCCATAACGGCTTTTGCTCTACGTCCGGACAAACGCATGTTATAATTCTCATCACCAACACTGTCTGTATGGCCGGAGATGAGAATCTTTTCTATTGTTCCTCTCTTCAGGTAATCGAGCACTCGGTTGAGCTCAGGATATGATGCTGTTTTCAGCTCTGCCTTATCAAAATCAAAGAAGATATTTTTCAACTCAATGGTCTCGCCTTTTTGAATTGGGAAGATTCGAATGAATTTTTCAACAGTATCCGATTTATCCAGTTCGATGAAATCAAGACGTTCTGTTTCGGAAATATACCCGTCAGCTTCCCCAACTAAACCATATTGCCAACCTCCCTGAACAGTGAAGTTAAACGTACCTGTTGAGTCTGTTGCAGCATGTCCGATATCCAAACCATCAGGAAGTCGCTCGATAAGTACAGTGGCACCCTCAACAGGCGTTTCGGTTTTGGCATCCAGAACGGTCCCTGAAACTGTAGCAATAATGTCTTTTGGTACCAGGTGCTCAACAGATGAAACCAATGGGGATTCTACCTGATCAGAGAACAAGTCCTGAACTTTAAAACTAAAGATGTCTGTATCCTCTCCTTTTTCTCCTCTAGTGAAGTATAATTTCTGACCTGTGGCCGGAATGCTGAAATATTCGTCGTTTCCTTCGCGATTGATCCCAGGGCCCAGGTTCTCTGGTTCAGACCACCGTTTCCATGAATCATCAAGCTTGAATGACACATAAATGTCAGCTCCACCGTAACCGGAATATCCATCAGAGGAGAAATAAAGTGTTCGTCCATCTTCTGCCATAAATGGGGACTCATCTTCCCCGGAAGAATTGATGTCATTACCTAGGTTCATCGGTTCGGTCCATGTACCATCATTTTTCTTAAAGGTCACATAAAGGTCCCTGCCTCCATAGGTGTCATCCCTTTCTGCAGACATGATCATGGCTTTACCTCCTGGAGCCAGAAAGAAATCAGCATTTGGTGAGTAGTTATATTCGTTCTCAATTTCTATTGATACAGGGTCTGAAAATGTATCGCCTTGCTTTGTGGACATTGAAACACCAGTGTACATTCTCCCCTTTTTACCGTATCTGTTTCCAAGAATCAATACTTCATCATCTCCCACCTTGCTGATAGAGCTTATGAAGTTTGGCCCCTTCGTATTTAGCGGAGGACCAATGTTTCGTGCTGGCAGCCATTGCCCTGTTTCTTCATCGAGCTCTGAGACCCAGATATCTTCTGCGTCATTCTCTCCCCCCACATTGTCGGGGTGAAACTGTCTACTAAAATAAAGTCTCTTTCCATCAGGAGAAATAATGGGGCTGTGCTCCACATAATCACTATTTACATTGGTGCTAAGCTTTTCAGCATCAACAGAGCTATTCACCCCTTTTGCAAGGTTTAGCAATACATTAATCGGAATGTTAGAGGCAGAGACGCCAATTGCATCGATTGCATTGTATCCATCAGACACACTACAATCTAACACTACCCGGATTGCTTGTACACCATAGGGTGTTTCTTCGAAAAATAGATTTAAAAGTCTGGATTCTATGGGTAATTCCCGAGGCGTTAGTTCGAAGAGCAGGTATTCATTATAATCACTATCGTAACCATAAACAGCCTTTACTGCTCCCGGATTTTCAGATTCAGCAATTGCAATTTGCTTTGCTTTGATTGGCGTACGGAAGGCGACCATAACAAACTCCTCTTTATCTGTGCTTTTTGGCCGCCAGGCATTGGGGTTGTCTCCTCCCCCCGGCAAGACGTTTGGTCTGTGTAATGTTTGAATGGCGGAATATTCATAAGGCGAATATTCAGAGGAAACATCAATTACTTGTGTGCCCCATGCTACTGTCTCTTGTGCCTCAACAGCGCATACTGCCAAAAGGCCAAGGACGACTAGGTAGATTTTTTTCATTGTGTCTAGCTTTAACGACGGATAACTCTTACTTCTACTCTTCTGTTGAGGGCTTTTGCCTCATCAGTTCGATCCTGCGTTACTGGTTGAGTACCACCAAATGCTTTGGTGAAAATTCGGTTTTTCTTCACTTTCTGATCAATCAGGTATTCCTGAACCGCAATCACACGGGCTTCCGAGAGCCTCATGTTTGCATCCGGGTTTCCTGCAAAATCAGTATGCCCCTCCAGCTGAATAACGATGGAGGGGTTTTCGATCATCCATGCAGCAAGTTCATTTAGCTCCTGATAAGAGCTGGGTGAGATTTTATCGCTTCCACGAGCGAAAATGAGATTTTCGAGTTTTCTTAACTCGATAAGGTCTTCTTGAATGAAAAAGTTTCGGTTGAGATTTCCGGTAACCTTAATTTTATCTTCGAAATTTTTGAATCCACCCTTCTTGACCGAAAAATTGTAGGTTTCTCCTTTAATGAGTTGTATTTGGAACGAGCCATCCGTTTTTGTGGAAGCCATTCCCATATCGTCATAGTAGGGAAGCTTTTCATAGAGAATATTGCCAACTACCGGAGTAGAATCTGCCGCTTTTAACAGTTTGCCATACACCTGTACCAAAGTGTCACTTGAGACCTGGGCGAATGTGGTGGCGGCAAAAGCAAGCGAAAAAATGGCAATAGTATAGATTTTTCGCATTTGTTATTAGGATGATTTAGCCCAAAATAACTCAATTAAATGCAAAAACTAAAGAATAATTGTGCGTTTAGGTAAACGGATTGGATTTAATTAAGACTATGGAGTTGGATTATCTTCAGAATCCGACGGAATCTTTGCCAAAAGCGTCTCTTGATGTGAGTAGGCGATCTGATCAAGAATGATTTTGACAGAGTCACTGTAAACTTTAAACTCATTGAGTTGGATCTCGTCAATTCCACTGGATGATGGCAGGTCTACCTTTAAGGCGTCCACCTGTCGACCATTTTTCCAGAATCTGTAGCAGAGGTGTGGTCCATTTGCCAGACCGGTACTACCTACATATCCAATCGTCTGTCCTTGTTTCACAGTTACCCCGGGCCGGATACCTCTGGCGATTTTAGACATGTGAAGGTATTGAGTGGTGTAGTTGCTGTTGTGTTTGATTTTTACATAGTTACCATTTCCTCCATGGTATCGAGCCTCAAGCACAACACCATCACCTACCGTTTGAATAGGTGTACCTGTTCTAGCAGCATAGTCCGTTCCAAGGTGAGCTTTGTATCTCTTCTGAACCGGGTGGAATCTTCTGAGTGAATATCGTGAACTGATTCTGTCGTACTTCAATGGGGCTTTAAGCAATGTTTTTCTAAGGCTGTTTCCTTCTTCATCAAAGAAGTCTAACTTTTCTCCATTTTGAAAAGGAATGGCATAATAGGGTTTTCCCCAATGCTCAAAATATGCACCTTTAATACTTTTGATACCTACAACCTCTCCATCGACAGTCTCCTCCTCAAAAATAAGTTTGAATTTATCGCCTTTAGCAATTCTAAAGAAATCTACCTGCCAGGCAAAGACATCTACCATTTGGCTGACTAGCAGTGGAGATGCACCTTTATCGAGTAAGGATTCATATAGCGAAGAGTTGATTTCTGCAGCGATTGTTCGTTCCTTAACCTCAATTGGCTTTTTCTGTACGTCAACAAAAATGGAATCAACCAAATTATAAACCACATACTCTGTTGGTGATGGTTCGAATATGAACTGACGTGCAGTTTTTAATGAATCTCTTTCATGGATAATTGAAAATTGAGAACCCGCTTTGAGTTTTCTTACATCAAAAACTTCTCTTGATCGCTGAGATAAAAGGTGTAGATCCTTGTAGGAAATATTGAAAGCAGTTAGAATCTCAGATAAATTCTGATTCCACTTTACTCGACCTTCTGCAATCTCAAAGGAGTCAATTGGGAATCCATAGTGAAGTGTTGGAAGGTGAAAAAATGTTGAATCAATTTCAATCTCCTCAGCAACTTCTTCCTGCTCCACCAGAGGAACTTTTACATATACAGCTGAAATCAGCGCGATGGTCAGCCCAGTGATTACGAGCCAGATTCTCGTTTTTTTCATGCTATTAGCTTGATGACGCTACAAAACTGTGTCATTTCGGTGGTTTTCCAAGGCTTTATCCAGAAAATCAACAAAACCGGAAACACTCAAATCATACGCTCTGGGTGCGATCAGAAGCTCTTCCTCTTCATTGAGTATGACATAAAAAGGTTGAGCGTTGTTGTTGAATCGGGTAATTTGGAAGTCTGCATTTTGCTGGCCGATGGTCTTTTTCGTTTTTCCATCATAAGATGAGGTATACCACGAATCCTGCGAAAGTTGGGTACGATCATCTACGTATAATGCGACTAAAACGAAGTTTTCACTCAGGAGCTTCAATACTTCCGAATCTGACCAGACACGCTGCTCCATTTCTCGGCAGTTGACACAACCATGACCTGTGAAGTCAATGAAAAGAGGTTTGTTTTGCTCTTTAGCACACGCCAATGCTTGTTCATAATCAAAGTAGCCCTGTAGGCCGTGAGGCCAATGTAGAATGTTAGTGTGCTTAGGATCTTCGCAAGTGGTGCCGCCAGCTTCTTCCTCCAGCAGGTTAAAATTGTGAGTAGCCATAGGCGGCAAAAAACCAGAAAGAGATTTTAGTGGAGCTCCCCACAAACCGGGAATGAGCGAAATGGTAAAAGTGAAAGTAATTACGGCAAGGATCAGTCGTGCCACCGATATCTTGTCAGAGTCTGTGTCACTTTTCAGCTTTAGTTTACCAATGAGATAAAGTCCTAACAGTCCGAAAATGGCTATCCATAGAGCAATGAATACTTCACGGTCAAGAATGCCCCAGTGATAGGCCAGGTCTGCGACACTCAGAAATTTTAATGCAAGCGCAAGTTCTAAGAAACCAAGAACCACTTTTACCGAATTGAGCCAGCCACCGGACTCAGGCATTGATTTCAACCAGGCTGGGAAAATGGCAAAGCCGGTAAACGGGATGGCAAAAGCTAAAGAGAAACCAAACATAGCCATCGTTCCTTCCAGAATGGAACCGCCGCTCAGTGTATTGATCAAAGCCGTACCCACAATAGGGAAGGTGCACGAAAAGCTTACCAAGACAAGCGTGATTGCCATAAAGAATATACCGATGAGCCCACCTCGATCCGCTTGTCGATCGATTTTCGTTACCAGGGAGGAGGGAAGAGTGATCTCGAACAGACCAAAAAACGAAAGGGCAAAAAGGATGAAAACCGAGAATATAATCAGGTTAAATAACCAATGGGTGCTTAATTCATTGAGTGCTGTGAATCCCCAGATCATAGAGATCAAAAATCCCAGCAAGCTGAAAAAAACAATGATGGATAGACCATAAATCAGTGCTTTTCCAATGCCTTCCTTCTTAGACTTGCTTTGTTTTAAGAAAATTGAAACCGTAATCGGGATCATTGGATACACGCATGGTGTAAGCAATGCCACCAGTCCAGCAAGAAATGCAGTAATTAAAATCGACCAGAGACTTCCTTGATCTTCTTCCGGGTTAGCCTTTTTTTTTAAGTCATCCGTTTTACCAGCGGGTTTATCTCCGAAAGAGAACTCATCTTCAAAAGGAATGCACTTTCCATCTATGTCTGAGCAAACCTGATAGAAATATGTTCCTGATATTTTGAAATCCTCATTTAGGATCTTCACTTTTTGAATAAAGAGTCCCTCCTTTTTGAAGTACGTGTACTCACCTTCCCATAAGGAGTCGTATTTTTTCTTCGGGTCAATGGGGGCTATCTCACCGACCAACTCATACGAATCATTCTCCTCGAAAGTAAACTCAGTAACAAGAGGACCTAAATCCGGATCAAAATCCGAAGAGTACAGATACCAGTCTTTCTCGATTTTGGCTTTAAAACGAAGCTCGATCTCATCACCTGACTTTGGAGAAGCATCAGATAAAGTCACCTCCCATTCAATGGGCTTCAACACCTGGCTGAAACTTGCAAATACGAATAAAAAGAGTGAAGCGAAAAAGACTGGTATCTTCATTGATTATGATTTTGACATATCTGTGAAAAACTGATAGAAATAGGAAATCGTTTCAATGCCACGATAATAGTTGAATAGCCCATAGCTTTCATTAGGGGAGTGAATGGCATCTTCATTAAGCCCAAAGCCCATCAATATCGAATCCAATCCTAGTTCTTCCTTGAACAACGCAACAATAGGAATACTTCCTCCCTCGCGTGTCGGAATTGGGTCTTTTCCCCATGATTTGGCCATGGCTTTTACCGCCGCTTTATACCCTATTGAATCGGTAGGAGTTACGGCCGGCTCTCCACCGTGATGTGGAGTCACTTTAACCTTCACAGATTTTGGAGCAATGCTTTCGAAGTGGTCAGCAAATAGCTTAGTGATTTCATCACTTGTTTGATCAGGAACCAATCGCATTGATATCTTAGCATGAGCCTTAGATGGTAGGACCGTTTTAGCTCCTTCACCGATGTAGCCACCCCAAATGCCATTCACATCCAGTGTGGGTCTGATACCTGTTCGCTCAATGGTGGAATACCCTTCTTCGCCCTTAACTTCTTCTATATCCAGGTCCTTTTTGAATTTCTCCAGATCAAATGGTGCCTCGGCCATTTTCGCTCGATACTCGTCTGAAAGCTCCTGTACTTTGTCATAGAACCCCGGAATGGTAATCCTTCCCTTTTCATCCTGGAGCGAGGCAATCATTTCACACAGAATGTTGATTGGATTCGCAACTGCTCCACCATATACACCCGAGTGGAGATCACGGTTAGGTCCGGTCACTTCTACCTCTACATAGCTAAGCCCTTTGAGGCCAACATTGATCGAAGGTGTATCATTGCTGATCATTGCTGTGTCTGAGATCAGTATCACATCAGCGGCTAATTTTTCACGATTTTCTTTAACAAATACCTCCAGATTTTCAGATCCAACTTCTTCTTCCCCTTCAATCATGAATTTGACATTACATGGAAGGCTATCTGTTTTGATCAATGCTTCATATGCTTTCACGTGCATGTACATCTGCCCTTTGTCATCAGCAGAGCCACGTGCATAGATTTTTTCATTTTTAATGACCGGCTCGAAAGGAGGAGAGTCCCAAAGCTCGTAAGGATCAGCAGGTTGAACATCATAGTGACCATAGACAAGGACAGTTGGGAGGTTTGGGTCTTTAATGTGTTCAGCATAAACGATTGGATAGCCAGCTGTTTCACAGATTTCTACATGCGTGTCAAGTTCCTCAAAACGATTTTTTAAATATTCAGCTGCTTTTCTTACGTCACCGGAAAACTTAGAGTCTGCACTGACCGATGGAATTCGTAGTAAATCTAAAAGCTCGTTTAGGAATTGTTCTTTGTGTTCTTCAATGTATGAAATGGCACTCATGATGATCGTAATTTTTTGGCAAACTTAACGCAGGATGAGAAGCTCTACACGAAATAGCTGCGATAAGGTTTAATCAAACCCAAAACCATCGTCTTCATCTTCCTCGATGGTGTCGAAATTTTCATCTTCTACATTGATTTCATCTGGAGAAACCAGGTTGTAAGGTTCTTCTATGCCGAAGTATTTTTTTCTGAAGTCATTAATAAATCCAAGCGTTTCGTTGGTATCTCCTACAGCCAAGATGAGCTCACCGGGTTTGGAGTTTTCAACATTGGATTTAGACTTTATTAGTTCATTGAATTCGGAATTGGAAGAATATAAAATTAGCTGGTTGAAGGTGTACCCTATGTAGTACCAGATTCCAGGGGCAGCTTGAATAAATAAATTCACCACTTCAGCTCCTGATTCATCTTTTTTGATTTCTAAAAACCCATCTAGTTTGGCATTGAGATCATTATCATAAATATTAGATATAGCCAGCTTAGTGGTATTGTGCCATGCTTTTTGACTTCCATCCCATTTCATCTTTACCCCTGAGATAAGTAGCTGGCGTTCCAGTTCTTTCGAAACTGAGGCCAGCGATGTATAGTCTTTTAAGCTTGACTGCTCATACTCTTTGGCGGTAGCATCATTGGTAAAGTTTGCCAGTTTGTAAAGCAGTTTCAGTGAGATGTCGTTGGCCAATGGCGGACCGATCCGTTCGATGATATCAGTAAGATCCTGAGCCATGATTTCGAAGGCACCATCGGGAGCAGGAAACGTCATGCCGAACATCGCGTCAGCGGTGTATTCATTCTTTTCAATATCGCCAACTCCCAAAACAGAAGCATCAACAGTTATTTGATCATTCAGTGGATTGATGAAGTTGGATTTGCCTTCAAAAACAAACGACTTCAAAGTGTCTGTGTACAGCATGGAGTGGCCCTGATACGAAGAGCCATCAGTTTTGGCCGGATTTTCTATTCGATAGGTTTTGATAGAATCAATGTATGAGAGGGTACCACTGGAAACAAAAAAATTCATGTCGGTACCATTTTCTTTAGGCTCGACAAATGTTGTATACAGCTCATCTCTAATATTGACATGAATCCCAGCATACACCCTTTCTCCTCCTTCTAATAGAGCGTTATCAAAAGGTAACTGAACATTTCTTTCCCCTTCGGTTCGTTTAAACTGTACCCAGTGGTTATAATCTGGGTCGGCTAAATCGAGTTTAACTAATCCATCCAGCTCAAGTGCGGGCTTTGAAGCATACATAGTCACTGAGCCTTTATAGAAAAATCCAGGGGAGATGATCACATTCTGGTTTTCCATCACCTCTCCTCCAGAAACAGTCATTAATCGTGTCTCATAGTTACCACGACGGTCTGGTTCTCCAACGGGCACCTCCTGCAATTCAAAACTATCGAATCGTATATCGAATGTGTCTGTACCTACTATCTGTTGATAATATGCATCGCCTTCAAACTTGAGTCGTGAGATTACTCGAATATTGGCACGGTCCAAATAATGATATCCATTTAAGGTATCGATGATGATTTCTGCATTTTTAAACTCCTGCAGTACAGAGTTAGCTAAAATGGTGGTTTCATTTCCTTCAGGAATAATCTTGGAGTCTGCCACAATGATGTAGGGGATTCCATGCACCAGTAGCTCTTTAGAGTTTATATCATATTCTGCTCTTTCCGCATTAAAGGCTAGGGAGTCCAAATCTTCCCTGGTGGTGTAGAAGTAGGAGTCCTCTATCGGGATATTGTCAGGCTTGGTCATAGTAACTACTGAATCTTCCAAATCCCAAATAGCCTCTGTAATGGAGGTTTTCATTTGCGCATACGGAAAAGAGATGGCCGCCACCCCGACTTTTTCAGGACGAATTGTTGCAGTATTATTGGTGAGATCAAAATCCAGACGAATGTCATCACCTGCCATTGCGGGCTTTTCAGGGTCATCTGTCAAAACTTCAAACTGTGCATGGCGTGCACCGTATGATAATTCCTTAAAATTCAATTCCTGAGATATCGCTTTAGATCCTCTTGTAAGCATCGTCCCTCCACCATACACACCATTTGTGGTGATGTTAGCAAAACCTTCAAGTTCTGCTGTTGAGTTATAAAATTTAAATGGCTCACCTACGGTTCGAAGATACATGCTGTCTTTACGTGGCAGCCAATACATATCATAAGCTCCAATCACTGCTTCCGGGTAGCTGGCTCCTTTGTAGTTTCCCGGAGAAATCACTCCGCCAGTACCATCTGTTGTCACCGAGTCAGGGTAGTAAATAAAGTCATCGGAATAGATGGTTGTAGTAAGAAAGTCAATCTGTCCATAACCTCGCATTCCTTTGTTGCTCAATCGAATTTCTTCATAGGTTTTGGCTTCCGTTTCGTAAAGGTTGTATCCTTCTTCTGGGATTTGGTGGGTAAACCCAAGTGATCGGTCCTCCTGGATGGTAAGGGTTTCCGGAAAAGTTGGGAATATTCCTCCTGAATTAAATGTGCCGTCAAAGGTGATGCTTGCACCATCTTCCCGCTCAATGCTGTCCACCTCAAATGGAGGGATAACGAAACGCACAGATTTGTCATACGCACCATTTAAAACCTCTTTTCCATCGAAATAGACGATGGCTTGGCTGTCCGAGTTGAAGTAAGGGTAACGTCTGTTTTCTTTAATGCCAGATTTATTGTCGCTACTATTAATGTGAAGGGTACCTGAGGTTTCTGTGAGTTCGTTTTTCAATTCTACCATCTCAAATTCAGAATCCGCTTTAGTGGTATCTCTCAAAGGAACAGTGAGTTTCATTGAGTCGATTTGAGGCATGTTGATGATGAACTCTTCATAATCAAATTGATGATCTGAGCCTTTATATTGAAAATCCCCTGCCTTCACCATACCATCAAACTCTAGGTTTCTTCCCTTGAGTAAAGTCACAGTACTATCAATGGGCTCTGCGTAGATTTTGAAGTCGGTTGTCAGATAAAACCGACTAACCCCTCTTACTTTTAATTGACCACTGTCCAAAACGAGGTGTGCATTTGATCCGTTTTTTATTTTCGAGGGAATCATCAGGTTGTCGAAATCAACCTTTTCGGCCGAAGCATCATAGTACATAAACGCTTTTGGGTGTAACTTCAGCTTTCCTGTGCTTGCATTGTAGTCCGCAAACCCGTATTGGGAAAGCACTTTTCCTGCTGCTTTTGCAAAGTTTTCGTTTATGTCATACTCCAGGGCCAACTCTCCTACATAAAACTCTTCAAGGTTGTATTTCCGAGCGTAGTATACAGCGGCGTTAATCGGATGGAAGTCAAGAAAGCGCCCCATCTTTCTGTAACGAATCATATTAAAGAAGTCTTCTGATTCGAAGGAAGCAGGAAGCAGGTCTTTGCCATTCATGATTTCCATTGCAATAGAATCATCTTCCATCTTCCATGTGATCAAATCTACGTTCATCGTAACATCAAAATAGGTGGACTTGTAAGGGGTAAGGTTACTGTTCCGAAGGACCTTTAGTTCTTTCGTCAATACATCATACTTAGCACGAACAGACTTGTGATAAATGGAATCACTACCATGAAGAATGGTGATTGATCCACTATTCATCGAAACAAGGGAATCTCCCAATACAAACTCGCTCGATTTCAATACAACTGTATTGCCCTTTCCGTCCAGAATTTTAAGTATGCCCGGATCCCGTGAGACAGCTTTTCCAAACAGTTGATTGCCTTTAAGCTGAATGCCACCTGTATAGCTGAGCTTATCATCTGTCAGCTTTACTGTATGATTGGCATTGTTTGAAGTGAAGATTGGATATTTTGAAAGTGCTCTTTTTGGTCGTCTGACGCTGTTGTATTCAAAAACGCCTTCAATTTCACCCCCGGCAAGTTCATCAAATTGCAGGGTGGCATTAGGGGTCCAGAACGATGGCCGATCTTTTTTGAGGTGAAATTCTTTTAGCTGAACAACAGCCCCTCTAAACTTTGTATTTTGACCAGGCCAGTCTAGAGATCCTTGTTCTGCCGATAATGTTCTGTTTTGAAGTAAAAAAGAACCATTCACACTTTTGATTCGCAGAGAGTCAAAAGGTGTGGCCATTACGATTCGTGCATTTTTTACTTCGATAACTGGCCCTTCTGGTTCAGGGTGCACATACTGATATTGTTTCAGCGTAAGATAATCTTGAATGGCAGGCGAGTAGCTTGGCCTCACTGCTTTTGGTGCTTCATAGGCGGGCTCTTCCTCTTCCACACTCCCCCAGGAATCGTTTCCCCAGCTATCGTCATTTCCCCATGAGTCATCACTACCACCCCAAGAGTCGTCCCCCCACGAATCGTCAGAATCACCCCAGCTATCATCATTGCCCCACGAATCATTCCCCCAGCTATCGTTGGAGTTGTCCCATGAATCATTTCCCCAGGAGTCTTCTGCTGGCTCATCCTCGATTACCGGCATGGTTTCTTCTGTGATTAACTCTGCGGTATCTTCCGCTATGGCTTCCTCCTGAAAAGGCTGTACGTCAACGTATTCGTCCAGCAGCTTGAACTCGTAGCTTCCATCGAGTGCCTGCACGGAGAGGTTTTTATCCAGGCTCAAATATTTTCGGGCGAAATAGATATTTAATCCAAAAAGAAACTCCCTGTATTGCGATTTGGATAGTGTGCGTACAACTTGCTCATTAATCTCAAGCACCTTGTCCAATTGATCTCTTTGCAGGTTTTCCTGTGTTACTGAATAGGCCAGATAGGTAAAATAGTGGTAGAAATAAGGATAAAACTGATATCCTTTTTGCTGCATCGTCAGAGCAATCTGGTGTGCTTTGTTTTGCTGCGCATCGGTGAATTTACCATCCCATGCGTTCTGAAAATCAAACGCAATCTTATTCGCTGATTCTGTTCCGATGGATTTGAGCTTAGCAATAGCCTGTGCCCGAAACTCCGTTTTATCTTCAGAGTATCGTTGGGCATGTGCTGTCATAATCACTAGCACAGATGCCATTACAAATAATAAAAGCGAGCGCATCAAGCGTTAAAGATATTTATAAGTCCCCACTGTACCGTACATAAACGTCGGTTTTAGACGGAGCGTTTTTCTAAAGCGAGCATCGCCCATTTATCTCTGGTGGTTGAATGAATTTTGTATAGTCCACTTTTCATTGCTTCATTTTCCAAATCGGAAATGTCAGATTCATAAAATCCACTGAGGATGAGTTGGCCATCAGATTTTAACCTTTTGGCGTAATCACTTATTTGATCCAGAAGCACGTTTTTATTGATATTGGCGATTACAATGTCAAATTTAGATTTCCTCACCTCTTCAATTTCACCCTTGATCAACTCCACGTCTTTTACATCATTCAACGCAAAATTCTCCTCACTATTTTCGATGCACCAGTCATCAATGTCAGTTGCTATTATTTCACTAGCTCCACGCTTAGCCGCCATTATCGCTAGTATGCCTGTTCCAGTACCCACATCAAGGAACTTTTTGCCTGAATGATCCAAATCCATCTGGTAATTTAATACCTGGTAAGTCGTTGCATGATGTCCAGTTCCGAAGGACATCTTAGGAGTGACGATGATCTCATATTCAAATTCTGGTCGGGAATCATGAAATGATGCACGAACGATGCATCGGTTTTCAACGATTATGGGGTCGTAGTTTTTTTCCCACTCCTCATTCCAGTTGACCTTCTCTTGTTCTTTAACCGTAAAAGAGACATTTGGAAACTGGTTGAATAAGACCCCTACCTTTTCTTCATCAAATTGAGACTGCTCACAGCTCCCTTCAAAACCATCATCAAACTCCTGAAAGGAATCAAACCCTGCTTCAAACAGCTCAGCGATGAGCACATCAGTAAGTGCTGAGTCACATGATACTTTGATGGTGATGAAATCCATTAATCAAATGCTTTTACAATGTTTGTAAAGTCTCGCGATTTTAAGCTCGCCCCACCGATCAAACCGCCATCCACATCCGGCTGGGAGAAAATCTCCTTTGCGTTTTCTGGCTTGACACTCCCTCCGTAAAGAATGGAAATGGAATCTGCTGTTTCCTGGGAGTATTTTGCAGCTATTTGCTTTCTGATGAACGCATGCATTTCTTGCGCCTGATCAGCACTTGCCGTTTTACCGGTACCAATTGCCCAAACAGGCTCATATGCGATCACCACTTTTGAGATTTGATCTTCGGAGAGTCCAAACAATGCTTTTTCTACCTGCATACTGACTAAATCCTCATGTTTGCCAGCCTCACGAACTTCCAGCTTTTCGCCGCAACAAAAGATAGGAATAAGCTGGTTTTCCAACGCGAAGCTTACTTTTTCCGCAAGGAGGTCATCAGTTTCTCCGAAGTATTCTCTGCGCTCGCTATGCCCAAGGATGACGTACGTTACTCCACAAGAAACAAGCATACCCGCTGAAACTTCCCCGGTAAATGCCCCACTTTGGCTTTGGTGACAGTTTTGAGCACCAAGAAAAATGTTCTTCGATGAACCAATCAGGTTTTGAATACCAGTGAGATGGATAAAAGGTGGAATTAGGATTACGTCTGCTTCATTATTCACCTCACCCTGTACCATATGGATGACTTCCGAAGCTAATTTTTTTCCCTCAGGAAGCGTGCAGTTCATTTTCCAATTTCCAGCTACAATTTTTTTTCTCATGCCCAGTGTAAGTTTTTAGATTGCAATGATACTAACGGAGCGTCACTAACACATTTAGAATGGATCTTTTCTATATAAGACATCACTATCAGTCTATTGTCAGAAGCACTTCTTTTGATGGTGAAGTTTTTGCATTTACTGTGCTGTCAATCATATTCGGCAGTTCCATGTATTTTTCATATGATTCATTAGATGCATATGTGGGTTACTTGAGTGCTTATGTATCGGGTAATTCAAACTATCATTTCTTGTTACTTATTTATGTTTTTCTGGATTTAGTCATCCGATTAGTTTTTAGAAGGCCACTTCCTAAGCTTAAGTATTATGTCTTGTGGTGTGATAAGTCGAAGGAGATAGCTTCACAGTATCTTTTTACTTCGCTATTCGGCATCATACCTTTTATATTATTCCTCTCAATGATCATGATGGCTACTAAAGCTGCTGGCTGGTTGGGAAATATGGCCTTCTTATCAGTGGCTATCTGGTGGCTTGCAAATCATTATTTAGGGATACTGACACAATTCTCAAAAAGAAGGCTAAAACCCCTTCTCATGGGGCTTGTTTTAATTGTTCTAATCATCGAACTATTTATTCCAAATCTCACAGTCTCAAACCTTCTTATTCAGCCAATTACGGCTCTGGTTTTCTTTGGAATCGCGATTTTTGGTTCTTATCGAATGGTAAAATCATCCATCGAGCACAGAGAGGTGGAAAAAGCACAAAAAGCATCAGGACTGCTGGATGCTTTACCCGTATTAAGTTTTAAAAATCCGGTATTCCAACTAGAGTGGGCATTGCTGGTGAGGAATAAGCGTACCAGGAGTAATTTACTATTGGGTATGGTTAGTGTTTTGCTGCTACCTTTTCTCGTAGACGGGGATACAGAGTGGATGATTGGGACATTAATATTTTTTATCGCAACTGGTTTTTTCATTATTCAGCATGGGGTTTATTCCCTTGGATGGGAAGGGAGCTATTTTGACTTTTTAATCACCAATATTTCTCCAAAGGCTTTTATAAAGACCCGGTACTTGTTTTATGTTGGTACCTGTTTTGTTGGTTTAACGTTTACATCTATTCCCACATTAATAAACGGGTTAAGTTGGATAGACCTGATCACTGTTTTTCTATTCAATATTGGTGTTACGATTCCGCTAGTCCTTTACCGATCCACGCTAAATGACACGAAGATTATTCTAACGGAAAACTCATTCATGAACTACAATGGTATGATGACTGCTCCGATTTTCGTTAGCAGCTTTTTAGTCATTTTGCTACCATTAATGATTTATGGAATAGGGGTAAGTTTCTTGGGTAATAATGCAGGATTGTTACTTGGTGGTATCGGATTAGTAGGGTTAGTGCTCTTTCACCCAATTACGGATTTGATCGCAAAAAAATATCAATCCAGAAAGTATCATTTGTCACAAAGTTTTAAAGCATGATCAAGATCAAAAAGTTGAAGAAATCATTTGGAGGTGTACGTGCCCTGGATATTGATGACCTGGAAATCCACCCTGGTGAGTGCATAGGTGTGGTAGGAAACAATGGCGCAGGAAAAACGACCTTTTTTAAGTCTGTTCTGGATTTGCTGAAGCCAGATCATGGACATGTTTCAGTGGAAGATGTTCCGGTGAATATTTCGGCAGACTGGCAAAATCATTTAAATGCATTTATAGATGAGTCTTTCCTCATTGAGTTTTTAAGGCCAAAGGAATATCTGAGCTTCATGTTAAAGATGAAAAACTCCCGGTTTGATGTGGAGAAGCTACTCTCTGATTATGCTGAATTTTCTAATAAGGATATCGATGAGAACAAAAAGTATATTCGGGATTTGTCTACCGGGACAAAAGTGCGAATTGGTGTCTTGTCACTATTGGCAGGAGACCCTAAATACATCATCATGGACGAGCCTTTTGCTCATTTGGACCCCACATCACAAGCAAAGCTGAGAAAACTGATTCGAGCGCAAAAAGAGAAAGGCAGGTGCGTGATTGTTTCAAGTCATAATCTTCAAAATATAGCTGAATCTTGTGATCGTGTTATTCTTATAGAAGCGGGTCAAGTGAAGTATGATGTAGAAGTGAATGAGGAGAACATGAAGAAGCTTGGAGCTTATTTCGATAATTGATTTCCATAAACTAGTTAGTAAAAAAACTTACTCATTTCTGATGTTACCCCGCATTTCAAGTATCTCTTAATTGAGGTCTTTTTGTTGAAAAAACTGACCCCAATTTCAAATGAACAAACTAGAAAAATTCCGTGCACTAATCAGAATGGCCTTAATTGATAATAGGTTAGAGAAAGAGGAAATGGAACTTCTTAAAGAGCTAGCACGAGATAATCAAATCGAGGAGTCCGAATTGCAACAATTGGTAAAGGAAGAACTTGAAAGTAAAGACGCAAACAAACCCATCGCTTTCAATCTAGACTTTGATGGTAAGATCGAGATCTTGGCTGACCTGGTAAAAATCATGAAAGCAGATGGCAAGGTATTTCTTAGCGAAATCAAATTTTGTCAGATGATGGCTAAAATGTTTGGGTTTGATGAGAAGTCGATTGGCTTTCTTTCTGAAATGGTTCACAGAGACAAGAGCGTGCCTCCAAATTGGAGTGCTATTCAAACTAAAATGAAGGATTTCGTCTCAAAACCTTAAGACGACTAGTTAATATTATTCTTAGGTTGATCAACGTTTAATGGCCTACTTCTCAATCGATAACAAAGGCCGACTCATCTATTAGTAAGGCAAGCCTGGCTGATAAGTGGGTATTTCTTAACATCTTGGTAAATAATAAATGCATTGATTCATGAAAGATGTTGTAAAGTTTAGAGCCTTGGTAGGAATTGCACAGGCAGATGGTGATTTCGACAGCTCTGAAAAAGAATTTATTCGACACTTAGCGGAGCTCGAGGGATTATCCATGGGAGATCTTAAAGAGCTTCTTAAAAATGCAGGTAAAACCGGAAACTTGATTAAGGATCTTAATTTTGATGAGAAAGTAGATATTCTCATTTACATGGTCAAGCTGATGAAGATTGACGGTAAGGTTTTACTAAGTGAAATCAAGTTCAGCGAGAAGGTTGCAAGTGCTTTGGGTTTTGAAGAAAGAGCAATAGGTTTCCTATCTGGAATAATTGAGAGCAATCCCAACGACACACCGAATATTGGAAGCATCAACCATCGAATGAGAAAGTATTTAATAGACGCTGAATAGCTATAGCTTCTCTTTCAAATACTGAGCAGTATAGTTATCCTTCAGTTTCGCCAGATCCTCCGGCAATCCTGCAAAGCAAACATTACCACCTTCTTCTCCTCCCTCGGGACCAAGATCAATGATCCAGTCGGCATTCTTTATAACCTCGGTATTGTGCTCGATGATCACCACTGAATTACCCCCATCAACCAAAGCGTTGATTGCATCCAGCAATTTTTTAATATCATGAAAGTGGAGGCCGGTAGTTGGTTCATCAAAAATAAAAAGGATGTGATCGGTATTATTTGTCTTGCTTCCCTTTGAAAGAAAGGAGGCGAGCTTGACTCTTTGTGCTTCTCCACCACTTAGCGAGTTTGATCCCTGTCCAAGTTTCACATACCCAAGCCCCACGTCAAAGAGTGGCTGCAGCTTGTTGGTGATGGCATTGTTTCCCTCGAAGAATTCCAATGCCTCTCTAACTGAGAGGTCAAGCACATCAGCAATATTCTTGTCGTTGTATTTGACTTCAAGAATTTCTTTCTTGAATCGTTTGCCACCGCAGTTTTCACACGTCAGATGAAGGTCAGCCATGAACTGCATCTCGATTTTTACGGTACCCTCTCCCTCGCAAACCTCACATCTTCCACCATCAACATTGAACGAGAAATGTGCTGGTTTGAAATTGTTGGTTTTAGATAGGGGCTGCTCAGCAAAAAGTTGACGAATGGCATCATAGGCTTTTACGTATGTGACCGGGTTGGAACGAGAGCTTTTTCCAATCGGGTTTTGGTCTACAAATTCTACCTGTGTAATTTTTTTGTAGTTGCCGGTTAAGTTTGTGAACTTGCCAGAGGCTTCCCCGATTTGTCCCAGCTGCTTACCAATTGCCGGATGTAAGATTTTTCTTACTAGCGTGGACTTGCCGGAACCACTCACACCCGTAACAACCGTTAACACACCCAGTGGTACTTCTACAGCAATATTCTTCAAATTATTTTCTCGAGCCCCCTCAATTTGAACGGAGGATCGCCATGGTCTTCTTCGTTCAGGAACAGGAATCGTCTCTTTTCCTTGCAGATATTTAGAAGTGTAGGAGTTGGTCTCTCCATTCATGTCTGAGGTCTTACCTTGGAAGACAAGTTCTCCACCAAACACGCCTGCATCGGGACCAATGTCGATGATCTGGTCTGCAGCTTCCATTACCTTCTCCTCATGCTCCACCACAATCACTGTATTCCCAACATCGCGCAATGTTTTCAATACATCGATCAATCGATCCGTATCTCTCGGGTGAAGTCCAATACTTGGCTCATCCAAAATGTACATAGAACCAACCAGCGCACTGCCAAGGGAAGTTGCCAGCTTGATTCGCTGAAACTCTCCACCGGAAAGTGTATTCGTCAGCCGATTTAAAGTGAGATATCCAAGTCCAACCTGTTCGAGGTATGAAAGACGATTTTTGATTTCTTCAAGGATACGCTTAGCAACTTTTTCATCGTGCTTGCCCAGGTTGATAGAATCGAAAAATGGGCGAAGTTTCTTCACAGGCATCAACACCAGGTCAGTAATCGAATGATTATCGACCTTGACGTAGCTTGCATCTTTTCTAAGCTTTGTTCCTCTGCAGTCCGGACAGGTGGTTTTCCCCCGGTAGCGAGAGAGCATCACGCGATACTGGATTTTGTGGAGCTTGGATTCTAAATGCACGAAGAACTTATTGAGTCCATCAAAATATTCATTACCAGACCAGAGAAGATCGTATTGCTCTTTCGTGAGTTCAGCAATCGGACGATGGATTGGAAAATCAAACCTGATACCATCTTTCAACAAAGGCTCTGCCCACTTTTTCATGGTTTCACCTTTCCATGGAGCTATAGCACCCTCATAGACCGATAGATTACGATCAGGGATCACCAAATCAGGATCGATTCCTAAAACTCTTCCAAACCCTTCACATTTTCTACAAGCACCGTATGGGTTATTGAAGCTGAAAAAGTTGACCGAAGGTTCTTCAAAGACCATTCCGTCCAGTTCAAATCGATCTGAAAAGTTCTTTTTTCCTTTCCCTACGATGGTTACAAAACAGTCGCCTTCTCCTTCGAAGAATGCAGTTTGTACAGAGTCAGCCAAACGAAACTGTGTGGCTTCATCGTTTTGAACAACCGCCCGGTCAATCAGGATTTCGATTGCTTCCTTTGGCTTCTCATTATTTTTCAGCAAATCCTCAATGAAAGCCACCTCATCTCCAATCATGATGCGGGTGTAGCCCTTACTCATCAGGATTTCTAATTCCTTAGTTAAAGATCTTTTCTCCTTTTGTTTGAGTGGTGTTGTGATCATCAGCTTCGAACCTTCCTCGTGAGAAAGGATGTAGTTGACAACATCCGTAACGGTATCTTTTTTTACTTCTTTTCCGGAAACCGGAGAAATGGTTTTACCGATGCGCGCGAAGAGCAACTTCAGATAATCGTAGATTTCTGTAGTGGTACCAACCGTAGATCTTGGGTTTTTGGAAGAAACTTTTTGCTCTATGGCAATTGCGGGAGCTACGCCTTTGATGTAGTCTACCTCAGGTTTCTCCATCCGTCCCAAAAACTGGCGCGCATACGAGCTCAGGCTCTCTACATATTTTCTCTGTCCCTCTGCAAATAGCGTGTCAAATGCAAGGGATGATTTTCCCGAACCTGATAATCCTGTGATCACCACGAGTTGATCTCGAGGGATTGCCACATCAAGGTTTTTCAGATTATTCACCCGTGCTCCTTTGATGAGGATGTATTCTTTGGGATCTAAATTGTCAATTTTTCCAACCATTTTAGGGGTGTGCCTGTCTATGAAACACTAACAAAAGGATTCGGTTCGAGTGGCGCAAAAATAAGGTGCAGACTTTTCCGAGTTGTTGATTTTTTATATTCTTGTCCGCATAAAATTATTTCTAACCCTAAACCCTACAATATGATATAGACCTCTACGTTAACAAACAGGTGAATTACATGAATAAGACAAGTTTGAATGATAGTGAATTGCTATCCCTCTACATTGGAGGAAACGAAGAGGCATTTGAGGAACTCCTCAATCGTCATAAAGACAGGGTTTTTACCACAATTTATTTAATTGTAAAAGACAGGTACACCGCCGAAGATCTCATGCAGGAGGTTTTCATCAAGGCAATTCGTACTATCAAATCTGGCAAGTATAATGAGGAAGGGAAATTTCTTCCCTGGATTCTAAGAATCGCTCATAATCTGTCTATAGACCACTTTAGAAAAGCCAAGCGATATCCTTTGATTGTGATGGAGGATGGAAGCAGTGTGTTTAATACGCTTGATTTCTCAGAGTCGTCAATTGAAGAAGAACATATCAAACAAGATACCTACAACCTTCTGAAAGCCTACATCAAAGATTTACCGGACTCACAACGTGAGGTGTTGGTTATGCGACACTACATGAAGATGAGCTTCCAGGAAATTGCTGATGCAACTGATGTAAGTATCAATACGGCGCTGGGAAGGATGAGGTATGCTTTGATAAACTTGAGAAAAAAGTTTGAGCAAACCCAAAACGCGTATGACAAAAACCTTTACAGAAGATGATTTAGTAAGATTTCTATACGACGAGCTAAATGAGGACGAGCGATTGGAGATGAAAGAATCGCTGTGTGCTGACATGGAACTCCGATCAAGATTGGATGAATTGGAAGCAGCAAAATCTGCTTTGGATGCTGTGACATTTAAGGCTCCACAGGAGGTTGTTTCCAGGATTCTTTATGCATCGAAAAATCTTTCGGTTGGTAGCTGAAAATTAAGAGACTTCCGAGGTTTCCAAAACCTCGGAAGTCTGCCTAATTTTAGGCGATGACCAAGAAGGAGCGGTACGAAGCATTCGTCAAATACTTTTCAGAATCTTATCCACAACCGGAAACCGAGTTGCAATACTCTAATCCGTTTGAGCTACTTGTAGCAGTGGTGCTGAGTGCCCAGTGCACCGATGCAAGGATCAATAAAGTTACGCCTGCCTTGTTCAAGGATTTTCCAACCCCGGAGCACATGGCCGCCAGTCACTTTGACGAACTGTTTCCTTATATACGCAGTGTTTCCTATCCAAATAATAAGACGAAGCACCTCCTTGCCTTAAGCAATAAGCTTGTTGAAGATTTCAATTCTGAAATTCCCACCACTATCAAAGAACTTACCTCTCTTCAAGGTGTAGGAAGAAAGACTGCTAATGTGATTGTATCTGTGCTTTACAATCAGCCTGCCATGGCGGTGGACACGCATGTCTTTCGTGTGTCAAAGAGACTGGGGCTGGTGACCCAAACAGCCAAAACCCCTTTGGAAGTAGAAAAGCAGCTAGTCAAACATATCCCTGAAGAATACATTTCCCGTGCCCATCACTGGCTGATACTCCACGGACGGTACGTTTGTCTGGCGAGGAAACCACAATGTGAGAAATGTGAGATCACCCATTTTTGTAAATACTTTGAGAAAAATTTTATTTAACATCTCTATGTTTTTGTAGTAGTTGCCGATACTAAGGTTGTTTTCCTCGAAAGAGGAATTGATTTTAATGGGGAAGGCTGCATCTTTAAGGCAAGGATGAAAATTTTATACGTCCATCAGTATTTTAAAACCCCTGAGGAGGGAGGATCAATAAGGTCTTATTATCTGGCTAAAGGATTGGTAGATGCAGGTCATGAAGTGACAATGATTACTGCGCACAATGCTGCTTATGAGGTCAGAAAAGTGGATGGCATTAAAGTTCACTACTTGCCTGTGGTTTATGACAATAGCTTCGGGTTCATTCAGCGAATATGGGCATTCTTTCTATTTGTAAAATTTGCCAAAAAAGAAGCCAAAAAGCTATCGAAACATGATTTGGCGTATGTGATGACCACTCCGCTAACTACCGGGTTTATAGCAACGTATCTGAAAAGGGAACTGAATCTGCCATACTATTTTGAAGTAGGAGACTTGTGGCCAGAGGCACCTGTGCAGATGGGAGTAATTAAAAACAGGTGGTTGAAAAAATGGCTTTATTCCCTTGAAAAGAGGTTCTACTTTGAAGCCGAAAAAGTAATTGCATTATCACCAGCAATTAGAAATTACATAGAGAAAGCTAGCCCAAATACCAAAGTGTATGTGATTCCAAATATGGCAGATTGCTCATTTTTTGAGGCTGACTACAGTGTTGGAGATTTCAGTGAGAATAACCGATTTCAAATCACCTATTGTGGTGCACTTGGAAAAGCGAATCACCTGGAATACTTAATAGAAGCTGCGAAGCAATGCAAAGAATCGAGCCTTCCTGTGCATTTCAATATCATAGGGTATGGATCGGAGTTGGGTCAATTGAAGAGGATGGCCAAAAGACTAAAGAATGTGTCATTTTACCCTCATTCGAGTAAACACTGTGTTAAGAATCTGCTTGCTAAAAGTGATGCGGTTTATGTGTCTTTTAAAGATGTGAAAGTGCTGGGCACAGGGAGCCCGAATAAGCTTTTTGATTCCTTAGCATCCGGCAAGCTGACCATTATCAATTTTGATGGGTGGATTAAGAACCTGATCCGTAAAAACAAATGCGGATTTCATCACAATCCCTATTCTAGAACCGAATTTGTAAGAAAACTGAAAGTCTTTTTGGAATCTCCGGAACTCCTGGCCAGATATCAGCGCAATGGCAGAAAGCTTGCTGAACTGTATTACGATAAGGATATTCAGATCACTAAGCTCCTCAAAATCTTTAATAACGAATACAAGTTTGAGGTAACTGACTCTGAGGTTTATATTTTGACGGCATAACCCACCCCTAGCCCCTCCAGGGAGGGGAATAAATTAGCTTCCAGATGGTTTGTATTTCGATTCGGTGAAGATTTTATTGAAATCGGTTTCTGACATGATGTCCTGAATGGTAGCACCAGTTCGTTCTGCATAGGCTTCTACAATTTCCCAGCCCAGCCACCTGCCAATTCGGCCAGGGCATTTGTCTCCAATTTCATAGACATTTGGTCGCTCCCCCAAGAAGCGCTGCTTCATCGTATGGTCAGTCTCGTATAGCCATTCATTTTGTATGAAGTTGGCCCAGATGATTGCGTCATTTTCATAAATATCCTCCCATTCTTCCTCTGTATATCCTATCAAAATGTTGCCTGGTGTACAGGGTAAAATTTTGCTCAGCAGGTAATAGGACTTCCCATAATCAATCATTTCTGCAAGCATCGCATCGCCTTTACTCTTGGCTATATACTGGCTGGAGATAAACTGAAGAATGCTGGCAGCTAAATGGTCAATAGTATAGCGCTGCAAGATATAATTGGGGATTTGCTGAGGCTTATATGTTGCATCCGGGCCGACGAAAAAGTCCATTCCGATCATGATGTGCTCATTCGAAATAAAAAGGTCATTGTAGAGTCCGGTCACACATGTTTGAACAATTGGAGAGGGAGCGTTTGGGTAAAATACTTTTAACCTGCCAAGTCCTTCTTCCATTGTGGCAACTACCTCATCAAAATCTTTAAACGCAGCAACTGACTCCTGGTAAAGGGTATCAATGGATGGGTTTTGGATTAATCCAAACATCCGGTTCGCCAGAATTGAATCAGCCGGATACTGGTCTGAATGAAGAAATAGCTGAGCAAAATCCGGATTGTTTTGTAGGAAGCGCTCCACTTCTTTGGTTGACTCACTGTTGAAAAGTTCTTGCTCAAGCCTTTCAACTTTGAGTACCACCTTTTTCGGCTCAACAGATTCTCTACATGTTTGCCTGGTGCATGACGCTAATAAAACAACACAAATCATTAGGTGGACTGCTCGCATACTATCTATTTTTGACGGCAAATTTAACAGGGTAAACCTGTTTACCTCATTGAGGTCTAATTTTTGCCTTGGTGGAATAATCAAAACCAGATAACGAACATGAAGAAGTTTATATTTTCTCTCCTAATTTTTGCCTCCCTTGGTTCCATGGCTCAGATTAAGCTTGGTCTGAAACTGGCACCTGTGGTTGCAGCAAATCGTGCTAAGAATGACGCACAAACCGTAGAAAATGATGGTTCGAAAATGAAATTTTCGGTAGGTCTGGTTGCGGATAAGACCTTATCGGATACGTACTTTTTAAGCTCTGGATTGATCTATCTTCCAAAGCGAGTGGCATTTCGTGATGCAAGCGGAACCATAGAGGAAGAATATAAGCTTCAATACCTGCAAATTCCTGCTACCCTCAAGCTGTTCACGAATGAAATAGCACCAGACTTAAAAGGATTTTTGCAGATTGGATCAGCCCTGGAAATCTTAGTTTTTAATGAAGAGGAAGACCCCTCATATACCACAGTTGAGAAATTCACCCCTATTGATATCCCCGTGATTCTTGGTGCGGGAATTGAATTTAGAGCGGGTATAAATACAGCCATATTCGGAGGGTTTTCCTATCAACGAGGATTAATGAACGTGGTAAATGGTGCTGAAGATGGGTTTGGTGATCTTCAATTAAGAAACACTGTATTTTCTATAGATTTAGGAGTGAAGTTTTAATCAATATTTAACCAACTGAATAAGCCTTTCCTCTAGTCGTTCATTTGGCAAAAAATTCTTCTCCAAATCTGCAGCAAAAGGAACGGGTGTGTCCAGGCTTCCCTCTCGCATGACAGGAGCATCCAGGTACTCAAAGCAATGCTCGGAAATCCACGCAGCAATTTCACCGCCTATACCTCCTGTGAGGCAATCCTCATGTAAGACCATAACCCGTCCTGTTTTTCGAACGGATGTAGCTACCGTTTCTTTATCCCAAGGAAGCAGTGTTCTGAGATCTACAACCTCCAAAGAATGCCTGGCCTGTTTTGCATATTGCATGGCCCAGTGAACACCCATACCATAGGTGACAATAGTACAGTCAGTTCCCTCATGGCAAACCACCGCTTTACCAACTTCAGTTGTATAGTAGGCATCTGGTACATCTTCTGTCAATGAGCGGTACAGTGCTTTGTGTTCGAAATACAGGTAGGGGTTTGGATCCTCAATTGCAGCAGCCAGCAAGCCTTTGGCGTCAATCGGATTTGATGGATAAACAATTTTTAGTCCAGGTGTATGGAAAAACCATGCTTCATTGGATTGGGAGTGGAAAGGTCCGGCTCCTACACCTGCCCCTGTTGGCATCCTCACTACAACATCGGCATTTTGTCCCCAGCGGTAGTGAATTTTAGCCAGGTTGTTGACAATCTGATTGAAACCTTCGGTTACGAAATCAGCGAATTGCATTTCTACTACTGCTTTCATTCCCGCAATGCTCAATCCGAGACCGGTCCCGACAATTGCCGCTTCACACAAAGGGGTGTTGCGGATTCTTTCTTTCCCGAACTGCTCCATAAAGCCTTCGGTGATCTTAAATACTCCACCATAATCGGCAATGTCTTGCCCCATTATGATCAGCTCAGGATGTTTTTCCAGTGATTGTCTAAGCCCATCAGAAATTGCATCCACGAATCGTTTGGATGATTTCTTTCCTTTTGGAGCGGTGACTTTCTGTTCATATGGGAAATACACATCCGCAAGCTCAGTTTCTGTATTCGCCTTAATAGTATCCTCTGCAAAGGCCTCCTTCACTGCCTCATTTATTTCTTTTTGGATGGACTTTCTGATTTCTCCAATTTCATCGTTAGTGCAAACCCCTTCTTTGATCAGGAAGCTTTCAAAACCTTTAACCGGATCTTTCTTTGCCCACTTTTCCATCAGCTCTTTGGGAACATATTTGGTTCCTGAGGCTTCCTCGTGTCCTCTCATTCTGAAGGTCTTTGCTTCGAAAATGACTGGGCGAGGATTTTTTCGAATATCTTCAACCAGTGGCTCCAACTCATTCAAGACTTCTAGTATGGAGTTGCCTTCTACACTATATGCTTCCATGCCGTAGGCAGGCCCTTTGACAACAAATGAGTCAAAATTGAATTGCTCCCGACTTGGGGTAGAAAGTCCATACCCATTGTTTTCAATCACGAAAACAACCGGTAGCTTCCAAACGGATGCAACATTGACCGCCTCATGAAAATCTCCTTCACTGGTACCACCGTCTCCGGTAAATACGAGGCTTACTTTTTCTTCTTTACGGAGTAAGTGAGAGAGGGCTATCCCATCAGCAATGCCGAGTTGTGGACCAAGGTGAGAGATCATCCCAACGATATTATAATCCTGAGTTCCGAAATGAAAACTTCTGTCCCTTCCTTTCGTAAATCCATTCATTTTTCCCTGAAACTGTGAGAAAAGCCTTTGAAATGGAACGCCACGAGTGGTAAAAACGCCCAGGTTTCTGTGCATAGGGAGGATGTATTCTTCTTTGTCAAGGGCCAAAGCAGCACCAACAGATATGGCTTCCTGCCCGATTCCTGAAAACCATTTACTTATTTTGCCCTGACGGAGGAGTATCAGCATTTTTTCCTCGATCAACCGTGGGGTGACCAACGCCTGGTGGATGGTAAGTAATTCTTCGTCGGTACGGTTATTTCGTTCGAATTTCATGAGTTGTGTGAATTGCAATGCGAAATAAGTACATCAGGCCCAAACCTTCAGCCCCTCTGTGCAGTTTTTGCAAATTTCTATTTCTGAGCGAGAGGTCAAAAGGGCTTTTCGGAAATTTTGATAGGGTCGGGAATGCCAGATTTCTTTAAATGATTGTTCACTCACATTTCCCATACTATGAGATGCATCTTTATCGAAGCAACAGGGAATAACCTGACCCTCCCAGGTGATTACACAGGACTGCCACATTTTCCAACACTTGTTTTCCAGTGTGTTTTTGATGGAATAGGTGCCATCTCCATTGGATCGATACCGTGAATATTTATCTATAGAAGGGACCAGTTCACTACCTTTCTCATAGTCATAAATCTGTGCGGTTTTGAAAGCTACCTTGTCTACTCCATATTCCTTTGCCAGCTCCTTTATTTTTGGAATCTCATGCTCATTCGGTTTTACTACAAGGAACTGCCACACGATTTTAGGGCCTTTTGATTTTAATTTTTTCCGCCACTTCAGAATGTTCTTCGTTCCCTCCAGCACTTTGGTTAAGTCACCTTCTTTGCGATAAGACTCATACGTTTCCTGTGAAGCGCCATCGATGGAAATAATTAAACGATCCAATCCGCTTTCTACTGTTTGTTTTGCGTTTTTATCATCAAGAAAATGGGCATTGGTGGACGTAGTGGTATAAATATTATGTCGATTAGCAATTTTTACCATGTCTAAAAACTTAGGGTTGAGGTAGGGTTCACCCTGAAAATAGAAAGTAAGATAAATCAGGTGATCACTGACATCCAGCATTATTTTTTCAAAGAGGGATACATCAAGTTTTCCGGTAGGGCGCGTAAAAGACCGCAATCCACTGGGACATTCGGGACATCTGAGGTTGCAGGCTGTTGTTGGCTCAATAGCCATGCTGATTGGGAGTCCCGAAATCTGTGCTTTGCCGTTTTTAACAGCCCTTTGATAGCTCTGCCAGATTTTCCATGCATTGGATATCCTTTTTGGCGTTAGTTTTGATGCGAGCGAGATGCTATCGTGTAGATTGACCAACATTGTAAAACAAAGTAAACACTTGAATCATGAGATTCGTATTTCTGGCCCTTCTTATTTCAATTTCTATATTTTGTGAAGCTCAGATTAGACTATCGGAGGAGGCTGAAATTGCAGTAGTGACAATTGGCCCTTATCAGGGTGAACCATGGTCTGCGTTTGGTCATAATGGCTTTAGAGTCACGGATCCTGCCAACGGGATCGATTGGTTTTATGACTATGGATTGTATGATTTTAACCAGGAAAACTTCTTTTTAAACTTTGCCAGAGGACTGCTCAAGTACAAAGTGGGGGTGCGAGAATGGAGCAGAACATACAGGGTTCAACGGTATTTTAAGCGTTATATCAAGCTTCAGTATCTAGACCTCACACCGCAAGAGACACAGAGGCTTTTTGATTTTCTTCAGAACAATGTTAAGCCAGAAAATGCGGAGTATCTCTATCATTATGTATACGACAACTGCGCCACTAAAATCAGGGACGTGGTACAAGAAAACTTTCCAGGGAGAATCACTTTTGATCTAAGCTATAGGGAAGAGGGAAAGACGTTCAGGCAGCTAATGGATGATTATTTGGGTCAGCAGGATTGGGGGGACTTTGGAATTGATGTGGGACTGGGAATGGAAGTGGATCAGGAAGCAAAAGCTGAGGAATACATGTTTCTTCCTCCATACATTCATAAAGCTTTTTCAGGGGCCACTATTTTGAGAGACGGTGAGGAGGTACCTCTCGTAAAAAAATCGGTAGACGCATTTATACCTAAAGAGGAGAGTTCCCTGTCAGTTTGGGTCACTCCTTTTAATTTCTTTGTGATACTCTTTTTTGTTTCCGGACTAATTACTCATAGAAATCTTAAGTCAGGTAAAAGAACCAAATGGATTGACATGCTACTTTTTGGTTTTGCGGGATTTGTTGGATGGTGGGTGGTTTACCTGTGGATTGGTACTGAGCACATGTCTAAAAACAACCTTGACATTTTGTGGGCTATTCCGTTTCATTTTCCGTTGATCTTTTTTGTTGGAAAAGAAAAGCTTAGGCACTTCTTCAAAGTTTATTTCAAGGTAAATGCATACTGGTACTGCGGATTGCTTTTGGTATGGGGGTTTTTACTTCAGCCCATACATCAATCCCTAGTACCATTTGTCTTGACGCTGGTTTTGCGCAGCTTTTATATTGCTTATGATTTGAAGAAACCAAAGGTCAAGCTACCCACTAACGGGAAACCTTAGTCCTCAACCTTAACACCGTTCCAGAAAGCCACATAATTTTCAATGTTTTTCGCGAGTTCGCTGGCCTCTGGGTAGTACCATGCAGCATCCTTGTTTTCTTTACCGTTCACTTCCAACGTATAGTAGCTGGCCTGACCCTTCCACGGGCAGTGGGTATGTGTATTGGTTTCTTTGAAATACTCTTTTTTGATTGACGATGGAGGAAAGTAATGATTTCCTTCTACTACCACAGTTTCGTCACTTTCGGCGATCACTTTGTCATTCCAAATTGCTTTCATAATCATATTCTTTGATACAATAATGGAATTTATCTGGGAATGGTTTGCACCATGATCAACTAAATGAATCCTGAATGTCGTGCTCATTCCCTTTCATAGTACGCTATCAAACTCTGAAAATGTTCCTTCTGGGACTTCATCAAGCACCTCTATGTTTTCCAGGGAATATTGGCCTCTGTTGCCTGACAGCAGAATCTCACCATACTTTTTATAGTCAGCCCAAGGGGTAATAAAACGAGGCTCAATCGTACTCGAATCTGGATAATAGGCCCACTGAGTAATCAATTTAGAATCAGTGTCCACCCAAACTTCATAAACATTTTGAGGGGTGACCCCCACATCATCAAATGATAAACTAAGTACATCGGCACGTGCACCAATTTGAGTCGTGTCTTCCCTTAGGTATTTTAGCGTAACACCGGTATCCTTTAATTTATATGGCATTACCAGCCAGTAGGAGTCATTTACCCACATTTCATATCCTCGCTGAAGATAGACATCTAGCGAGTCTGTTACTTCTATTCCATCTTTCATGGCTTTTCCTTCTTTTGATTTTATGTTCATCAAAATGATGAGGTTATCATTCGGAACTTCAATGCGCACATCTCCAGTCCATTTATCCCAGATATGATCGCGTCTACCAAAGAAATTCCACTTGATGTAGCGTGTATTGTTCCAAGCCTTTCTGCCCCCCATGGCCTGCATGGTTTTATCAGCAAGAAGGGTTGCAAGTAGATCAGAGCCTTCCTGATTGAACCCTTCTGCTGGGGGATTATTATAAGCTACGAACTCACCGCCATCTGCAACTGAGGTAGTATCGGCAGATTCTGATGAAGATGAGCCTGTAGAACAGGCAGTAAGAAGAAGGATAGTTAGGACGAAAAACAACTGATTTTTCATGGCATCTAATGTTTGTGCTAAAGATAGGAAATAAAAAAGGAGACCGTGATGGTCTCCCTTATAGTTTAGGTTGGTTGTGTTCGTTTTAATTAATCCTTCCCTTTTTTAAACTTATCAAATCGATCTCCTTCATTTGATCTTGGGAATACATTGTTTGCAGCGTTCGTATCTGCTGTCATTCGATCCGGATCAATCACAATTTTAACGACTTCTTTGTCCTTTACGAAGACTTTTTTCACTTCTTTTTCATTGATTCTCCAGATCTCAGCAGGTATTTTTTCCAGCTCTACTGTACCATCAGCATACGTCCACTGAATAAGAACAGGCGTCACCAAGCCACCTTGATTTTTAAGCGTCAACTCATAGAAGTTCTTACCAGCAGCCGACTGCTTAATTTTTTCATTATTTACGGATTGGTTGAATTCCCTGTATTTGCCTTGATATTCCTCAAAAACAAACGCATTTGGATCAGTACCAAATCCCTTACTGCTGTTATTGCCGTCTATACTCTGACCAGAGCCTTTAATGTTTCTGGTCTCAAGGCCATTCTCCTCGGTTTGCATCTGAAACCAACGAACATTTGCCAGGTCTACATCTACATAGTCCGTTCCATAGAACCAGCCTCTCCAGAACCAATCCAGATCTACGGCAGATGCATCTTCCATTGTTCGGAATAGATCGGCAGGTGTTGGGTGCTTAAATGCCCATCGCTCTGCGTATGTCTTAAAAGCCTTGTCAAACAACTCCGGCCCCATCACTACCGTTCTCAGGATGTTTAATGCAGTAGCTGGCTTGGCATAGGCATTTGCTCCAAATTGGCGAATCTGCTCTGAGTTGGTCATGATAGGACGAACCAACCCATTTTCCCCACTCATATAGTTCACAATTTTGTGTGCAGGGCCTCTTTTGGAAGGAAATACATACCCAAGCTCATCAGTAAGCTCCTGTTCGGTCAGGTATTGAACAAACGTATTGAGACCTTCATCCATCCATGTCCATTGACGCTCATCTGAATTGATGATCATTGGGAAGAAGTTGTGTCCCACTTCATGAATGATTACTCCAATCATTCCATGTTTTACTAGATCTGAATAGGTGCCATCAGGATCAGGACGTCCGTAGTTGAAGCAGATCATCGGATACTCCATTCCAATGGATGCGGTATGTACCGAGATGGCCACCGGATAGGGATATTCCACTGTGAACTTGGAGTACGTTTTAAGGGTTTGTGCCACAGCCACAGTAGACCATTCTTCCCAAAGCGGATTACCCTCTTTTGGATAATACGACATGGCCAAGGGCTCATTTCCTTCACTTAATTTCACAGCCATAGCATCCCAAATGAACTTTCTGGATGCACAGAAGGCATAATCTCTTACATTCTCAGCTTTATATTTCCAAGTCTTCGTCCCTGTCGCTTTTGTCTTTTCGTTTTTCTTCGCCTCTTTTTCTGTTACGATGATGACCGGCTTATCATAGCTTTTCTTTGCTTGAGCAAATCGCTCTTGCTGTTCTTTTGTTAGCACTTCCTTAGGGTTTTGAAGAACCCCTGTAGCTCCAACAATAAAGTCTGATGGCACAGTCAGATCAACTTCATAGTCACCAAAAGTCAACGCAAACTCTCCGCTTCCAAGGAATTGCTTGTTCTGCCATCCTTCATTGTCGATGTAAACCGCCATACGTGGGAAGAACTGTGCGATTGTATAGAGGTAGTTTCCGTCCTCTTCAAAGTACTCTAGCCCAGAGCGACCACCATCAGTCATCCGATTGTTGATATTGTACATCCAGTCAATGCTGAATGTCATATTTTCGCCTGACTTTAAAGGCTGGGCTAAATCGATTCGCATCATCGTTTTATTAATGAGGTAGCTCATGTCTTTTCCGGCGCTTTTCACTGACTTTATTTTGAACCCACCATCATACTCCTGATCTCCTGTCAGGCGGAACACTTCCCGAGCGCTCAAGGTATCTTCCATGTCAGATGACTCGATCAGCGGGGAGTCTGAGTTTCGTGCACGCATATTTTGATCTAGCTGCACCCATAGGTATTCCAGGTCGTCCGGTGAGTTGTTGTAGTAAGTGATTGTTTCACTCCCTGTGATTGTCTGTTTGTTATCATCCAGCACGATGTTCATTTTGTAATCGGCTTTTTGCTGCCAGTACTGATGTCCGGGAGCTCCGGAAGCTGTTCGATAAACATTTGGCGTGGGCAACATGGTACCCAGCTGCTCAAATTTTTGCTCCCATTCTGTGTCTTTTTGTTTTCGATCCTGCGCCATCCCTGCTGTGCCGACCAGAAACGCTACAATTAGTAGAATGCTATTCTTCATAGTTACGTTTTAGTTAATAATATTTTCAGTTTAAATAATTTGTATCCAGCATGAGCATAAGGGCAATACCCCCAACTGCCGACGATATGATCATCTTCCAATCTTTGCGAGTTACTCCACCTAAACCGACGAAAATAAAGCTAATGATCATGAATAATCCAACGACTATTATTTGACCCACCTCTAATCCTACATTAAAGGCAAAAAGCTGAAGGATAATTGTTTTGTCTGTACCCAAAAGTGCTCTGAGGTAATTGGAAAAACCAAGCCCGTGTATCAACCCGAAAAAACCAGCATATCCATAGTTTCTCCATATTTTTCCTTCAGCAATTCTGTCCTCTTTGGTGAAAAGATTAGAAATCGCTGTAATCAAAATAGTGACCGGAATGAGAAATTCGATCAGGTCTGCATTGATCTTGATGATCCGCATGGTAGCCAGAGCCAACGTGATGGAGTGACCAATGGTGAATGCCGTGACCAATATCAAAACTTTTTTCCAGTCTACTGACTGATAGAGTGCGCAAAGAACCACAACGAACAGGATGTGGTCATAGCCATTGACATCCAAAATATGGTCAAAACCCAGTCCGTAGTACAGCCTAAATTCACTCATGGGGTAGCGAATATAAAACAAGGAGTTGATCTCCAGATTTATTCTAACAGATGATTTGATGAACGGTATTGGAACCAGGCACACTCTTTGTCTAGATTTGAATCATGATAACACTTGTGCTCTTACTTTTTCAGTTGGTTAGTCACCCGTTTCATGTCAGTGTCTCCGACATCAAATACAAAGAAGACCAGAAAGTAATACAAATTAGCACACGTATTTTTTTGGATGATCTGGAGCTGGCACTGAGAGCCTACTCGGGAGATGAAAAGCTTAATATCATGTCGAAAGAAAGCTGGGATTTTATCAATGAAAACCTGGAAAAGTATCTTTTGGACAGAATGAAGCTGTGGGATGAAAAAGACAGAAAATATGAACTGAATTACATCGGTGCAGAGATTGAAGAGGATGTGATGTGGTGCTACATTGAAATTGAAAAGGTGAAGAAACTAAAGCAGGTTAAAGTCCGGAATACTATCCTTCATGAGGTCTGGGGCGATCAGGAAAACCTGGTACACTTCCGTGCTTTTGACGATGTGCAGAGTGCGAGGTTGTACAAGGACGAAGATACCGGAGTGTTTGAGTGGGGCAACTAGTTGTCTTTTTCTTGAAGGCTCTTTAATCAAGCAAAAAAGAAGTAGAAAAGAGACAATAACTTTTTCATCCAACAATCACATTACAAACTCACCACATTCCATTTCGTACCATCATGTTTTAGGAGTGTGATTTTATTCACTAGAAACTTGAAACCCACTTTTCGTTCCCCAAACTCCTTCTGCGCTTCATAAAACATTCGCTTCTTCAAATCACGGAAACCAATGGTGACATGAGGATGAAAGGGTTTGCCTTTATAGTTCGCATTATCCAACTTGAGTTGCATCCTGCACGCATCTACTACTTTTTTCTGGAGCTTCTCTAGCTTTTCATTTTCCACTACATTGACAAAAACTACCCGCGGTTCAAAGAAGTCAAAATCTTTTAGCTGAATTTCGATTGGTTCCAGGTCAGCGTTCAGACTTCTCATTACTTCTTTTAACTCATCGTATCGTTTATCCTTCCATTTGAATGGCATGAGCAGGGTGATGTGAGGAGGCGATCTAAGTGCATGCTTACTTTCATATTTTTCGGCTATTTCATGCTTCAATGCAGTGATCTCATACTGAATGTCTTCAGGGGGTAAAACAGCTATAAAGTATAGTGATTCACTCATCGATCAACACCTTTTCCATTTCTTCCCAATAGCGATCGAATCTTGCCAGGTCATTATGGTGACCCCCTTCAATAGAAATAAAAGTCGCCTTATCCTTATGTTCTTCATAAAGTTTTTCTCCGGATTCGTATGGCACCACCTCGTCATCCGTCCCATGAAAAATGTAGACTGGAGCTTTGACATCTTTCAGATATTGGTGATTGGGGAAACGAAATTGCAGTAACCATGATGTTGGGTAGATCGGGAAGAGCTTCTTGGCCACATCTATCAAACTATAAAATGGGGTCTCTAAAATGAGTTTATCCGGATTGTTTTTGGAAGCCAGGTAAGAGGCGAACACACATCCTAGTGATCGCCCGAATATGATGATCCGTTCTTCCCTTTCCAGCTTTTTGGCAAAGCCATAAACCTCTTCCGAATCACCGAGCATTTTGGTTTGCGTCCGATTTCCAGTGCTTTTACCATAGCCTCGATAATCTATAATAAGAACCTCATAACCTAAGTCTACAAAGGGTTCGGTCACTTCTCCCCATCGCGCAAGGTTCCCGGCATTCCCGTGAAAGTAAACGATCAACCCTCTGGAATCCTGCAGTTTGAAATAAAGGGAATTGATGACCGACCCATCTTCCATGGTCAGATTATGCTCTTCAAACTCTTTTTCGAAGGCATATTCATAATCTCTGGGCAAGGATTCAGGCAAGAAGATGAGGCTCTCTTGCAGCAAATAAATCGCCAATCCAATCAGCACATAAATGCACAGCAATACAATGGCAAGTATTCGTAATGCAGACACCTTCGTTAATTTTTCTTTCTACTAAAATTTAAGCTAGATTTCTCTGGATCAATTGGTTTCAGCTCATCAGAGTGCAACGCTTCTTCAAGCATACGATGATACTCCTCAAAAGTATGCAGATTGTTATGCCCTCCACCAATCACGGAATATACGCGAGTTAGAGATGGATTGATTTCTGCCAGTGCCAAACTTGATTTGTAAGGGATTAATTTGTCTTTGGTACCATGGATGATCTTTATCGGGCACTCAACGTACTTGATCCATTTGTAAGTAGTCAGTGGAAATTTCAAGATAAGTGAGGCCGGTAGAAAGGGGATGTATCGCTTGGCCACTTTCTTCATGCTGTAATAAGGTGATTCCAGAACCAGCATTTTTGGGCTGTTATTACTGGCTAGCTTAGCGGCAAAACCAGAGCCCATCGATCTTCCATAAATGATCACATACTTTTCTGGTACTTTGCTTTTTAAGATGTCATATACTTTTTGCAAATCTCCTTTGATCTCCTTTTCCGATCTTCTTCCTGTGCTTTTTCCGAATCCCCGATAGTCCACCATCACCACATCAAATCCCAGTCGGTTGAAGTCAATAGCGAACTTACCCCACCCTTTGATGGAGCGTGAATTGCCTTTCAAATACATCACTACTCCTTTGGGCTTATTCACACTAAAGTGTACACCGTTTATTCGCACATCGTCACCGATGTAGAGGTTGTGCTCTTGCACATTTTGTTCCCCATACTTGAATTGAAAGTCAGAGGGCAACTTTTCGGGCTTGAATAAGAACTTCTCCTGTAAGAAATATGCCGCTACATTAACGATAACATAGATTGATACAATTACTATTATGATTGTGGTGATCAATGCTTTACTTTAATGAATTGATTATTCTGAATAGCTTTTATAAATATACAACAATGAGAACCTACACTTTTCTGACATTGATTCTTGTCTCATTTATGGTTGGTTGCCAATCCACCAATGCACCGGCCAGTTCGTCATCCGATCAATCAAATTCGATTGCGGATTTAACAACAGGGATGCAGAAACAAGAAGGCTTTTTTAACTTTTACTATGATGATGAGGTAGGTCGAATGTTCCTAGAGGTGGATAAAGTCAATCAAGAGTTTCTTTACGTAAATTCATTAGCAGCAGGGATCGGGTCCAATGACATTGGGCTGGACAGAGGGCAGCTGGGAGGCGAACGAGTGGTTCGATTCGAAAAACATGGAAATAAGCTGTTGCTCATTCAGCCTAATTTGGATTATAGGGCAGTCAGCAATAATCAGGATGAAGTAAAATCGGTGGCTGAAGCTTTTGCCAGCTCGGTTATTGGTGGGTTTGAAATCAAAACAAAAAGTGAAAGTGCATACCTGATCGACATCACAGATTGGCTATTAAGGGATTCTCATGATGTGAGCGGAAGGTTAAGAGGTTCGAATCAAGGCAACTTTTCAGTGGACAAATCAAGGTCTGCGATTTACATGGACGCAACATTCAATTTTCCTAAAAACACGGAGTTTGAAACGATACTAACATTCGGTGGAGATGCAAAAGGCTGGTGGTTACGATCGGTGACTCCAACGCCTGATGCTGTGACAGTACGTACACACCATTCATTTATTGAGCTACCGGATGATAATTACACCCCTCGCGCGTTTGATCCCAGATGCGGATTTTTCAATATCTCCTATCAGGATTATGCCACACCTATTGAAGAATCACTGGTGAAGCGATTCATCGTTCGCCACAGACTTGAGAAAAAAGATCCCGATGCTGAGATCAGTGAGCCGGTTGAACCGATTATCTACTACGTCGATCGAGGGGCTCCTGAACCTGTTCGTTCCGCTCTAATCGAAGGAGCGAGTTGGTGGAATCAGGCGTTTGAGGCAGCCGGATACAAGGATGCATTTCAGGTGAAGGTAATGCCGGAAGGAGCACACCCACTGGATGTTCGATACAATGTCATTCAATGGGTGCATCGTTCTACTCGAGGGTGGAGTTACGGTAGTGGGATCACCGATCCGCGAACAGGCGAGATGATCAAAGGGCATGTGAGTTTGGGGTCGTTACGGGTGCGTCAGGATTTTCTGATTGCTACCGGGCTTTTGCAACCCTATGAAAATGGGGATGAAAAACCGAATGCCATGACAGAAATGGCGCTTGCCAGATTGCGTCAGCTTTCTGCTCATGAGGTAGGACATACGCTAGGACTCGCTCACAATTTTGCTGCAAGTGTCAATGATCGTGCTTCTGTAATGGACTACCCGCACCCATATGTTAAGATGGATGATCAGGGAAATATTGATTTGAGTGAAGCATATGATGATAATATTGGTGCCTGGGATAAGGTGACCATTACATATGGTTATAGTGATTTCCCGGAAGGGGAAAATGAAGAGAAACTCAAAGCCATTTTAGATGAAGCTTTTGACAGTGATTTGAGATACATCACGGATCAGGATGCTCGCCCAGCTAGTGGTTTACATCCTGAGGCTCACCTGTGGGACAATGGCACCAATGCTGCTGTGGAACTGAACCGCATGATGAAAATCAGAAGAACCATTCTGGATAAATTCTCAGAAAAGGCAATCAAAACCGGCATGCCTATGAGCTCCATCGAGGAAGTGTTGGTGCCAATGTATTTGTTCCATCGATATCAGGTTGATGGTACTTCTAAATTGATTGGTGGGCTGAATTATAGCTATGCACTACGTGGTAGTGATCAGGTAATAACTGAAATGATTTCTGCAGATAAACAAATGGCGGCACTAGAGGCTTTGCTGAATACAGTGAAGCCAGAGAGTTTAAAGCTACCGGAGCAACTGTTAAGTCAAATTCCACCACGGGCATTTGGTTATGGGAGGTCAAGAGAGACATTCCAGTCGCGAACAGGTCCGGCATTCGATTACCTGGCAGCAGTAGAGACCGCAGCAAGCTTGCCATTCGGATTCATTTTCAATGCAGATCGGTTTAATCGATTACTTACATATAAAGCCAGAGACTCAAAACAGCTAGGTGTAGATGCAGTATTGGACAGGGTTACTGCTGCTACATGGATGAGACCTTCATCAAACGCCTTGGATCGAATGATTCAGAAAGTGGTGGAAATGGAAATGCTGAAACAACTCATGGGACTAGCTGTAAGTGACCGGGCCTATACCGAGGTGAAGGCCAAAGCACTGGCAAAAATAAAAGCGATTAAGTCATACGCTTCCGGACGAACAGGAAGAACCACCAATGATGATGGGGAATATTATCAATATGTCCTAAGTCAAATCGATCGATTTTTAGAGGAACCTGATGAGTTTAAAATCCCTGATCAAATCAAAGCACCAGATGGTTCACCGATAGGGAGTTGTGATTTTTGATTTAATTCTGACAGGTTTTCAGAACCTGTCAGAATTTTTTTAAGAAATGGAAGCAGGCAAGTTTTATCACATTTACAATCATGCAAATGGAAGCGAGAACCTCTTTCGAAATGATGAGAATTACAATTTCTTTTTACGAAAGTGGAGTCACCACATTGAACCTATTGCAGACTCTTATGCCTATTGCTTAATGCCGAATCATTTTCACTTTTTGGTTCGAATAAAGGATGAAGTTGACCTTGAGCATTTAAATCAGACAGGTTTTGGAAACCTGTCTGATTTCTTATCTAAGCAATTCAGCAACTTATTTGTCAGCTATGCAAAAGCATATAACAAAATGTACGACAGAAGGGGCTCTTTATTTAATCGGCCATTCAAGGCTAAGGAGATCGAGAATGAATCTTATTTGACCAATGTAATTTTCTATATCCATCATAATCCTCTGCATCACGGATTCACTAAATCTATCGCTGACTGGGAACATAGTAGCTATCATGCCATGATTTCAGATAAACTAACCAGGTTAAAGAGGAAAGAAGTGCAAAGTTGGTTTGGTTCAAAAAATGACTTCAAAGAGTTTCATGATCAGGCAATAAAGGGGCTTGAAAAACTCGAATTAACATTTACTTGAAGTTATATCTGACAGGTTTTCAAAACCTGTCAGATATTTATCTAACTGATCAAAGTAATCCTCAATTCCTTCCTCTGCGATACTCATTATGTACTTATCTTGGCCAAGATCTTGGTAAGATTTAACATATTCAGATCGTTTTTGCTTTTCGACTTCAATGGTATTTGATTGCGTCATTAATTTATTTTTATTTCTAAGGAAGTCAGCTTATTTAAAATTAATTTCATTTCTGACTTGCATTTAAAAAAAATCTCGCTTCTATTTACCCCAGTATGAACGCACACAGAGCATTTTATTTTAGCTACTATTTTATTTATCCAAAGCGGATAATGGGGTGGCTATAGTGTATCTGATGTAAAGACATTTACAAAGGCCTCCCCAAAGGGAGGCCTTTTTTTGTGCATATTGTAGGAAGTAGCAAAATGACAGAAAAAATTGCCATACAAGGATTAAGAGGGAGCTTTCATCACGAAGCAGCCAATCATTTCTTCGGAGAAGAGTTAGAGTTGATTGAGTGTGAAAGTTTTCAATCTGTTGTTCAATCTGTTACTGAAGGAACAGCTGACAAGGGAGTTATGGCCATAGAAAACTCTTTGGCGGGATGTATTCTGCCCAACTACCAGTTGCTAAGGAAGAACGAAGTGGAAGTAGTTGGCGAAGTAGGCTTACGGGTGCATCTCAACCTGATGGCGCTGGCAGGAACAAAGCTAGAGGAGTTGGAAGAGGTGCGTTCGCATCAGATGGCATTGAGACAATGTGGTGAATTTTTCACACAATACCCAAACATTCGCCTTGTTGAGCATTTTGATACCGCTGGAAGCGCCCTGGAAATTGAAAAGAAAAACCTTAAACAGATAGCTGCAGTAGCAGGTAGGTTAGCAGCAAAGGAATATGGGCTAGAGATATTGAAGGAAGGCATTGAAGACCATGACCTGAATTATACAAGTTTTAAGATTCTACAAAGAAAGGGAGGCAGTCAGGAAGAAGATCCCGATAAAATCTCCATCTATTTTCAAACCTCAAACGATCCGGGTTCCCTTGCGAAAGCACTTACAGTGATTAGTGGTTTGGGGATAAACTTAGGGAAGCTGCAATCTCATCCGGTTCCAAGTAAAAACACGTTATATGGATTTTATGCTACGTTGGAGTTGACAGATGCTGACCAGCTTAAAGATCTGATAACAATGATGAAGCGCATGATGCTGGAATTTGAAATTTTGGGAGTTTACAAAAAGGGAGAGACCTATGGTTGATGAATTAAAAGCCAAACGACTAAACGGAATAGGGGAATATTATTTCTCCAGGAAGCTGAAACAGATTGCCGATCTGAATGCGGAAGGGCATAATGTGCTGAATCTGGGCATAGGAAGTCCGGATTTAAATCCACCGAAAAACGTGCAGGAAGCACTGATCAATGGCTTGACCGAGGCAAATGCCAACCAATACCAGAGCTATCGAGGGATTGCAGAGCTAAGGGATGCATTTGTCAAGTGGTATCACAAATTCTTTGATGTTTCGATTGATTCCGAAACAGAAATACTCCCACTCATCGGTTCAAAGGAGGGAATCATGCATATCTGCATGTCCCTGATCAATGAAGGTGATAAAGTTTTGGTGCCCAACCCCGGGTATCCGTCATACAGCTCAGCTTCCAAGATTGCCGGAGCAGAGGTTGTTCCCTACAATCTTACTGAAGAAAACGACTATTTACCAGATTTTGACGAGCTGGAGTCTCTTGAAAACATAAAAATGATGTGGGTGAATTATCCCCATATGCCAACAGGGAAGGACGGGAATGAACAGCTATTTGAGCAGTTGAATGATTATTCGCGCAGGAAAGGAGTGATCATTGTTAATGATAATCCGTATGGATTTATCCTAACCAATGAGCAAAACAGCTTGTTAAAGAATCGGATGGAAACGGATTTGGTTTTGGAACTGAACAGCCTTTCAAAATCGCACAATATGGCCGGATGGCGGCTAGGTGTATTGGCAGGTAACAGGGATCTTATACAGACGGTACTTACGTTCAAAAGCAACATGGATTCGGGTCAGTTTAAGCCATTAATGAGGGCGGCAATTGCTGCTTTAGAAGTAGAAAGAGATTGGTATGATGGTCTTAACACGATATATGCAGAACGCAAGAGCAAAGTCCTGGAGATAGCTGGGTTGATCGATTGTGAAGTGACAATGGAACAGGTAGGCATGTTTGTTTGGGCGAAAATCTCCAACACTTTTGATCATGCAGAAACGTTCGCTGATCATTTATTGAATAAGTACCGAATTTTTGTACCGCCAGGAACTGTTTTTGGAACGGCGGGAGGTCAGCATATCAGGTTTTCGCTATGTAGCGATTTGCCTGTTTGGAATGAAGTTATTGATAGAATTAAAGCATAGCAATGAAGATAGAACCAATCAACATTTTTCAGCAAAAGCGACCGGTTATTGTTTCAGGTCCATGTAGTGCTGAGACAGAAGAGCAGACGCTGGAAACGTGTAGACGTGTGGCAGCTACTGGCAAAGTAGACATCCTAAGGGCAGGTATCTGGAAGCCCCGAACCAGGCCAAACAGCTTTGAGGGGATTGGTAGTGAAGGTCTCAAATGGATGCGAAAGGCTAAGGAAGAAACAGGGCTGCCTGTTTCGGTAGAGGTTGCCAACTTCAATCATGTTTTTGAAGCATTGAAAGCTGGGGTGGACATCTTATGGATAGGTGCGCGAACGACCGTAAATCCATTTTCTGTTCAGGAAATTGCGAATGCCCTGGAAGGGACAGATGCTACCGTATTCGTAAAAAATCCAATCAATGCAGATCTGGAACTGTGGACAGGAGCTCTGGAGCGCTTGAATAAAGCAGGTGTCACTAAGCTTGGCATGATCCACCGTGGATTTGCGCAGCATGGAAACAGCATTTATCGCAATGAACCTAAATGGCAATTGGCAGTAGAAATGAAATTACGATTTCCGGATATTCCAATGCTTTGTGATCCAAGTCACATTGCGGGAAATAGAGACCTGCTGCAGCCCATCTCTCAGCAGGCGTTGGATATGGACTATGAGGGCCTGATGATCGAATCTCACATCGATCCGAACAATGCATGGAGTGATAAGCAACAGCAGGTGACGCCAGAGCAACTGGATGAAATCTTGTCTGAACTTACAGTCAGAAGACCGGAGGTTCCTGATGCTGAGCTCAATGAAAAACTTAAAAATCTACGAAGACAGATCGATATGGTGGATGATGATTTGCTTGAGTTGTTGGGTAACCGAATGAAGATCGCTGAGGAGATCGGAGAGGTGAAAAAAGAAAAGGGAGTGACCATTCTTCAAACAAATCGGTGGGAGGAAATCATTGAGAAAGCCTCTGCAAAAGGGAAGTTGCAAGGGCTATCAGAAAGGTTTATGATTCGTTACCTCAATGCCATTCACCAGGAATCCATAGACCATCAAAATGAGGTGATGAATCGGTCAGAGATAGAGGAAGAATAAAACAACCGAATGCGATTGTGGTTTTATCTTGCAGCCAATGAAAAATCTGCTCGAAAAAATTGACTCCTCTCTTGCCAACCTAACACTTGGTAAGCACCCTCAAAACCTCTATGATCCCATCCGATACATTCTTTCGTTAGGTGGAAAGCGTCTACGACCAATGCTGGTCCTGCTGGGCTATGGGTTGGAAAAGGAAGAGGTTGAAACCATGATAGAGCCAGCATTGGCGGTAGAGATCTTTCACAACTTCACATTGATGCACGATGATATCATGGATTTGGCTCCTATCCGTCGTGGTAAACCAACCGTTCATGAAAAGTGGAACAATACGGTGGCCATTCTCAGTGGAGATACCATGATGGTGAAAGCCTATGACCAGTTACTGACCGGCCCTACCCACTCGTTGGCACTGGCCATTCAAAAATTTAATAAATGTGCGGTGGAGGTCTGTGAAGGTCAGCAGCTAGATATGAATTTTGAGGAGTTTGAAACAGTCACTGAGGATCAATATATCGAAATGATCCGACTAAAAACGGCGGTGCTTTTAGGATTCAGTCTTGAGTATGGCGGTCTACTGGCAGGGATGAATGAAGAGCAATTAGGAAAGCTCAATGAAATTGGTGAAAAAGCGGGCATTGGATTTCAGCTGATGGATGATCTGCTTGATGTATATGGAGATAAAGCCAAGTTCGGAAAGCAAGTAGGTGGTGATATTGTCTCCAATAAAAAAACATATTTATTGATAAAGGCATTGGAGTTGGCCGATTCCAATCAAAGAAAAGAGCTGAATAAATGGCTCATGGCTCAAAAATTTGATGTAAATGAAAAGGTAGAGGCAGTCACAGCGATTTATGAAGAGATTGGCATATTCGAGTTGACTCAGAAGAAAATGAACAGGTTTTATGATGAAGCATTTATGCTTTTAAAAGAATTGGAAGCAAGGCCAGAAGGAAAGCAGCAGTTGGTGGTTTTTTTTGAAAAACTTATGAAAAGGGAAAGCTAGCCATAGCTTTTTTAATTTAGTACAACAAAAAATGAGTAAACGCTCTAAACATATTCTATTACTACTTCTTTGGTTAGTAGGCTGCAACCCCGAAACAAGTTTTGAGGGTTTAATGGAGGTCAATCAAACGGAGCTATTCGTAAAAACGATGGGCTCTGGAAAACCGCTCATAGTAATTCATGGAGGTCCTGGTTTAAATCATGACTACCTGCTACCTCATTTAGAGCCATTATCTGAAAGCTTTTTGTTGGTTTTTTATGATCAAAGAGCTTCTGGTAGATCATCTGTAAAGGTCGAGCCATTAAGTATGAATATGCCAAAGTTTGTTGAAGACCTTGAGGCATTAAGGGTTAAGCTGGGCCTTAATAAGGTCTATTTGTTAGCACATTCCTGGGGCGCTCAGATTGCTTCTGCATATGCAATACAGTATCCGGAGAATATTGAAGGCATTATTTATGCTCACCCAACACCGATGACAGATTTGTATAATAATCAGATTCAAGCAAGACAAGCTCAAGTTATGGATAGCGCATATTTTACTAAAAGAGATGCAATTATATCATCGGATGCGTTTGCCAATAAAGAAATAAGCGCATATGAGGAACTTATCAAACTATCCTATTCTCTCACATTTATAGACGAAACCAAAAATACCTTAAACCTGAATCTCAATTCGAATTTTAATCTTACGCAGACATTGTTAAGAAAATTTAAGTCTCCAAAGAGAGATTTCTTAAAAGAATTGTCAACCATAGATGTTCCATCAATCGTTATACATGGTACAAATGACTTGACAGTAATTGATGCAGATTCAGCACTGGCAGATGCTTTGGATGCAGAAGTGATCACCTTCCAGACAGGTCATTTTTCATTTGTTGAGCAGCAGGAAAAATTTATTGATGAGGTTGTAGAATTTGTAAATAATTGAAGCCATGATTGCAGTAGTCTCACCAGCAAAAAATTTAGATTTTGAAACGCCCTACGAAGTAAAAACCACACAGCCCAGGCTGATGGATTGTACCAAAGAGTTGATCCAGGTGCTTCGAAAAAAGTCTACCGATGAAGTAAAAGACCTGATGAGCATCAGTAAGCAGTTGGCGGGGTTGAATGTTCATCGATATAAAGAATTTGACATTGATCATCACAAAGATAATGCTAAGCCTGCTGCACTTGCCTTCAATGGGGATGTCTATCAGGGGCTGAATGCTGAGTCATTTGACGAGAAGAAGTTTGAGTTCGCTCAAAAGCACTTTAGAATTCTTTCCGGACTATATGGTTTGCTCCGTCCCCTAGATTTAATTCAACCTTACCGTTTGGAGATGGGAACAAAGCTCTCCTTCGATGATTTTAACACACTTTACGAATATTGGGATCGTAAAATTCTGGACTTACTTGTGGATGATTTGAAAGCACAAGGAGATGATATCATATTGAATCTCGCATCTAACGAATATTTCAAGTCTGTTGATAAAAAAGACATGCCTGCCAGAGTAATTGATGTAGAGTTCAAGCATCTGAAAAATGGTAAGTACAAGATCATCTCTTTTTATGCGAAAAAAGCCCGTGGCTTGATGTCACGATTTATGATTGAACATCAGATTACCAACCCAGATGACCTGAGAGCATTTGATTATGAGGGCTACTACTTTGATGAGGAGGCTTCTACGGAAAACAAGTTGGCATTCAAAAGAGAGAGTAAAAACTAATATTCTTTGAATGATATTTAAAGGTCACATTGACATTAATAAACCCATTGATATGGTTGCGAAATATTTTGCAGACCCAAAATATCTGGGTGAATATCAGGAAGGATTTGAAAAGAAAGTATTAGAAGAAGGCAAAGAAGGTCAGAATGGTGCCGTTTCGAAGATGTATTACAAGAACGGGAAATATGAAATGGTTTTAACGGAGACCATCACAAAAAATAATTTACCAGAATCGTTTGAAGCTTTCTATCATCACAAGCACATGGATAATACGATGAAGTGTGAGTTCACTTCACTTGGTGAAAATGAAACCAGGTATCAGGTGTATGTTGAATACACCCGAATCGACTGGGTTATGCCGAAATTGATCTCGATCCTTTTTCCAGGAATGTATAAAAAGCCCGCCCGAAAGTGGATGGACAATTTTAAACGATTTGTTGAGGGACAAGCTTAGTAAACTGTTGCAATTTTAGCTTGAAATATTATCCAACCACTCACTAACCATCCTTCGATAGGTTTGACCAATTGGCACCTCGTTTCCTGATACCTTCAGCCTGTTCCCATCAATTTCTTCGACTTTATTTTTAGCAACTATGAATGACTTGTGCACACGCATGAAATCGGTTGGCAGATCTTTTTCGAATGAAGAAATTTTTTGATGAGTTGTAATCGTGGAGTCCTTTAAATGGACTTTACAGTAATTTCCAAATGCTTCAATAAGTACAATATCCGCTACCTGAATAATTTGCTGCTTCCTATCCACTTTTACTGATAGTTGGCTTCTGGGCGTCTCTTTCTCAGGTGTTGCGTGTTTTATAGAAGGAATTTTATTGATAGCCTGAATGAACCTTTCGTAAGAAAATGGTTTCAGGAGATAGTCCACAACATTCAGCTCATACCCTTCTAGTGCATGCTCTTTAAAGGCGGTTGTAATAATGACCTTAGGGGGATTTGAAATAGATTTTAGAAATTCTAACCCGGTCATTTTAGGCATTTTGATATCTAAAAAAATGAGATCAATCCGGGAGCGGTGTAATAAATCCATTGCTTCTGCGGCACTGAAGCAGTTTCCTGCTTTTTTAAGATGTTTCAAATCTTCGCAGTACCCCTCGATTATCCGGTGAGCAATGGGCTCATCATCAATGATTGCAAACGAGATCATTTTAGATTGATTTCAAGTTTTGCCAGAAATTCATCTTCAGACGTTTCAGTAGTTAATTTATGATTTTGTGGATAGGTGAGGTCAAGCCTTCGCTTCAAATTTTGCAAACCAACCCCACGCATAGACTTCTCTTGCTCATCATAACTATTTTGAACCAGAAAGGTAAGCTGATCATTTTCCACTTTCAATTTAGCTTTCAGATAAGCCTTTTCAGACACCTTTTCCAAGCCATGCTTAATCGCATTCTCAACGAGAATAACAAGCATTAACGGAGCAATCTGATAACCACTGTCAACTTCTTTGTTGAAACTTATTTGGGTTTTATCCCGGTAGCGAATGCGATGCAGCTCCAGATATTTTTCAACATAGGCTACATCTTCTGAAAGCGGCACCTTTTCATTGTCCCCCTCATAAATGACGTATCTCATGATGTCGGAAAGTTTCAGAATCACTTCCGGGGTATCTTTTGAGTTCTCTTTCGCAAGTCCGTACAGGTTATTCAGTGTGTTGAAAAAGAAATGAGGATCGATTTTACTCTTAAGGAGAAGCAGTTCGTTTTCGATATTCTGATTTTTGAGTTCGCGGTATTCTTTCCATTTTGCGAATATCCAGCTGATTACCACAAAACCCAGTGAACATACCAAAACTGCTACTGCAAACCAAAAGTAGGTCCTTAGAATAGACTCATCCTCGGATCCGTCTACACTTGCCTTCTCGAGACGTCCCTTTATCTCAATCATTGCAATTATTGATGAGGCGGTCAATAAGAGAACAGTGACGGTCTTGTAAAATTTTCTAGTTCTCACGACTCCTAAATTAGGTCGAAACACGCAGTGCACAAAGGTTGGATGACAAACAACCCTTTTTACAATATAAACATATCAATAGCTATGATGAACCATGTTGATCGCACTTAAATAGGTGTTCATTGCTATCGGAAATCTGGATATCAAAAATGTTTTAAGATTCTGTAAGCACTGGATAATCTTGAACCAGTAAAACAATTAAACTAATTAAAAAATGAGAGTTGTAGTATTCATATTTCTTTTCCAGGCTGGGATACAGGCTAAGGCTCAACATGTAGACCCTTTGGATGTCAGGCCTTTTCAGGAAGAGGTCATAAAAAATTTAACCGGAATGGTGCCGTCTCGAAAGGTTGGTATTTTGGAGGAGCGGAGTACTCCATCTGGCAGGAAGCAAACGGCTAAAATCATAGAGCAATATCTGTTGGAATTAGGATTGAAACCCCGGTTTCATAATTACACAGCCGCACACCCCATGATATTTCCGGATCTGTTTTTTGGTCCCGCAAGAGGAACCAATGTATACGCTATCCTCGAAACTAACCCGGCTTATGAATATATAGTTGTGGGTGCCCACTACGATGCTGAGCCTGGGAGTCCGGGAGCCGGAGACAATGCCTCCGGTGTGGCTCTGGTTTTGTCTCTAGCAGAAAAACTGCTTGTGAACAAAGACCGCCCATTCAATTACATATTTGTACTTTTTGATCAGGAGGAGGATGATGAAATTGGAAGTCGTGCTTTTTCTGATTTCATCGATGAAGAAGGTTTTAATGTCCACTCTGTTCATGTAACAGACCTTTCCGGGTGGGATGAGGAGGGGGACAGAGTTGTACTTATACAAACAATGGATGAATCAATGATGTTGGCATATAGTAAAGCCTCAAAGAATCTGGGTATTGAAATTCAATTAATAGGAGGAGCTTCCTCAGACAACAAATCATTTCAATCGCAATTTTCTACGGTGGGGGTGTTTGGAGATATTACAAAACACCTCCACAAGCCAACGGATACCTACGAGACAGTTGATTTTGAATTCTTGAATTTGATGACTCAGCTCATGAGTGAAATATTGGTGACACTAGACAAAAAAGCATTATGAAAAAAGCACTCGATTCTACTAAAATTTGGATGATGATAATTGTCACTCTTTGTATGTTAGCATGGAAGGCATTTTATCTAATGATATTGGGGAACCCTGTCCTCGTACCAATAGCGGTCTTTTTCTTGACAGGAATTGGTTACACACGGGTCAAAAAAAAGAAGTCTGTGGTAAGGTTAATAAAGGCCTGGGGCATACTCTTGATTGTGTACGCAATTGCCAGAACCCTATTGGCGGTTACAATCTTTTTAGAGTTTGGTGGAGTGGAGGCATACATAGTCAACCAAGTTAATTATTGGTTATATGTAAGTAATCTGATCATTTTGGCATTCGGGATAACGATTCTTAAAAAAAGAAGAATGGTCTTGGATTTTATCCGGTGAAATTAAAATGCCACCCAAAGGTGGCTTAACATGTCGGGATGACTGGATTCGAACCAGTGGCCCCCACTACCCTAAAGTGGTGCGCTAACCGAGCTGCGCCACATCCCGAACGTTCAAAATTATGCACTTAAATTATTATTAAGTCGGAATACTAGCGAAGGAAATCTTAGGGTTTTTCACTTTAGATTGGTTTATTGTGTAATAATGAGGTTGATTTTATTCTTTCTTGCTCTTGTAGGTATATTCGTTTCAGGATCACTGTTTTTTCGTTTACCATATTTCCGAAACAGGACACTCTCATTTTTTATTATTCTTTTTAGCTTTCAGGTTCTTAATTTTCTTTATGGAACAAGTGAGATATTCTACCTATATCCTCAATTCATAGGTTTTTACTTTTATCCAAGTAGCTTTTTATTCGGGCCTCTATTCTACCTCCACCTGCTTTCATTTAAAGAACAAGCGCCCAATATATGGCAAAAGATAATTCACTTTCTTCCTTCTTTAATAATGATCTTATTAATAAGGGATGTTTATCAAATAGATAATGGGATCGCGCGTATGGAGTTAATTACTGATCAATTTGGTAATCGATTCCTTATTTATAACTACGCAATTGTTGTTCATATCATTCTGTATGCATGCGCAAGTTTCTTTATGTTAAGAAAATTCATTCGTGGCTTAAAACATTCGGAACGCCTTTACATAATAGGGATAGCCATAATATATCTAGTAAGTGGAATCATGTTGGGTCTTTATGTTGAATATGCAAATAGCTGGAGAGATTTCTCACCATATTATTTGATGGTATCGGTGTGTTTCCTGATCATCGGATTCTTGTTATTTGCCAACCCAAAGTTTCTCAATGATTTTAGTAAAAAGTACTTGAGCTCTAACTTGAACAAGGATGAAATGAAACAAATAGTAAGTGATTTAGCGAAACTTTTTGAGACAGAGAAAGTCTTTCTTGAACGGGGGTTGACGGTGAAGAAAGTATCGACATTATTAGGTATACCGTCATATAAAATATCTCAGTCTTTGTCTACTTTCTCCGGAACCAACTTCAATGAGTTTTGTAATAAGTATCGTGTGAAATATTCGGAAGATTTATTGAAAGATTTGAACTTACAACATTATAAAATCGAGGCGATTGCATTAGATTCTGGATTTAGTAATAAGGTGACGTTCTACCGTGCGTTTATGAAGATAAATGGATTTACACCAGCCAGTTTCAGGGATAATTCCTGCTTAAAGAGTTAATAATAATTATTGGTAACCTATTATCAACCTTCCAATGTTTTTAGTTGGATATCAGCGCATATATTAGCCAGGACATGATTCAGAGCAAACTGAAAATTGCATCAGCATAGTCTAATTCCTTAGTAGATTGTAGGAGTCAAACCTGTTGCAAGTATGAAGAGGGTTAGTTCGACATTCTCCAATTGTGGGAATATTAATCATGTAATGGCAGAAGATAGTGATCCATCACCTCATCTTCTGCTTTTTTATTTCTTAATGATTGACAAATGCTAGTGAAAATTACTCTTCAAAATTCGGGTTAAATAAAATTTATCATTACTTCAAGAGGGTTTTTTTAAGTGCTATTCCAACCAAGTTGAACCTACTTTGATGTAAGGCTTCATGAAATCAGATCATCCAGATAGTGTACGTCTTTCAGCTAATGATAAGTCGCAATCATTATTGGATTTAATCTTCTCATAATCTCTAATGGAGCACTAAGGGGAGTGTATTACATTCCCCGCTTTTTTTTAAAACTAATAAGCGGTTAATAATGATTCAATTGAAGTCGTACAGTTTATGCGTGATGAAAGTAAGATTTCAATCCATTGTTCTTGGGCTGATACTATGTGCTTTCGCTCATTTAGTTCTCGCATCCAATCCTTCGGAGCTTGATAGTCTTTTGCAAGTAGCTGTAGAAGAGAACAATCACAATAAGGTTGAACAGCTACTGTTATCAGGGGCCAATCCAAATACAAGATTCAAGTCTAGTTTAAAACCTACTCTTTTGATGTATGCCAGTGGTTTTGCAGATGGAAAAATTCTGGACTTGCTTTTGAAACAAAGTGTGTCACTTGATGAGGTCGACATCAACGGTGACCCGGCAATTAATTGGGCTACTTATTACGGGCATGTCAGGAATATGCAAAAATTGATTGATGCAGGTGCAAACATCAAACTGGAAAGCAAGCACGGAGATGCCCTTGATGTGGCCTTCAGGTTGTGGCATGCAGATTCTGTGATTAATGTTTTTAGAGGATCTGAACTTGATGGTGAAACGTCTGAGGAAGTTAGAAAACTTGTAGAAGCGACCCGCCAAAACGATCTTGGCAAAGTCAAGTCCTTAATAAAACAAGGAACAAACCCTAACTCGAAGGATGGATTGGGGATGTCGATTTTACATCATGCGGTTAGAGCTGGTGATTTGAAAATGGTAACTCTGCTATTGAATCAAGGCGCAGACCCTAATGTTTTAAACAGAGTTGGACAAACTCCTTTAACCATCGCTTCCAGATTCGGCTATTTCGATATTGCCGACATGCTTATTGAAAGTGGGGCGGCTGTAAACAATGGAGGTGAAAAGTACCAACTAACACCCCTGATTGGAGCTGCTGTTGGTGGTCATGAAGGTTTAATAAATAAGTTGATTAAAGCTGGAGCAACCATTGACCATCAGGATATTGTAAATCAAAGCACAGCATTACATTGGTCTATTTTCTATGGCAACAATAATGCTGCGAAGACACTGATTGACTTTGGTGCCAGCTATACACTTAGTTGCCTGGACAACTCATACAGTGCCTATACGCTGGCGAGAGGATATGAAAACAACGAATTGAAATCCTATATAGAGCAGAAGCGGAATGTAGATAATCCACTCATCGGCTCGTGGAATCTTCAAACCATTAATTATATCTATGCTGACACCACTTATACAATAGATGCACACCAGGGAAGTCTCTTAATAGGTCAAAGCAGGTATAGCATTATGTACAACCCATCCTGGAAGGCAAGAGTACCATTTAAAAACCTATCCAAACCGACGGACGATGAAACACTTGCTGGATTTAGAAGCATTGTTTTCAACAGTGGGCCCTATGAAATCATTGATGATGTGATGCTGGCCATACCCGATATTGCTAAAGTTCCAGGCTTTGAGGGTGGAAAGCAGTACTATCGATTTAAAATTGATGGAGATCTAATGACTTTCCGAATGTATGATGAAACCTACCCCAGCGGTGAAAAACCAGAGTGGTTTGGGAAAGTGGAGGTTGAGTTTATTTTCAATAAAGAATAGTACTTCATGGAAGCTAAACCAATTTCTATAACAGCTAAGAAATCAATTTTCCCACTTCTAATGGTTGGATTATTCTGCTTACAATTTGCGTGTTCCACATCGGAAACAGGAGCTGATAAACAGGCAATCAATCGCGCCGAATGGCCTACAATAGCAAATGATGAAGACATTCAAAATCACCTCGTCGAGTTGAGCAATTGGGGAAGGTGGGGAGTAGATGATCAGACAGGAACTTTGAACTACATAAGCTCTGATAGGATTTTGGAAGCTTCTCGATTGATTAAATCTGGCAGGAAAATATCTCTTGCCAGACAGTCCAATATAGTGACAACCCCTGGAGTTCGGGAAGGATCATATCAAATGCAGAAAGGCCGGTACGGAAGCAGGGATTTTGTGGGTGCAGTGTGGCACGGATTTGCAGTTACTCACCTTGATGGCTTGGCCCATGTGTTTGCTGACACCACACAGATGTATAATGGTTTTAGCATAGACAGCTTAGGTTCGGAGGGGGCAAAAGTGCTGGGCACAGAAAATTTTTCAGAGGGAATTGTGGGAAGAGGGGTATTAATTGATGTACCAAATTATTTGGAGAGAGACCTGGAACCAGGTTTTGCGATAACTCCTGCTTTATTGGAAGAAGTGCTCGAAAGGCAAAAAACATTGCTGAGTTCCGGAGATATTGTTTTCGTCCGAACCGGATTAGGCGAAAAAAATACCCGGGAAAGACGGGCAGGTCTTCACCCGGGTTGTATTGTGTGGGCGCATAAAAATCAAATTGCCTTACTGGGTGGCGATGGGGATAATGATGCTCATCCGATTCAAGGATTCGATCGTTTTTCCAGCACATTTCACACAGTTGGAATTCCTTATCTCGGTTTGCCTCTCATCGATAATGCCAATTTGGAGGAACTGAGTTTGCACTGTAAGGAGATAAACAGGTATCAATTTTTTATCACAATAAATCCATGGAGAATAGAAGGAACCACTAGTTCTCCTGTGAATCCGATTGCCATTTTTTAAAAGTGTATTTATGAAAAAGTATAAGAGGAGAGAGTGGATAAGAGATACATCTATGTTAGGAATAATTGGACTGTTATCACCACAGCTTTCGGTTGCAGATTCTGGAGATTCCTATGTAGACTCCACGATTTATTTAAATGCCAACGAGAATCCATATGGACCATCGACAAAAGCAAGGGAGGCAATAAAACTCTCAATAGATAGTGGAAATAGATATCCATTTTCGCAAGCCACTAAATTGATAGAATCGCTGGCTAAAAGGTTTGGGCTAGATCAAAATAACTTTATGCTCGGTGCTGGTAGCTCCCAGCTTTTGGATCAATTAGGAAATTGGGTTTTTAACAAAGGACTTTCACTTATTTATGCCTCACCCACCTTTGAAATTTTACCAAATTATATTGAACGATTAGGTGGAAAGGTTATTCCAACATCATTAACAAAAGACTTTAAGCATGATTTAGAAGCACTAGGTGATGTAGCGAATAAAAATCCGGGTGTGATCTACATCGTTAATCCTAATAATCCAACCAGTACTTTGCTCAATGCGGACGAGTTGAAATCTTTTTGCGACCGAATGAGCCAGCATTCTTACATCATTATAGATGAAGCCTACATAGAATATCCGGGAGAAGATCAATCCATGTTGGATTTTATAAAGACAAATGATAAGATTATCATCGTCCGAACATTCTCAAAAATATTTGGTATTGCGGGCTTACGTGTTGGTTATGCAATAGCACATCAGTCAATAATAAAGGAGCTTAGTCACTTTCAAATATGGAGGAGTGCAAGTGTAAGCTCCACCGGCATTGCAGCGGCCATTGCAACCCTGAATGATGCCGGGTTTGTAAAAAGCTCAAGGGATAAGAATGAAAGAGTCAGAAATCAAACCGTATCTGCACTCAATAAATTAGGCATGGAGCCATGCGAATCCAATACCAACTTCATTTTCTTTCCCACGCTTAATAACGATGACTTAAAAAGTAAACTGTTAATGCAAAACATGCTCATTGGGCAAATGCAGATTGCAGATAGAAATTATGCCAGAATCACCATAGGTACTGAAAATGAGATGACAACTTTAATTCAATATTTAAATGAACTATACAAGTAACATGAAGACTATGAAATATTCTTTAATCGTACTCACAACTGTGATCTTTAATCTGTTTCCCCTGTTTGCTCAGGCCCAGTCCAATGCTGAAGAACACATTGCTGTTATGCAAACCCTCAACCAGTATCTACAAGGGGGCACCAACAATGATTTTGAAACCCTTTCCAAAGCTTTTCATCCGGATGCCTCAATGAAGTTCATTAGCAATGATGGCTATAAAGAGGTTAATGCAGTTGATTTTTTTAGGAATGGAATGAAGCCAGGTCCACCTCAAAATCGAAAAACGAGTATTATTTCCGTGGATATTTCAGGTATGGCTGCTCAAGCTAAACTGCAAATTGACTATGACACATTCTACTTTGTTGATTACATGCAGCTACTCAAAATCGATGGTCAATGGAAGATAACAAGTAAGATTTTCTATAAAGTAGTGCGGTAAAAAGCTCAAAGCTCACATGATTTGCTCAATAAAATCAAACTTCTTTAAACTATCAAATGATCAAAACACTCAATAAAAAACTGGAGCCTATTGCGGGCTATGGGTTTCTATTCCCTCGTATTGCCTTTGGTGTACACCTACTCTATTACTCCTGGTCATCTGTCACGTCTTTTGATGTCTCCGGAGATGCGGATTGGCTGGCGACAATGGGAGTGCCACTTCCATTCTTGGCGGCCTGGTCATACCTGCTCTCTGAATTTTTGGGCGGTATATCTTTGATACTTGGTTTTAAAGTCCGGTTATTCGCTATCCCATTGATAGGGACCTTTCTGGTGGCTTACTTCATGGTTCATGTCAATGACCCCTATGCTGATGCTTATCCAGCCCTACAAATGCTGGCAATGTCCTGTTTTTTTCTTTTTGCTGGCGCAGGCAAAGTGTCAATTGATGAATGGTTAAATAAATAGGAGGACTAAAGCGATGGATAAAAAATATCGTTTCATTTTCCTTTTCTTCGTCCTCATACTTCTTCTTGTTCCGATTGGATTCAGAAGATACTTTTCAGCACTTTTCAGTGGAGAACTGCAAAACTGGGCATTGCATTTCCACTTGGCTGTGATGACGATATGGTGTTTGATGCTCATCATTCAACCCATATTGATCAATAGAAAGAAGCATGCTTTTCACCGAGCTATTGGTAGGGCTTCTTATTTTCTGGTTCCAATCATCGTTCTCTCCATTTGGCTGGTCATACGTCATTCTTTCTTTAGAATGGAAGAGCACCTTACTACGGATCAAAATCTGGCTCAGATTTTTTTTCCATTTTCTCAGATGATCCTCTTTGGCGGATTTTATCTACTTGCCATCTTGAACATAAACAAGCCTTCAGTTCACATGAGATACATGATCGTATCATCCGTTTCACTTTTAGGCCCAACCATTGGCAGGATAAATTTCACCCCCTTAGGCTTAGAGGCAATTGACATGGATTTATGGGCGATGAATTTAACCTTGATTGGTTTTATCCTTTATGATCAGCTCAATAAGCTGAAAAGCCAGCCATACTATTATGGACTTGGTGCATATGCCCTGATGCATTGGGCTTATTATTCTTTCTCATCTTCGGATCTGTGGCAGATAGCTGCAAGAAATTTATTTCTGTTATGACTTTTGGGAGCAAGCATATAGTTACGGTTTATTACATACTTATGATTGCAATCATGGGAACTTCCTGCAAGAATGAAGAATCAACGAAACTTCTATCAGAACCATATCGATTAGATGGTTCAATAAGTGTCTCTGAAAAGAACGACACTATTCTTTATGACTTGATTTATGAGAATCAGTTTTTGATGGTAAAAGAAAACCAAGATCATTTTTACATAGGGGTACACTCGGATATCCAAACTATTATGAATGTATATCATCTTGGAGATGATCAAATTAAAATTATGCACGCTTCAGCGTCACTTGGAGAAATTAATTTTGATCGGAATGATTCGAATGAATGGATTAGAGACCAAGATAAATGGGATTGGCGATATAGAGATGCAGAAGTATGGGGCAACTACCATGGTAAGGATTACCTACATCAAAACCCCATACTAGATTTCGAAGCATTCTATTCAACGTTTGGATGGGTTGGAAACACTATTTCGTTTGGAAGCTATCGGGATATGGAGATGGTCATCTCAAAGGAGATTGTGCCCAATGTGCAGCAGCTCTTTATTTCATTCGATGTGAACTTTGATCAAGATTCAACACAGGTTTTTTCATGGTCTCACCCATTACGAGCCGACTCTGTTGAAGTTCTGCGAATTCACCAGGGAGGTATTCCATTACTCCCCAAAACACTCCCAACTAACTATTTCCAAAAAGAAAGAAAGGAACTCAAAAAGAAAGCAAACTAACACATGGTCAACCTTAAACTTTTGAAAAGTAAAAACCTTTTTGGTTTTCTAATAAGCATACTAGCAATATTTAGCCTGGAAGCTCAGAAGATAAGACTTTCTGAAAATTTGATTCTTCATGAATTGGCATATTCAAATGGAACATTTTGGGCGGTAGATTACGGCAATGGGTTGGTTTTGAAAAGTCATGATGATGGAGAGAACTGGTCGGTGGGAGCGAAACTGGGATCGGAATATTTCGAACAAATACAGTTTGTAAGTGAATTAACCGGGTTTGTTTGCGGAGACTATGGATATGTCTACAGAACAAAAGATGGTGGGGCTACCTGGCAAGAAATAAGCCCTGAGATTGAGGGCAGAATCTTAGAGCACTACCGAAACGACTCCACTAAAAATCAAAATCCGGATGGACAGTTTGTAGCCTACTATCACATGTATTTTTCGGATTCCCTTAGTGGTTTTGTTTCAGGGTTTAGAATGAACCCGAAAGTTGGTGGCAGCTCATTTAGCTCATTGTATTTTATAACATCCGATGGAGGGGATTCGTGGGAGTTGAGAGATAAAGAAGCCGACCCACCTTCTTCAGCAGAAAAGGTATTTGTTAATAATAAATTTTACCTGACAAAATCAGAGCAATGGACTGCTAAAAAGACTAAGGATAGTTATCTGATAAGAAAGAGCACCGATGGAGGTGAAACTTGGTCTGACTCAGAATTGCCAGGCTACAAAGCGGAGGAAAAATGGATGATTCGAAAAATCCTATTCACAGATAAAGATAATGGTTTTGCATTTGGAGGTACTTTGGGCGAAGAGAAAAAGGCGCTGATCTTCTATACCTCAGATGGCGGGGAAACATGGATCAGATATAATGCAAACTGGCCTCACATTCATGATGCAATTTTGGTTGGAGATAGGTTTTTCATTTCCGGCAAGGAAGGTTTTTTAAAAGAGGTAAATCAGGCTTATTTTAAATAATAAAATGGACATAAATGCCAATAATAAACTGCTTTTCAGCTAAAAAACCACAAAAGGATAGCTGGGTTCAATTTGTTAATCACTGGAGTGAAAAAATTGGAGTTGATCGAAAGGACATCACCATCCACATATCAACAGATTTTATGCAAGTAGGAGAGCCATATACATTGAAAGTTGAACTCTACCTACCATCCCTATGGTCAGGTCAAGAGATTAGTGCTATTCAGCAAAACTTTCTAAATCTTGCCGAAGAAATTCTTGCAGTTAAGCGAGATGAGATTTTTCTTATGACACAAATCATTCAATCCGGACATGTTTTTGACCGGGGATTACTACAAGAATGGTAGCAAATGTCTTACCTCTGCATCCAACCAAATAGTTCCATCAGCCAGGCCACCCCAACATGAATGAATATGCCACCCCAAATATTACGACTGTTGTAAGAAATGATGCCCAAAACATATCCTCCAAATATAGAGCTGACTGTTTCGCCTAACGGCTTGCCAAAGTGGAGAAACGCATAAGTCACGACCATGGGCAGTACAGCATATCCTCCTAGTGTTCTGGTAAAAGCAAATATCAAGAAGCCTCGAAATATCAACTCGACAGAAATAAAACTGCTGCCATAACAAAGTTCATAGATTATCACCAGCCACGCGCGGGAAGCCTTAGGATTTTCTCTCAAGTATAAGCTAGCGCCTGATCGTGCAAAACGAGGATAATAATCCTGAATGTCACCCATAAATGAGCCAATTCCTAGGAATACGGCGGCAATTCCAAGTAATATTAAATAAGGCCTTGGATCAAATTTTTTCCAGCTAAGACCATAGAAGTTTTGTTCCTTGTCATTTTCAATGAATTTGTAAATAAGAAGCAAAGGGATTACGACAAGGATCAGTCCGGAACTCCAGTTGACACACCTTACAATAAAGTGATACTCCATTTTGGGCAAAAACTTAAGACCCTCTGTAAAACCATAAAAGGAACGATCCAGTGCCAGCAAACCAAAGCCAATGATGAACTTAATCCAGTAGCTTTTGCTTTTAAGCCAGTCTTTCTTCTTGCCAAAAACGTATAAGATCAAACAGACGACAAAGAATGGGAATCCATGAAAAAGAAACATCCATAGCCACTTGATAGGACGTCCATTGAAAGAATCTATGACTCCATCTTCAAAATCAAAGCGATAGTTGAAGATGATGCAGATCGTTGTGAAAACCAGTATCGTCAGGTATAATTTCCAATCGAAATGTAATCGCTGATAATCTTTGAGGTACTGAAGAACTTTCTTCATTAGGTCGGTTTGTGAAAATGAAATTCTAAATTAGATATTCGAAACCAAAGGATGATCAATCATGTGTTTAATGGCATTTGCTTATAAGGTCCATCCCAAATACAAGTTCATTCTTGTAGCAAACCGAGATGAGTTTTATGCACGTCCCACTGCAATAGCTCATTGGTGGATAGATCACAAAAAGATATTGGGAGGAAGAGACCTTCAGGCCAAGGGCACCTGGATGGGGATACAAAAAAATGGTCGCTTTGCAGCCGTTACAAATTACAGAGACATTCAAAATATCAAGCCAGAAGCAATGTCAAGAGGTGACCTGCCCGTAAACTTTCTTATGGGAAATGAAAAGCCGTCAATGTATTGTAGAAAGGTTAAGCAGAAAGGAGACCATTACAACGGATTTAATCTAATTACATTGGATAATGAGTTAGCTCATGTAAGCAATTATGATAAGGACGTGCACCTACTTGATCCTGGGGTTTACGGGTTAAGTAATGCACTACTCGATACCCCATGGGCGAAAGTAGAAAAAGCTAAAAGAAAATTTAATACACTCATTAAACAGCCCTTTAGGCTCGAACAATTGATTGATATGATGCAGGACACTGAAACAGCACCAGATGATCAGCTTCCGGAAACAGGCCTTGATTATGAAAGAGAAAAAGCCGTATCTGCCATGTGTATACGAACTCCCGATTACGGCACTTGCTGCACCACAGCAGTCACTATCGACCATGATGGGAATGTTTCCTTTATGGAAAAAACACATGCAGTGGCTGGTCGAAAAGAGAGCACGGTTACTTTCGATTTTCAGATTGATCATACCATTCAATGAACAAAGCACATTTTGAAAAGCTGCAGCGGATGTATTTGTCTGCCAACATCAATACTGAACTATTTGATACTACAACGGTACACATAACAAAAGGTAAAGCTGAGATAGGACTAAAGGTTGAATCAAAATATTTCCATGCGCTCAATGCGATGCATGGATCTGTTTATTTCAAACTACTGGATGATGCAGCATTCTTCGCAGTAAACTCTGTAGTTGAAGATGCTTTTGTTTTAACTAAATCTTTTGAAATACACTTTAAGCGGCCAGTAACTGAAGGAAAAATTCTCGCCACTGGAGAATTAATTTCATCTACATCTAAAGGAGAAGAGTATGTCGCTCGATCAGAATTGTTGAATGAAGCAGGAAAAATAGTAGGGCATGGTCAAGGAACGTTTGTGAAAAGTAAAGTGAAACTGAGTCCGGAAACTGGTTATGTATGATGATCACCCAAAATGCTATTTAGTACAATGGCACAAAATATTTACTCAGATTATTCAAGATTTCTCCTTCGTTGAAATGACAAAAAATAAATGAATGCAATAAAAAAATACTTCGGACCCAGCACACTCGTAACAGCCGCTTTCATAGGTCCGGGCACGCTCACGGTATGCACCCTTAGTGGGGCCAATTTTGGCTATACGCTACTTTGGGTATTGCTCTTTGCAACAATCGCTACGATTATTTTACAAGAGATGACAGCTCGGTTAGGGCTGATCACACAATCAGGTTTGGGGGAAGCCATTCGATCTCAAATTGAAAATCCTGCAGCCAGGTGGTTGGCTATTCTACTTGTATTTACAGCTATCATCGTTGGTAATGCTGCTTATGAAGCGGGTAACATTTCAGGTGCAGTTCTGGGTATTTCAGGCATTTTTGGTGAATCTGTTCCCTGGGCGCTAATAATCGGAGTTAGCTCTTTTGCCATATTGTTTATTGGTAAAGTAAAGATCATCGAGCGAATCCTGATTGGACTGGTAATATTGATGAGTGTGGTGTTTATCATCACTGCCTTCTTAGTTAAGCCCGATCTACCTTCGATTTTCAGTGGACTTTTCATTCCTTCATTTACTAACAAAAACCAGCTAGCTATTCTCGGTTTGATTGGGACCACCATTGTCCCCTATAATCTCTTTTTACATGCGTCCTCAGTTAGCCAGAAGTGGAAATCAGCCGAGGAACTTCCAGATCTGCAAAAGGAAAATGGGGTCGCCATTGGGTTGGGTGGATTGATATCCATGGCAATAGTCATTACCAGTGCAGCAACAATTTTTGGCAAAGGTGTTACGGGTATTAATGAAATGGCCATGCAGCTGGAACCACTTCTTGGCAGCTGGGCTAAGTATTTTTTAGGATTGGGTTTGTTTGCAGCAGGAATTTCTTCGGCGATTACCGCACCTTTAGCAGCGGCCTATACTGCCCGGGGCATTTTCGGTTGGAAAGAAGGGTTTCAAACGTTGAAGTTCAGGGTTATATGGGCACTGATACTGATAGTAGGGACCACCTTCTCCATGCTGGGCTACAAACCCATTGAGGTAATCCAGGTGGCTCAGGTAGCCAATGGAATACTCCTTCCGATCATCGTTTTTTTCCTGATCTACCTATGCAATAAAAAATCATTACTCGGATTATACATCAATAAACCATGGCAAAATGGGTTGGCAATTCTTGTGATTTCGATCAGCCTTTTGGTCAGCTTTAGAAGCCTGAATAATGTCTTTGGGTTTGTTTAGTCAATCACTTCTTTTATGGCCTTTTTTATAACCTCTGCTGATTTCAAGAAACCCTCTTTTTCTTCAGCATTCATTGATATTTCAAACATTTTTTCAATGCCTTTATCACTCACAAGACACGGGAGGGAAAGGGCCAAATCAGTTAATCCAAATTGACCTGTAAGGGCAGATGATAGCGTAATAATTCTGCGTTCTCCTCTAAGTATCCATTTCAAAAGCGTGGCGGTTACCAAGCCGATTGCATGATTGGTAGCACCCTTCCTTTTGATAATCTCCTGAGCTGCTTTTCTCACTTCCTCCGCAATGGAAACTTCGAATGATTTCTGCCATCCTTCCCAGTTTCTTAATGGATCACCCCCGATGGTGGCACGTGACCATAATACCACCTCTGAATCTCCATGCTCGCCAATCACCTGTGCATGAATGCTGCGTGGATCAAGATTTAATCTGGCGCCTGTAATAGACCGCAACCTTGCTGTATCCAGCATGGTCCCAGTTCCTATGACCCTCGACGCGGGTAATCCTGAAAACTTTTGATAGAAATAAGTAAGCACATCCACCGGATTAGAAACGATGATCAGAATACCTTCATACCCCTTCAGTTTGTTGGAAATGTTTCTGGCTATCCCAATGTTGTCTTTTAATAATTCAAGACGTGTTTCTCCGGGGTTACCACCCCTGCCGGCTGTAATCACAATGGCCTGGCAGGATCGCATTTCTTCAATTTCAGCTGATCGAATGCTTGCGGTTGGATAAAAAGATGAACCGTGATTGAAGTCCATGGCCTCCCCCTCTGCCAGTCCCTCACGCACATCATTAAGAAGTAGTTCTTTGCAAATACCATTGTGAAGAATGGAACTTGCTACGCTGGACCCTACCCAGCCCATCCCGATAATGCCAATGCGATTCGTTTTCATAAACGTTGAATTTGATGTTGCTGCAGAATTAAAGTTGATGAAATAATCGGGTACTTTCTAATATTATCTAAATTCAACTATGCTTTCCATCGACCTCAATGCTGATCTGGGAGAACATCCGGGAACCAACCTGGATGAAAAAATCATGCCTTTCCTTTCGTCCTGCAATACTGCATGTGGAGGTCACATTGGAGATGAGCGTTCTGTCAGGCAAACGATTCGCCTGGCAAAACAACACGGGGTAGCTGTTGGTGCGCATCCATCCTATCCCGATCCGGATCATTTTGGCAGGAAAATTATTCATATGCAGCCTGGTGAATTGGCAGCCAGCATAACAGATCAAATTCATTTGGTCAAAAGAATGTGCGAGGAGGAACAAGTAGTCCTTCATCATGTGAAGCCGCATGGCGCACTTTACAATCATGCTGCTGGAGATGAATTCATTTCCGAACTGATTCTAAAAGTCATTGAGGAAGTTGTTCCAGGCACTTATTGGATGGGGCTGGCTGGCTCCACTTCAGAAGAAGTAGCCAAGAGGCATGGATATTCATTCATTGCAGAGGGGTTTGCAGATCGCCAATATGAACCTGATGGTTCGCTCCGCTCTCGAACTTTAGATGGAGCAGTATTGCGAAAGACAGAGGTGTTGAAGCAGGTCGAAGAGCTGGCTGTCAATAACCGGGTGAATGCTGGAGGTTGGCTTACGCTCAATGTTCAATCCATATGCCTTCACAGTGATACAGAAGGAGCAGTAACTTTAGCGAAAGAAATACACGAACACCTTGTCAACAAAGGAATCCAAATCGCTGCTGTTTAACAGTATCTCCTGGCGAGCCAGTCTCCTTGGAGAGGAGGTTGTTTTGCTCGAATGTGGCAAGGGAACAACCATTGAGAAGATCCATGAGAGTACATACCTTGTGGAGCAGGCAATAGGTGGAGATTTGATTGATTTAGTACCTGCATACCATTCAATAGCCGTTTTCAGTAAACTTGACATGGGTGAGGTTATTAAGAGGCTGGATGGACTAAAAGGGTCTGCCAAGCAGATTCGAGATAACGACGATGTGATTGAACTACCAATCTGCTATGAAGAGGGACTGGATCTTTCCAGAGTGGCCGAGCAGTCCGGAATGAATGAAGATCAGGTTATTGAAAGACATTTAAAAGGAATCTATCGATCCTTATTCATAGGCTTTACGCCGGGCTTTATTTATGCAGACGGCCTTCACGAATCATTAGCATGTCCGCGATTGGAACAGCCCCGAAAGCGAATCCCTTCAGGTTCTGTAGGTATTGCCGGAGAGCAAACAGGCATTTATTCATTAGCCAGTCCCGGGGGGTGGAATATCATTGGACGAACCCCAATAAAAATTTTTGTTCCGACAAAGGATCAGCCTATGTTGATTGATGTGGGAACGCGGTATCGGTTTTATCGAATCACTAAGAAAGCATTTGAGGAATGGGAAGATTGAAGATGATCAAATCGGGCCCCATGACCACCATTCAGGATTTTGGCCGGTTTGGTTATCGGCGATACGGCATTCCTCAATCCGGAGCAATGGATCGGCAAATGATGATTGCAGTAAATCAGCTTGTGGGGAATCCTGACCAATATCCAGTGATCGAGTTTGCGCTGATGGGTATGGAGCTAGAAGCTCTTGAGGAAACCGTCATTTCTGTTGTTGGTGCAAACTTTAAAGTCAATGGGCAGACCAAAGGAAAATGTATGAGAGTGTCAGTTGGAGATAAGGTCGCTATCTCCGCACCTACGTTTGTTTACGGATACCTTGGAATGGGAGGGAGCATTCAGGCGAAGGAGGATTTTGGAAGTGTCTCTACCTATGAACGGGCAGGATTTGGCGGAATAGATGGAAGAAGGTTACAAATGGGGGATATGCTTGCATCTAATGGCGAAGGAGAGATAAAAGCACAGGCAGATATACCGGACAGAGAAAACGAAGAGATTGTAACCATCCGAATCATGAAAGGGCCTGAATGGAATTTATTAAAAGAACTACCAAGCTTTGAATCATTCCAGGTGGATGGAAGCAGTGACCGGATGGGAATTCGATTGACAGGTGCTCGGTTGGCATGTGACTATCGAGAAATCGCATCATCTGCGGTTATACCTGGCACCATTCAACTCCCGGCTGACGGCCATCCAATCATTCTAATGAATGACTGCCAGACAACAGGTGGCTATCCAAGGATTGGAAAGGTGATTGATGAGGATATGGGCAAGCTGGCACAGGTGAGGCAGGGGAAAGCGGTGAGGATGGTGCGTGTGCAGAATTGATTACACCTTTCGGAAAGTTTCAAACTTTCCGAAAGCTTAGAGAGTCTCCGCGATGGTTCGTGTCCCCGAATCAAAAACGAATATTGGTTTGAGAAAGACAAAAACCAGGGATTAAGGGATCTTCCGCAAGGTCCCGGAATAAATCCGGGACATACCTTTTAAGATGCTCTCATAAGAAAATGTAACAGGCAAGCATCGTCACGAGTAGCATTGCAATAAACACATAGAGAAATAGATTACTCTCTTTATCTGATTTCATGAATTTTGTCTTTAGATGGAACCTAATAAAGCCTGGACTTCCTTCGCCAACATCTCCGCTGCTTGCTCATTTTTTCTGAACCACATCTCCGGCTCTACCAATTCCAATTCGGAAATGGCAGGGTTCCCATCATTGTCGTTGACGATATCTACCCGGGCGTAGAGAGGGATGTGATCACAAGCATTTACGGCAGCAATAGCCAGGTCAATCTCTGCTTGCGTTGGTTGGTAGTCTTCAACTGTTCCACCAAAATCATCCTGCACCCGAAAATCACCGGGTTTGGCAACCTTCAGTACTGCATGTGTGTATGCTCCGCCAATAAGCATCAGCGATAGCTCTCCTCGCTTCATTACATCTTCCTGAAAGGGTTGTAACATCATCGCTTCATCTTTGATCAGGTAGGCGTAGCGCTCCTCATAGTTCTCAATTGTCTCGGGGCTAAGCTTAAACGTGTCTTTGGCGGCAGCAGAAATAGCCGGCTTGAGAACAGTATGTTTCCAGCCCAGCTCATCGTGCAGCTGCTTCAACGTTCGCTTGTTTCCGGGCTCAATGAAATACGTTTCTACAATATTGACACCTTGATCTTTGAGGTCTGAGAGGTAGTGTTTGTCTAGGTTCCAGATGATGGTATCATAATCATTAACCAACCTGGTTTTCATCGAGACCTCCATCAGCCAGTCACTGAACTCAATAAATTTCTCCGCATAATCCCATGTAGTCCTGAAGAGTGCAATTTTTGTTTGTGTCCAATCGAAAGCGGCATCTGACCAGGCCACTTTTTTCGTTTTGAAGCCACGCTTTTCCAAAGCGTCCATCACCAACTGATCTTCGCGGACCACATTGTTGATATATTCATTTCGCTCTTTGGGGTTGACGTACCGCTCGTCCGTCAGGATGACAACATCATACATTTTCTAGTTGTGACTTTAAAATGGCTAATCCCTCCCTAAAGCTAACAGGTTCATATCCTAATTCCCTTCTTGCTTTGTCTAAAATAAATCCGGTTTTTGCCGGACGTTTCGCAGGTTGAGTGAAAATGGATCCATCTGCTTTTTCGATTAGCGACTTATCGAGACCAAAATATTCGGCAGTTGCCATAGCCATATCATAGGGGGTCAGTAGGTCTTTCCCTGATATGTGCCAGACTCCTTCTGCTCGTTTTTCCGCAATCAATGCACATCCCTTGGCCAGATCTTCGGCCAAAGTTGGAGTTCGCCACTGATCATTCACCACCTTGATCAGTTGTTTTTCTTCCAGGCTTTTTTTCACCCACAAGATGATGTTGGATCGACTCATGTCATGAACAATTCCGTAAACGAGCATCGTTCTGACAATGGCGTGTTTCAGCCCACTTGCTCCCAATAACTTTTCTGATTCAAGTTTGCTTTCAGCATACTTGCTAAGCGGATTAGGTAGATCATCTTCAGCGTACGGACCATCTTCTCCATCAAAAATGAAATCTGTGGATAGATGAATAATAAAGCATTTAGTCTCCTTACATGCTTCGATTAGGTTTCTTACAGCATCTACATTGAGTTTTTGACAGGTTTCTGGATCTTGTTCACATTGATCCACATGGGTCATGGCAGCAGTATTGATCACCACATCAGGTTGGTGCTTGGAAATGATTTTGGCCACTTCACTTACGACCGTGACATCCATCTGTTCATACGTATATGATCCGAATGGATTTCGATTAGCTCCCCGAGCGGTTGCAATGACATCTACACCTTCGTTGGTTTCATAAAGCTTTACCAGCTTTTGCCCCAGCAACCCATTGGCTCCAGTGATTAATACTTTCATTTACTCCTCTGAGTTGGGATACTCGTATCCGTACTTTTCAGTGATCTCTTTTTTCTTCATCTCGATCACCTCCATCGAAACGTAAATATCTTCTGACGGCAGTGATCGCTCGCCAGTTTGAGGGTTTCGTGATGTTGGGATGGCAGCTATTTTGTCTATTACTTCTAATCCATCCACCACTTTACCGAAAACCGTGTATTCACCGTCCAATGGCGGATAACCACCTACACCGTGATATTCTTCAGGATATTGCGAAGGGTCCACACTTAAGTCAACTCCATACTTTTCTTCAACAAGATCTTTATTCGCGAGAGATAAAGCAGTCATGCCAGCATTGTCTCGGTTTCGGGCCAGTTCCTGAAATTGTTTTAATAGGTCGCTATGTGCAGTGTCCTGTAATATATCACTCATTCGCTGATTTAATTGCCTCACATCGGTAGTCATAAAATCCCACGACATGCCGTCAATAATGTAGAACTGAGAAGCAGACGATTTCTTTTCCGGATTTGCCTGATCCCCCTGTCTGGCAGCTGCGAGGGCCCCCTTCACATGATATAATCCATCTACAATTTCAGCGGGGATTCTGTCCTCTTCAGATTCTCGTACTCCTTCTTTTTTAGCCACATCACCACCCTGAATCATAAAGTCCTGAACAATTCTGTGGAATACTGTGCTGTCGTATTTACCTGAGCGAGCGAGCTCTAAAAAATTCTTTTTATGAAGCGGCGTTTCGTCATAAAGCACCACAGTCATGTCTCCGTACTTGGTCTTGATTTTGACTAGATAGTCCTTGTTTTTATCTCCACATGCTGCAAATACCGCAACGATCAATAAGCTGATAACTATTTTTTTCATTTTGCTTCTTTTTTCTGAGCCGTAAAAGTATCAAAGGAGAGTCAGACTTCAAGAAGCTTAGGATTTACCAAAATTCATGAATACGATAGATTTTACCATCTCTGAATTCAAACAGGGTCATTTGTGACTCCCCTTCAGAAAGAGTGTCATCTTTTCTGGTCACGAACCTTTTTTCAACGGAGACAGCATTTAGGCCTGAAATAAGATTGGTCACTTTTATGTCTGCAACCCTGCCATTATACCTGCCGTTTTTCTGATTATTGATATAACCATCATAGAGGTCCTTTCTCGAGTATTTCCCTCCATATTTCGGATGTAAATATGTGAAGTCCTCACTGAACAGACTGAAGAGGGAGTCTATATCCGATTGCGATGATCCACTTTGAAAAACTTTAACATTGAGTCGGAAATATTCGTTAACCACACTATTCAAAGAATCCTGGTGTGTCATTTGAGCGAACCCTGTAAAGGATAGAAGACTAAGAAGTAGTGCTAGTTTTAATTTCATTTTGATGTTTAGGTTTTTTCAAAAATGAAGCAACACAAGGACTTTTAGTTACAAATATGTGCTTGTTAACAAGTCATTAACTCAATGCAGATTTGATATCATTGAGCACTTTCTTTCCCCCACTTTGAAGAATTTCATCAGCAAGTGAAGTTCCCAATTCTTCCGGATCACTGCCATGCATGGTGCGCTGGATCAACTCTTTACCATCCAGACTGGCAATGCCTCCTTTTAGCGTGATTTGGCCATCCTGCTCTATTTCGGCATGACCAAAAACCGGAATGCTACATCCTCCATCCATGCGACGAAGGAAAGCTCGTTCGGTCAACAGCATTTTTTCAGTTAAAGGGTGGTTGGTTGCCATCTTTATTCTGGAAGCTACCTCTGAATCCATGTTATCATGAATCTCAATAGCTACTGACCCCTGACCTACAGGCGGAATGAACCGATCCGTATCGAACCAGTATTTGACCATATCATCATAATTCATTCTTCGCACTCCCGCATAGGCCAATACCAACCCGTCCATGATGCCGGATTTCATTTTTTCAAGCCTGGTCTGAAGATTACCTCGCACATCCACAGTAGTTATATGAGGATAATAGTGTTTCAACATGGCAATCCTTCGTGTACTGGAGGTACCAAGGATCAGCTTTGGATCGTTGAGGTCTATTTCCTTATCAGAGACGATCACATCGTCTGGAGACTCCCTTTCGCAGAATGAGAGAACACTGAACCCTTCTGGTAATTTGGACTGAAGGTCTTTGGCACTATGAACGGCGATATCTATCTGCCCTCTTCGAAGCATTGATTCCAGCTCTTCGGTAAATACCCCTTTGCTACCGATCTTGGAAAGAGCCACATTTTGGATTTTGTCCCCTTTGGTTTCAATTGGCACCAGCTTAGGTTGAAAACCGCCTGCATCCAACAGGTCTGCAACATAATTGGCTTGCCACATGGCAAGCTTGCTTTTCCTTGTACCTATTTTTATCACCGGACGCTCCATTCAGTTCTTCTTCTTTTGATTGTAGGATAGATTTTTTTGTGAGACATCCACAATGAATTTATTGGTCAAAATCTTTCTCCCTATTAGAAGCGGATTTTTCATTTCACTTCGATCGGTAAGAGAGATGGAAGCCATATAGTTTCTGCCAAACAGCCGCATACGGGTTTTGATCACATATCTTTTTTGGGCTTTCCCGTTAGAGCTTCTGACGATTTTCTGTGTCCAGTCTTTGGTTGCATACTCTTTATAGCCTGTATCTGTGTGCAAGGTAAAAAACAGTACTCCATCTTCTTCATGCACTTTCTTGCAATGCAGCGAAGACCGATAAGCTCCTGTATCGATTTTGGCATGAATGTCCACAACCCCTAGATCCGGGAGATCAATGACGTCTAATCGTCCGATTACCTGCTTTTCCCTTTTAGCCATTCAATATCCTAGTGATATCCAAGGATAAATTTAAGTGAGTTATCCGAGGGTTCGAGTTTCTTTCAAGGTGATTCAGTACTTCGTTGGCCAATGCATAAACATTTTCCAGTTTCTCCAGACCCAGTTTATCAGCGAACTTTCCAATAAATGCACCTTCAGCCTCACTTTGAACAGGGGGCGTTTGTCCGGAGGCATGAACAACCGCATTTCGAATCAGTGCGATTGCAAAATTCAATGTAGTTTTCTGTGCTGCTTTTCCGGACTTAGAAAACTCCTCACTTCGATGAACCAGTCCGGTCAGGTTTTTATTCCAGCACTCCAGCATCCACTTTTGAAAATCTTCGTACTCGTGAGTCTCGCCTGCTTCTGCGACATGGAGTGCCAGCCCAATTTTTCCTTCAGAGAGCTTTGATGCTTGCCCTGCTTTTGTTTTTTCTATTCCTTTTTCCTCCAGGTATTTTTGTACTTCTTCAAATGTATTTGGAGAAACGTTTACCAGCTGGGTTCTGGATGTGATTGTCGCGAGTAGGTTGTCATAGTTGTAGGAAACAAGTAGGTAGAGAGTCTTTTCAGGAGGCTCTTCCAGAATTTTAAGAATTGCATTGGCAGAGCTTGGGTTCATTAGTTCAGGCACCCAGATGAGCAAAATCTTAAAGCCACCTTCGACAGAGCGCATACTCACGTTCTTCAACATCTGTCTGCTGTCCTCGCGACTGATCAAAATGTTTTTGTTTTCCTGACCATACTTTCTGGTCCATGCTTCCAGGTCTCCAAATGGCGATTCAGCCACAAACTCCCTGAATCGGGGGAGAGCTTCTGCCAACACCTTTTCATATTTATTTTCAGCGGCCGATATTTTTGGAAAATGAAGGTGTATATCAGGGTGGACAAGCTTCTTGATTCTCACGCAGTTCGGACAAGTACCGCAGCTATCTTCCTCGGATTTATTCTCACACATGAGATAGCTGGCATAGCCTAATGCCATTGGTAGTACGGCAGTTCCAGGCCTGCCAGCGAAAAGCAGGGCATGAGCTACTTTCCCCCGCTTATGCGCTGAAATAAGCTGTTTTTTTAACTCTACAAGACCTGGTATCTCTGAAAATTGCATGGATTATTTCTTCTCCCAAACCCGATTTTCGGCGGTGATCTCAAAGATATGTGAAAGCATCGCTTTGTCCACCTCGGTGAGTGCTTTGTTTCTTCGTTTCATAACCAACTCTGCCGTTTCGAAAGCCTTTCGTGTCTGATAAGTAGTAAAGCCGGAAGCACCACCCCAGGCAAAGGAGGGAATGATTGTTCGTGGAAATCCATCACCAAAAATATTGGCTGACACTCCAACTGTAGTGCCGGTATTAAACATGGTATTGATACCACATTTTGAATGATCACCCATGATCAGTCCGCAAAACTGAAGCCCTGTGTCTTTAAATCTGCCAGAAGCGAAATCCCACATTTTCACATTGGCATAATTGTTCTTCAAGTTGGAGTTATTGGTGTCCGCACCCAGGTTGCACCATTCTCCTATCACCGAGTTACCGAGAAACCCTTCATGGCCTTTGTTCGAATAGCCTAACATCACCGAATTGGAAACCTCTCCACCTACTTTGCAATGTGGACCAACTGTTGTGTCCCCTTTGATTTTGGCGCCCATATTTATCGTGGAATGATCGCAAAGCGCAAACGGCCCTCGAATGAGTGCGCCCTCGTGAACTTCTGCATGTTTACCTATGTAGATAGGCCCACTCTCAGCATTGAGAACAGCGGCACGAACCCTGGCACCCTCTTCTATAAAAATTTGGTCACCATAAGTTTTGGTGTGTGGGTCGTCAAGTAATTGGGATGTTCGTTTTTTTGTAATAAGCTCAAAGTCATACTTTATCGCCTCACCATTTGATCGGAAGATGTCCCACGGGTGGATCACCTGCTTAATATCTTTTGAGGAGATGACCTTCCTCTGACCGTGTACAAAAGGCTCGTTTGCATCGAAATATCCTGCAATGACCTGATCATCGTGCACAAGTACCTGATCCACTTTTAAATTTTTTATTTGCTCGATGAGCGCACGAGTGGGAAGTACGTTTCCCAGTACAGTCAGGGTCTTTTGTGTAGGTGCTTCAAAGAGTGGGCTGAGGTAATCCTCTGAGCGAAAGAACACTTTCTCTGCAGATAGATTGCTGCTCCACTTTTCATGCAATTTCAAAATCCCGACGCGCACATCAGCCACGGGCCTTGTATAAGAAAGGGGGAGCATTTGCTTCCAACTCTCTTCTGTGTCAATGAAGGTGATTTGCATGAATCAAACTTAGTTTGTTTTGGCAAAAGGGCATAAAAAAAGTCTTCAGGTAAACCCCGAAGACTTTTGAAATTTCTTTTTCGTACTGAATTACTTCTTCTTGTACTTCTTGTTGAATTTTTCCACTCGACCAGCAGTATCCAGAAAAATTTTCTTACCGGTGTAGAATGGGTGTGATGCTGAGCTCACCTCAACTTTGATCACAGGGTATTCGTTTCCGTCTTCCCATTTGATCGTTTCCTTAGACGTCATTGTTGATTTCGTCAAGAATTTGAAATCACTTGTGGTATCAAGAAAAACAACGTCGTTGTACTCAGGATGTATGTCTTTTTTCATTTCTCTCGTCTCTTTTTCAAAAAGGATGGCAAAGATAGACATTATTTTATCTTCTTCAAACCCATTTGTTCAACTAAAATGGAATATGTTTGAATTTATGAGACAAACACTCTGGATCCTTAGTCTGCTCATTGCCAATATTTTATGGGCGCAATCTACAGATTTCACATTAGGCCATCCCGCTTATAAGGTTATAGAGTTGGAGGAGATACGATCTGAGGATGGCTTCACCACCACTATAAAGCCGATTTCGAGAGGTTCCGTGTTTAACCTTCTCGGTAATCAAGGAGGTCTTTATATGAATAAGGAACTTCGTGAATACACCAATGATACCACAATGTCACGGGTTCCTATTCTAGGTCGTTTTTTTCAGTATCCTGCTGATCTTTTTTACTACGAGGATGAAAAGCTCGATTTGCACGTCAATCCTGTATTGCAATTTTCTTATGGAAAGACGAATGATGCTCTGGGCACTACTTTCGTGAACAGTCGTGGTGCTGAAATTCGGGGAAGGATAGATAAAAAAGTTGCTTTCTATACCATACTTACGGAGAACCAGGCCAGGTACCCTGTTTATGTAAATGATATTCGGGATAGCACACTCGTTGTTCCGTATGAGGGTTTTTGGAAACAATATGCAACCACCGGAGTGGATTTCTTCAGAGCCCAGGGGTATGTGGATTTTGGATTCAGCAAAAGCATATCTGCTCAACTCGGATTTGGTAAGCACTTTGTTGGCAATGGCGTTCGATCGTTAATACTTTCAAACTATTCCAACAACTATCCTTATCTCAGAATCAACACTAACACTAAAATTTTTGACTACACAAACATTTTTGGAGAGCTGATAGCCGGTGTGAGAGGAGGAACTTTTGGCCTTGAAGGTACCGGAGGGTTTCAGAAAAAGTACATGGCCTTTCATCACCTAAACATGAAGATTAAGCCGAATCTACACATTGGGCTGTTTGAATCAGTGATGTATGGGGATTCCACTGGAGGGTTAAAAGTTGAATACCTGAATCCAATCATCTTTTATCGGGCAGTGGAGCAGCAAAACGGTAGTGAAGACAATGCACTCATTGGTTTAGATTTTAAATGGAACATTAAAAATCGTGTCTCACTTTATGGCCAGCTTGTAATTGATGAAATGATAGTCAGCGAAGTGGCAGCCGGCAATGGTTGGTGGGGAAACAAGCAGGGGTTTCAACTGGGAGCTAAATATGTGGACCCATTTGGGTTTAAAAATGCCATTATCCAGGGAGAGATCAATCGGGTGCGTCCATATATGTATGCTCATGAGGATGGTTTTACTAGTTATAGTCACTACAATTTGGCGCTGGCCCATCCACTTGGCGCCAATTTTACCGAATACATTGGACGAGTGAATTACCGGCTAAACGATCAATGGAATTTTGAGGGAATGGTTATGATGGCCACTTATGGAAATGATGTCGGAGATGTGAATTTTGGAAGAGATATTTTGAAAGATTATACCATAAGAAGACCTGATGGCAATGGGGGTAGCCTCGAATATGGAAACACGCATTTACAAGGAAATCAGACAGATCTGATGATGGCTTTTTTTCGTGCTTCCTACATGTGGAAACACAATCTGTTTGTGGATGCAGATATTACTCTCAGAAAGGAACAGGATTCTAACGGTTTGATCAATACCTCAACTTCTGTGTTTGGATTAACAATGAGGTGGAACGTACCAAGTCGAGAGTATTTATTCTAAAAGGGTTTTTAAATTTCATGTGGTTATATATGCAATTCAGCTTTTTTGAAAAATATCCTTGTTTCAAAACTTCAAAAGTTTCATAACTTTCAGCCCTACTCAAGTAATATATGAAAAGGTTTAAGCTCATTTTTCACGCTATTTACATTACGATCTTCCTGGTCATTTTGTATTTCTCAGTGGATATTTTGATGAACACAGAGCAATATCTTTCTAAGATTAAGCTTTCATCTTATATCAAATTTCCCAAGTATGTGATGATGATTTTTCTATTTGTGTCCATTTTGATGGCAATAGAATACATCATGCAGCAGATGAGAATTCACAAGCTAAAAAATGACATAGGTAACCTGGAAAGTGAAGTAACTGAGCTTAAGGCGAAGCTTTATGATAAATCTCAGGAAGCAACTGCTATTGCTGAAGAGATTTCATTCGAAGACGTAGACAAAGGAGACGAGGATGCTGATGAAGATGAGGATTAAATAGACATCCTTCACTCACAAAACAGTTAGGTTCTGCTGTAATTCCTATATTTAGGTGCTTAATAGAGAACCAACCTTTCTATGCTTGCTAAAACCTATGGTAGTGCCGTCTATGGCGTAGATGCTTACAAAATCACCGTTGAGGTCAATGTTGGTCAGGGCACCAAATTTTTTATGGTTGGCCTGCCGGATTCTGCTGTGAAAGAAAGTGAGCAGCGGGTAGAGTCAGCAATAAAGAATTTTGGATATCGAATGCCTAGGCAAAAGGTAGTGGTGAACCTGGCTCCTGCAGATATTCGAAAAGAAGGCTCTGCTTATGATTTACCTATTGCCTTGGGCATATTGAAAGCTTCTGAACAGATCATTGCTGATAGTTTGGAGGATTTTGTGATAATGGGTGAATTGGCCTTGGACGGAGAACTACGACCAATTAAAGGCGCTTTGCCCATAGCCATAGAAGCTCGAAAGAATGGATTCAAAGGTTTTATTCTACCAAAGGAAAATGCCAATGAAGCAGCCATCGTAGATGGTTTAGATATCATAGGGGTAGAAAATATCAAAGATGCGATTCTGCATTTGGAGGGTGAGGAAATTATTCAACCCTTACAGTACGATACTCGAGATGTTTTTTACGCCGATTTGGACAACTATGCCTCTGACTTTTCAGATGTTCAGGGGCAAGAAAACATCAAGCGCGCTATGGAGATTGCTGCTGCTGGTGGACACAATGTGATCATGATTGGCCCTCCAGGAGCGGGGAAAACAATGTTGGCAAAAAGACTGCCCTCCATTCTACCCCCTCTTACTTTGCATGAGGCATTGGAAACCACAAAAATCCATTCAGTGGCTGGTAAGCTTGGAACAGAGGGAAAGCTAATAGCGCAAAGGCCTTTCCGCCAACCACACCATACCATTTCTGACGCAGCACTGGTAGGTGGTGGAGGTATCCCTCAACCGGGAGAAATATCTCTGGCAAACAATGGCGTTTTATTCCTGGATGAATTACCGGAGTTTCAACGCTCGGTATTGGAAGTAATGCGTCAGCCGTTGGAAGAGCGGAAAGTGACCATTTCAAGAGCCAAAATCTCACTGGATTACCCGTCCAATTTTATGCTTATTGCCAGTATGAACCCTTGTCCATGTGGCTATTACAATCATCCCGAAAAAGAATGCGTGTGTGCACCTGGTGTAGTTCAACGATACCTCAACAAGATCAGTGGGCCTCTTCTCGATCGGATAGACTTGCATGTAGAAGTCACCCCGGTTTCCTTTGATCAGATGACAGAAACTCGCAAAACGGAATCCAGCTCTGAAATCCGTGAGCGAGTGATTAAAGCCCGAGAAATTCAGGAAGCCCGATTTAAGGATCAATCGGGAGTATTCAACAACGCCATGATGAGCTCGAACATGGTCAAAGATGTTTGCCAAATTAACGAAGCAGGAAAGACGCTGTTAAAAACAGCTATGGAACGCTTAGGGCTATCAGCAAGGGCTTATGACCGAATCTTACGCGTTTCCAGAACTATCGCCGATTTAGCGGGTAAAGATGAAATAGCCATCGAGCACCTGGCTGAAGCCATTCAATACAGAAGCCTGGATCGAGAAGGCTGGGCAGGGTAAAGGTCGAAAGTATGGAAAATATAGTTAAATCCATTTCCTCTTATGCTAAGTTGACCGACGAAGAGTTATCCGGATTTCTCGCTAGGGTTCAGGAAGTATCCTATAATAAGGGAGAATTATTGCTTTCAAAAGATGAAATCAACCGTACATGGGTGTTTGTTGATAAGGGTAGTTTTATAGAATACTATGTCAACGAAGAGATGGAGGAGGTCATAACAAACCTTTTCCCACTATATACATGGGTATTAAATCATGAAAGTTTCACAGGGCAAAAACCCTCCAACGTAAAAATTGAAGCTTTTGAAGAAAGTAAAGTCTATCAAATCAATATTCACGATTTGCACGAATTGATAGGAGCCTCGCCTGCATATTTTGCGCTTGGTAAAATCATTGAATCAGTCAATAAAACCACCAATTTTCGAGGAAGCCCAGAAGAAAAATACATGCACTTGATGCAGCAGAGCCCACAAATTATTCAAAGCTTCCCTCTTAAGTATATCGCTTCTTATTTGGGAATGACGCCTGAAACGCTAAGCAGGTGAGAAATCGCATGAAGTAGTCATTTCTTGATTTCGATCAAGTGTGGTTTTGGTATTGTCAACCTATGTTTGGGAAAAAGAAACATGGAGTCTAATCAATACAAAGCATCAGGCCTCTCCCTGATTATCGGTTGTTTTTTCATGATTGTAACGATGGTGCTACACCCTGTAGGCGGGAACTTTAATCATCTATTGAGCATCGTTACCATTGGCCGGGTATCACATGCTATAGCCATATTGTCGTTACCATTTGTTGCTTACGGTTTTTGGGGACTAACCGATAAACTGGGAGGCAATTCGCTAGATAAACTTTCTTTTCTTTTTATGCTTTTTGGATTGGTTGCAGTCATGTTTGCAGCTGCTGTAAATGGGCTGATTTTAATGGATTTTGTAGCAAGGTATGAAGGCGCCTCTCAACAAACGATTGATTCATTAAAGCCGTTTTTTAGGTTGATAAGTAGCTTCAATCATGCGTTTGATTTCATTTTTATAGGGGCAGTTTGCATTTCAACGACACTATGGTCTATTCGCATTCTGAAGACAGACGCTTTCCCTTCCGTATTGGGGTGGTTGGGATTAGTCATATCTGCCATTGCTATTGGGTCGCTGATTATCGGTTATGTCTTTGTGGACCTTCACGGATTCCGAATGTTCATTTTTGGTTGGGTAATTTGGGTTATAGGGATTGGAGTGTCTCTGATTAAGAGATAGGAGCATCACTTCAACTCAATGCTAATCTCCAAATCATTTTTAATGGTAAAGCTTGCCCCATCAAAATCTGGAGGCCCGAAAGTGGTGGATGGATTGGTTGAGAATCCGTAAGGCTCATTTGGGATGCGAAAGAAATTAGTGTCCAGGGATTTGTTATTGTTAAGATCCTGGATGACAATCACGGCATATTTGCCGGGCTTCAAATCTTTAAAGATATAAGAGGCCTGTTTTGAATTGACTTTTATCCAGACGCATTCCAGAGCCTTGGAACTGTTCATGAAACCATTGCCCGCTTCATAGACACATATTTCCAGTTGTCCTTTGATCTTTTCAATGCCTTCAATTTTGACCATCAAATCATTTTGGCCGATTGCCGTGTAACCCAATGCAATCAGAAGTACGGTAATTAATGCTTTCATCATTCTGATCTTAATTGTTTGGCAGGATTGATTTTGCTTGTTTGATAAACCTTACCACCTACAGTCAAAACCACAATTATCAATACGATGACAACAGTTTTAATAAAATGATCCATGGTCGGATCGATATGATAAGCATAGATGATGTCGAAAACGGTATTTAGAATAATCGTACTTGCGGTTAACCCAACGATGGCTGCAATTCCCACCATCCAATAGAGGTCCTTTCCTAATAAGTGAACAATCACACTTCTGGAAGCACCCAGCACTTTCCTTACCCCAAATTCTTTGCTACTTCGTTGGGCTTTCAATGAAATGAGGGTATAGAGCCCCAGAATAGAAATAAGAATGGTAATTAGAGCCATGATAACGTTGATTTTAATCATTATAGAATTGGTCCCTCTAACACTTTCAAGTACATCACTTTGCAAAAAGCCCAGATAGAGCTCTTGAGGGAATGCCTCGTACCAAACCTTTTCCACCTCGGAATGAATAGTGTGGGGATCTCCTACCATCCGGACAGAAGAATACCGGTAAATTTTCTCAGGGGCATATCTAATCAATGCCGGAGTGATCTTATTGTCCATCATGATGTTTCTTAGATTGAAATCATCAACTACACCAATTATCGAGTACTTAACACCTTGAATGGTAATCGATTTATTGAGCACCTGATTACCCAATTGTTTCTCCAGCATGGAATTAATGATGACCTTGTCACTGTTCTGGCCCAGTTCTTTGAATAGCAACCCTTTATTTAACCTAAGACCTAATGTTTGAGGATAATTCACACCTCCCTCGATAACAGCAACCTGATGATTCATTCCTTCATAACTTATCGTCTTGGATTCATTGGAGAATCCGACAAGATTAGATGTACCAGCAACCATGCTGATGTTAGGGTTTTGCGAGAGGAAATCTGCGAGTATTTGGTGCTGCTCTGGCCGGTACAGGGGAATATTGACCACCTTGTCGACATCATAGCCTCGATCAAGTGAGTTTTGGTAGTACGAATTATCCACATTGAGTAAAACTCCGAAAATGTTATAAAAGCAGAGCGCAAACTGAAAGGTGAGCAAAATGGCCATCATTCTGTTTTTGCCAGATAAAACCACCTTGTTTCTGAAAATTAAAAGTGGGGAGAACTTTGAAACATGGAGAGATGGATAAGCTGCAGAAAGCAAGGTGACCAGCAAGATAAGTACGATTGAAAATTGCAAGATCGTTGAGGTAGGGACATTCTCCAGTTGTATTAACTCTCGTTCAAACAGTGCATTATAACCTGGAATGAGCAAGTATGACAGTCCAAATGAGAGCACAACGGCCATTGAGATCATGAATGTATTTTCGATCATGAATTGAGAAATGGTGCTCTTACGATTTCCGCCCATAATTTTTCTTACCGCTATTTCCTTGAGGCGTTTTCCGGATAGGGCAATACTGGTGTTAATGAAATTGAAACATGCCAGAAGTAAAATCGAAATAGCTGCACCGGCGATCCCGGCTACAGAAGATGGGTGAAGATGATGTACAAAATCTCCCTTATGCAGATACGGCTCTATTTTTGGCCATTCTAGAATGTTGTCTAATCTAAATTTAGATACTTCTGTAGAAGAATTTTTTTCATTCCGTATGGCTAATAATGTACTTAGCTGATCTTGTATGCGACCAAGATCGGATTGTTGAGCATATACAAAAGTTGCATCTATTTCTTTGGTCCAGTCATTTTCATTGAGGTCAAAAACAGTGATATACTGTTCCATAGGAAGAAAAGCTGATTGCGAAAAGCTGGTATTGGTGGGGGGTATTTCAAAAACATCTGAGATGATGAATGACTTTTCCTTTTGGTTAGGAAATACAATTTTCACAAGGCGACCAATGGGATAGACTTCATTGAATAGCTTCAGTGCCATGCGCTCAGAGATTATTATTTCATTGCCTGTCGGTGATTTTATCGGTTGGTCATCTAAGCCAGACAATGGGAAAAACTTAAAAAATTCAGGATCTGAGAAAGCGATTCGTGAACTGAATAAACGCTTTCCTTCTTTTACTGACAAGCTCTGCACTGCATAACGAAATGCTGGGATATCATATGCTTGTAAGGCAGGTGCAAGCGCAATTGGAGACATACCAAGTGCATTTTTATCCAATCGTTCACCATGTACTTTGTAAAGAAGAGGTGCTTCTTTGAAGTGGGTATTGAACGTCTCATTGTATCGATAATTGAAGTAGCCAATCGTACAGATAGATAGTGCAAGGGCTAATCCCAATACATTAGCGAAAACATAGAATGGGTGAAGCTTAATGGCTCTCAACGAGGTTTTAAGATAGTTTCGTGGTAGGCTCATAGACGTTGCTAGTTTGAGATTGAAGTTTTTTATTACCGAAGGCCGAATCATACGTAGCACTTCCTTGCGGTATCTGGATCTGGCTTTTTTATACCCGATTTCCTGAACATTCTCATGGAAGGCCTCTTCTAGATCTCCTTGCAACTCCTCAAACAATTCCGGATCGCAGAACCACTCAAAAAGTTTATTATATCCTTTGGGTAGTTGCGGCTTTTTCATTCCAAGCTAAATTTTGTTACCATACTCCACATTTCTTCTCGTAGCTCTTTTGCCTGTCTCAAAGATTCTTTACCACTTGGTGTAAGTGTGTAGTATCTTTTTCTACGCCCCCCACGCTCAGCGGTAGCACCGCCTACATGTGATTCTAGAAATCCCTTTTCTTCCAATCTGGTAAGGGCAGCATGTAGCGCTCCCCGACTTAGATGCCGTTTTAATCGCTGGCTAATTTCTTTTTGAATTTTTAGGCCGTATGCCTGATCATCCAGAATAAGGACTGATAGCAAAACGATTTCTTGAAATTCTCCGAGGTTTGTTCCTTTCATAATTTTAAGCATTTAGCTAAGAGTCAATTAATTGTTTTCAAAGCTTTAGTCAAAGTTTTCCCACTACTCAAATGAATGGGTAAAGCGGCACGCTTATTTGTTTCATTTATGAAGACCAAACGTATAGAAAATTTATTTGTTTCACAAATGAAGACTAAATAATTTGAAAGCGATGAATTTGAATTACATCTATTTCGAAGTGTAAATCATGATAATATTTTATTTATTCTATTTAGTATAACTAATTATAAATTCGGACGTATATTTGTTCTATTAAATAGAATATATCATGTCGAAAGATCATCTTGGCGAGTTAGAAGAACTCATCCTTCTGCTCATTGTCATGCTTAAGGAGGACGCCTACGGGCTGGCCATCAGAAAGGCGTTAAAGGAGGAAGCCAAAAGAAATGTGACCATTGGTGCAGTTCATGGCACTGTCAACAGACTGGAAAGTAAAGGGTTGGTAAAGTCTGAAATGGGAGGAGCCTCTGATGTTCGAGGGGGTAGGAGAAAACGTATGTTTACCATCACGGCAGCAGGTAAGAAAGCCCTACAGCAGAGCCGGGATGTGAAGGTGAATCTATGGCAACAAATTCCTGAACTTTCCACTAAATCATATTTGAAATGATAAAAAGACTAGCAGACAAACTTGTCAAATCGCTTGTAAAAGGTCATCTGCAAGAAGAGATTCTGGGAGACATGGATGAATTCTATGAGGAACTAAAAGATCATTCTTCCTGGAAGCGATCTATGATTTATGTGTGCCAAGCGTTGCATTTGGTAAGGCCTATCCTCATCAAAAATATTTCTGGAACTCAAAAACTCAATTATTTCGGTATGATCAAACTATATCTAATAACCGCCTTAAGAGCACTTTTCAAAAACAGAGTAATTGTTATTCCAAGTTTGATCACTCTTGTGTTAGGAACCCTAAGTTTTCAGCTGATATTCAGCTGGGTTGCGAATGAACTCAGGATGGATGCTTTTCACTCTAAGTTTGATCGGATTTATATGGGTGCGATACAATCCGATCCCCAGGCAGATGTTGCTCCACTTAGCCCTCATAAATTATTCAGACTAGATTATAATCAATACCCGGAGGTTGAAAAAAAACTACTTATCCATATATATGAGAAAGATGAGATAAAACTATCAAGTGAACAACGTGAGTTTGGAGGCAAAGGACTTGTTGCTGATAGTTCATTCTTCGAGTTTTTTGATTTTCAGATCATGCTTGGTGATCAAGATGGACTTCTTCATGATCCATCCCATATTGTCCTATCTGGAAATTTTGCTAATCGGGTATTTGGAGAAGTCAACCCCATCGGCAAAACAGTTCAGGTGAGTTGTGATAGAGAGGGGTTGTACACGGTAGCTGCTGTTACAGAAAATATCCCTTCCAACAGCTCAATCGATTTTGATTTTATTATTCCTACCCATTCCCAACGCTTTTGGAGGCGGATTCCCATGGATCTTATTTTAGTAGATGAAACGTTTGATCATGAGGCTTTTAATGAGAAGGTAAAGACAGCAGGAAGGGAAACCAATCCAAGATTTCCGGAGAGCATAATAAGTTTTATACCAATCTCCAGCCAATATTTCGATCAACCACTGGATGTTGCCTTGTTTGGAAAAATGGGCGATAGGAATATAGTTAATACAATGATTTTTATTGCGTCAATAATTATTTTGATCACATTTCTTGGCTTTAATAATCTGCAATCGACCCACCTACTTTCTGGAGCAGAAAAGTTGGGAATTAAGCAAATGATTGGAGGATCAAAACGAACCCTGTGTGCCGAAATAATTATCCAGCGGTCAGTTTTTCTGCTTTTGGCGAGTGGGCTTACGATCCTTGCTTATCAGCTACTCTTTCCTTTCTATCAGATCGTATTTAATCTTGAAATTAATTCTCAGTTCTTTTTTAGCGCAATCAGCATCACGTTAGTCACAGGAATGATCGTTGGAGTTTCAGTACTCCTCTCAGCCATACAGATTTATGGGTTGAAACTCAAAGAAACAGTCTTCAGATCTGGTGATTTGTTTCGAATTCCCAGAATGCAAAGAAGTATCACTGTTGTTCAATACGCAGTATCAGTTGTACTATTGATATGTACAGCGGTGGTTTTTATGCAATACAGGTTTATGGCCAATAGAGAAACAGGCTACACCCATCAGGATATTGTTAGCGTCAATTTTTTCGAGATTTCCAACAATCAAGACCAAGTCAAAAGCTATGAGTTTGTCAAAAATCAGTTAGAAACTAATCCCAGGATTGTCGCCAGTGCTCAAGGTGATTTGCCTGTCAATTCCGGGTCATTTTTGTCTTCCTGGAAGAAAGCTGGTCAAGGCGAGCAATATGAAAGTCGGAAAGTTATGGTTGCAGGTCCGGACTACTTGAATGTGTTGGGCATAAGGCTAAAAGAAGGAAGGTTCTTTTCAGATTCAATTGACAAGCCAGGGGATCACAAGGTTGTCATTAATGAATCAGCTAAAAGATTATGGGACATTGATGATATCAATACCACAATGCTAATGAGTAACACCAGTGGAAGAACAGAATCTAAGTTTGAGATAATTGGAGTTATTGAGGATTATCATTTTGAACACCTTTCCAAAAAAATTGAGCCGTTAGTGCTACAGAATGTAAAATATCCGGATGAGAATTTTCTGGTGCGGTTTAAAGATGGAGAACAACAGGCCGGTATTTCCTTCCTGGAAAAAGTGTTTAAAGAGGTCAACCCTAATAAGGCATTCGATTATGATCTGCTTGATCACCAAATTACTATGCAGTATGAAAAGGAAAAGGCTCTGGGAAAGGTTTATGTAGTCTTAACAGCTGTGGCTCTTCTTTTGTCCTCCCTATCTCTTTTTACTTTCTCGGTGTACGAATCAAGACGAAGAAGTAAAGAGTTTGGTATTCGCAAGGTAAATGGAGCCACGAACATGAATATTTTCAGATTAATGTCATTTTCTCTACTTAGAACGATACTAGTCGCTTTTCTGATAGCTGTTCCTTTTGCCTGGCATGTTACTAATCGATGGATCGAACAATTTGCTTATCGGTTGAATATAGGTTGGTGGATATTCGTACTAGCAGGTCTTTTGGTTTGTTTACTCGCTCTGATGGCCATCCTATGGCAGGTACGCATGATAGCTGCACAGAATCCTGTCAAGAGCCTGAGATACGAATGATGTAAAATATATTTTACATTTAGTAAAACATTTTTAACTTAGTGTCCGTAATACTATACAATTAGTAAAAATTATCATACACTATACTCAAAAATGGATTACTACGAAAGAAAAAGTATTGTAAGTATGCTGAGTACCATAGTGGTATTGGGCATTTATTACTGGTCCGTGTTTGAGCGTTTTGACGCCCAAATAATGAACACTGATGAGCAGCTTCAGTTTTGGTCAAAAGCCATTCTCATCGCCATCCCGATTTCCATCGTTACTAAAATTGTGGTATTGATTGCCTTTGCGATAATCAATTATATCCTTACGAAAGAGAAAACGGCTGGATTTGAGGATGAACGAGACAAATTGATTGAATTGAAATCAACCAGGAATTCTTATTTCATCTTTGGTATGGGTTTCGTTACGGCATTGCTGGTTCTCGCTTTTGGTTACCCACCTAAGTTTATGTTCGTAGCTTTAATCCTCGCGGGAATTGGATCGGAAATTTTTGACAACCTGTCCCGATTCTACTACCACAGAAAAGGGGTTTGATATGAGCACACACGGTATTCAGAACAACATTCGGAAGCTTCGATTCGAGAAAGAGGAGATGACCCAGCAGCAACTTGCTGAAGAAGTAAAAGTCACCAGACAAACCATCGTGGCTATTGAAAAAGGGAAGTATTCTCCGTCGCTGGAGCTGGCCTTCAAAATCGCTCATGTATTTGACAGGCCACTGGAGGAGGTATTCTCATTCGATCCAAATAAAAAATAGAATCGCTATGAAATTATTCATTTTAAAAACGGACATTAGGACAAAAAGGCAGCTGAACAAAGTGAAGCCTGTCTTGCAGCAAAACCATGACATCACCCGCTGGTCAATAGATCTGGATGATGTAGATAAAGTGCTCAAAGTGGAAACGAAAGTGGATTCACAGGAAGCGGAGATGATTAAACTTTTGCGATCGAAAGGGATCAATTGTGAAGAATTACCTGGTTAGTGATGATTACCAAATCTACTTTTCGGAAAATCATATTGCAGTATCGAATGCTGATGGGAGGTGTACTGTATGAGCAAAGAAACGAACAGTTGTGCGAGTCATTGGCAGGCTTTATTACGAAGAGGAATCTTAAAAAAATACATACATTTTTATCTATTCAGAAGAACAATGAACCTGATGTCAAGCAACTATTCAAAAAATGGTGGTTAGAGAATATTGAGCTAGTGGTTTCCAAAACGGACTTTATGTTCAAGCAAATGCGTCACTATTATCTCAATGCTCAGACTGAGCTTGTTGAAAATAAAATGGGTATTCCTGAGCCTTCCAATGCTGAAGAGGCTACCATTGAAGATCTGGATCTTATACTGGTACCTCTACTGGTAAGCGATAAGGTTGGATATCGAATTGGTTATGGGGGCGGCTACTACGATCGGCTTCTCAAAGAAACAAAAGCACTGAAAGTGGGGTTATCTTTATCTCCTCCGGTAGATGAGATTCTACAAAGAGAAGAATGGGATATTCCTTTAGACTATTTAATTACACCTTTTAAAACCTACAGTTATGGCTAAAATCACACTAGGCGGAAATGAAACAAATACCATTGGCGATCTCCCTGATATCGGAAGCCAGGCACCAGACTTTACATTAGTAAGTAAAGACATGCAGGAAAAAACGTTGGCAAGTTATCACGGTCAGAACGTCATTTTAAACATCTACCCCAGCATTGACACAGGTGTTTGTGCCATGTCTACCAAAAAGTTTAATCAGGAAGCATCCAAGCTTGGTAACACACGCATTGTATGTGTTTCTAAAGATTTGCCTTTTGCTTTGAAAAGGTATTGCGATGCGGAGGGCATTGACAACCTGGACAATCTTACCAACTTCCGTGATGGTGGAGATTTTGGAAAAAACTACGGGGTTGAAATTACCGATGGAGCATTTAAAGGCCTCAATGCCCGTGCTGTGGTCGTGATTGATGAGGAGGGCAAAGTGAAATACACTGAGCTTGTACCGGAGGTTGGTCAAGAACCTAATTATGATAAAGCTTTAGCAGCCATTTAGGCGGTCGGTGCAACCATTTGCCATCTTTCTTCATTAAGGAGTTGTTATTAAGAAGTTTAGACGAAACTATTTTAAGGTTGGTGCGTCTTTCGAGAGGTCAATCACTTAAAAGAAGATCACCATTTTGAAAAATTTACTGCTGTTTTTAGCTGTCATTCCATTTTTTCTGACAGCACAGGAAAAGTATACCATCAATGGGTATGTTAAAGATGCGGCTAATGGGGAAGCACTTATAGGTGCGACGGTATTAATCGAAGAGCTTGGTACCGGGAACATCACCAATGTTTATGGTTTTTATGCAATCACACTCCCACCGGGTAATTACACCGTCACATATCGATACCTGGGATTCATCACTCAGAAGAAGCAAGTCTCTCTCTCTGAAAATACACGAATCGATGTGGAGCTTGCCGAGGAGCAAACCCAGCTTGAGGAGGTAGTGGTCACCGCTGAGCCGGAAGATGAAAATGTGACCAGCACAGAGATGAGCGTTGCAGAACTTGACATTAAGACCATCAGTAAAATTCCGGTTTTTGCAGGAGAGTTAGATATACTGAAAAGTATTCAACTACTACCAGGGGTTAGTACGGTTGGTGAGGGAGCCTCAGGCTTTAATGTTCGTGGAGGATCCGTTGGTCAAAATCTGGTGCTTCTGGATGAAGCTCCGGTTTACCAAAGCTCACACCTGTTTGGGTTTTTCTCAGTATTTAATCCGGATGCGGTGAAAGACATTAAGCTTTACAAGGGCGGAATTCCAGCAAACTATGGGGGCCGGCTATCTTCTATTCTGGACATCCGCATGAAAGAGGGAAATATTAAAGAATTTGATATTTCAGGAGGCATTGGAACGGTATTTAGCCGACTGACACTCGAAGGTCCTATTAAAAAAGATAAAGCATCATTCATTTTAGCGGGCCGGAGGTCTTATGCTGATGTGCCAATCAAATTATTTACGGATGTGCTGGACGATGGAGCCGGATTGTATTTCTATGACCTTACAGCAAAGGCCAACTACAACATCGACTCAAAAAACCGCATTTATGCTTCAGGGTATTTTGGCAGGGATGTCTTCAAGTTCGATGAATTACAGGGTTTTAATTGGGGAAACCAGACGGCCTCTGTTCGGTGGAACCACCTGTTCAATGATCGTTTCTTTAGCAATTTCACAGCCTTCTACAGCAATTATGATTACGCTTTTGAGTTTGGCAACACAGATGATGATCAGTTTGATTGGAGCTCGAAGATTCGCACGCTAAACTTCAAACCCTATTTTACCTACTTTCCTGATCAAAAGAATGAGATCACCTTTGGGGGAGAAATCCTGCATTACACCTTCTTCCCAGCCAATGCGATTGGATTTACATCAGGTGAAGCAATTGACTTAACGCTCGATAAGAAGAAAGCACTTGAAGGAGGCATTTATGTTAGCAATAAGCAAAAGATCGGAGATAAATGGAATGTGGAATATGGGCTTAGATATTCTTATTTCAATCACATGGGGCCAGGAGAGCGATATTCGTTTGGAGACACTCTGGCTGGAATCAGGAAGCCGGTTAGGGATACAACCAACATATCGTCCGGATCGTCAATAGCAAAATTTGGTAACCTGGAGCCGCGACTTTCAGTTCGGTATCAGCTGAATGATGTTTCTTCAATCAAGGCTAGCTACAACCGAATGAATCAATACATTCATTTGATTTCTAATACAGTGGCTGCTACGCCGATCGACGTATGGCAGCCAAGTACGAATAACATTCAACCGCAACAGGGAGATCAGGTGGCGCTGGGATACTTCAGAAACTTTAAAAACAATCAATTTGAGACATCTGTTGAGGCGTACTTTAAGTGGACCCGAAATCAGGTAGACTATATTGATGGGGCGGACTTGTTTATCAACGAACTGCTGGAAGCCGATGTGCTTTCTGGAATTGGCAGAGCCTATGGGTTAGAGCTTTACATTAAGAAAAATAAGGGCCGATTGACCGGATGGCTGAGTTATACACTGAGTAGGTCTGAGTTAAAAATTGATGGGATCAATACAGGCCTAAACAATGAATTTAATGAAGGAAGATGGTACCCGACCCGATTCGACCAAACGCACAATCTTAAGTTGGTTTCTAACTACCAATTGAACGATCGCAAGAATTTGTCTGCCACCTTTAGCTATATCACGGGAACACCTACTACCTATCCAACCGATCGAATTCAGGTGGCAGGATATATAATACCGGTCAATGACGGAAGCAGAAACAATGTCCGGATACCGGATTATCACCGCTTGGATATTTCTTACACCATCAATTACAATTGGGTCAGTAAGAAAGGCAAGCCGAGATCGAGCAGCCTGGTGCTTTCCGTGTATAATCTCTACAATCGTAAAAATGCTTTTGCGATCAACTTTACTCAGGACGAACAAAGGGTTGGATACAACAACCTAAATAACCTGGTGCTGCCGTCAGAACGCATACAGACCACTGCTTCTCAGACATCCATTCTGTTTTTTGTTTTACCAGCAATCACATACAATTTCAAATTCTAATGAGACATAAACTTTTATATATACTGTTAATTGGTGGAGTGTTTTTCTCATGTGAAACAGAAGTAGATCCTACGCTTGATTCTTCACTGAATGTGTTGGTGATTGATGCCTGGCTGACTAACACAGATTCTATACAACACATTAATATCACACGATCCCAATCTTATTTTGACTCGCAGACTCCAAGCAAAGTACCGGGTGCTTCCGTGACTGTAAGAGACCTTAATAGCAACACCCTCTACTCATTCGAAGAGGAAGAAGAAAGATATACCTGGAGAGGTGGAAATGGAGCAACACTGGGCATTATTGGCAATCAATATGAATTGCGAGTGGAACTAAATGGAGACATCTACACCTCAAGAACAACACTGAATGACGTGCCTCCCGTTGATAGTATAAGCTTCCGCCTCGAGGAAGGGAATTCATTTTTTGATAATCTCATATTTGGGGAAGTTTTCGCAACAGACCTGAAGGGACAAGATGATACTTACTGGATCAAAGCATGGAAAAATGGACAGTTTCTTGGAAATATAGATGAGATCAATATCGCGTATGATGCGGCGTTTTCGCCTGACGCAGATAATGATGGCGTACAATTTATCCAGCCTATCAGGGATTTGATAAGCCCAATTGATGAATCACGTGACGAGGAAATTCTATCACCATATTCCTTACCGGATACACTGTTGGTTTATGGTGATACGCTGATCTATAAAGCAGACAGTTCCAAATATGGGATCATAGATGGGGAAAACGTCTTGTTTGAATTAGAAGGAGTATTTGCAAGCAACCGAGTCCCCGACTACCTAAAATCTCTTCCTCTCAATGACGATCGATTTATACCCTTGGGTGACACTGCCTTGTATCTGCAAGGAGATTCCGTGTATGTGGAAATTCATTCCATCTCAAATGAGGCCTACTTCTTCCTGAATCAGGTGATTATTGAATCGGGAAGAGAAGGTGGGTTTGGAGCCCTATTCGCAACTCCTCTCGCGAATGTTTCTACCAACATAATAGCAGAAAATAACAGTAATCTAGTTGCTGGATTCTTCAATATTGCAGCTGTATCGAGTGCTGGAAATCGACTCAAAGCTGAGGGCCAAATTCGAGAGATTAAATAAGTTTATCAATTCTGAAATCCAACATCTATCAAAAGCTCGTATGTATCACTACAATTTAAATCGTGGTGACGATTTATAGCTGGTTGGTGATAGATGCCCCGGTCATGAAAGTGATCGGGGTTTTCTAATTAAGTGGCATAGTAACATTTGTTACATTCAAGCTCGAATGATTCATCCAACTTTGAACTAAAAAAATGAGCTTTAAGAATATAGATGTTCAGGAGTTTAAACGATTGATGTCTAAACCTGATCATGTCGTTTTAGATGTAAGATCTCCACAGGAATTGGTGGAAGGAGAAATTCCTGGACATGTGATGATCAATATGTTTGATCCATCGTTTATGGAGAAAATTGAAGGGTTAGACAAGTCAAAAGCCTACCTTATTTACTGTCGAAGTGGCAACAGAAGTGGACAGGCATCCGCAATGATGGCTAGTATGGGATTTGGAAGTTTATATAACCTCACCGGAGGTATTGGAGCCTGGAATCAACACAACCGAATAGATGAATAAGAAATCATCATTGGCTATTCCAATTATTCTTGTGCTTACTTTAGGACTAGCACCCTACTTTCCAGAGCCACACATTTGGGGAAAGATTAAATGGGTGCTTGGAGGTGCAGACGGTATGCAACCGATGGATTGGTTTGATCTTCTGCTCCATGGAGCACCATGGGTTTATTTGATTTATCTTATTGCCAACAAGGCAATGAAGAGCAAATAATGAGAAAAAAATTGAGGGTAAGCTGAACCTCCAAGCTATTCAAGTGTATGGCGTTATAAATTGATTAACGAAATACACTTGATATGAAGAGATACCTAACACTTTTTCTGGTTTTCATAGTACTAAGAACGGAGGCAAACGAACCTCCCTGTGTACCTCTAAAAATAACTGAGCTACGAACTAAAAGTTGGTATAATCAGACCATGCAATCTTGGGAAGCGTATCTAGAAGATAATCCCGCGGACAAATTAGCATGGATTCACTATTTTCGATCCGCAGAGTTTAGCAATCAAAGCAATGAAAAGCTGCGTTCAATTCACAGCAAAGTAAGCGAGCTATTTCCAAATAGTTACCTAAGTCATTACCTGGCCTTTAAGATAGCAAGGTGGAATGCTGAAAGCATTGTAAATCTGGAAAAAGCCATATCTCTGAATACAGAGGATAACTTCGCTCTTGAAGACCAGCTTATCCTTTCCGAACTTAAGCGAAGCGGAGACCGTCATAAATGGTCAAAAGACTTATTCAACTCCGGCCTAATTCACTCCAGCACGCTCAATTACAACTATAATTTATTAATGTCTGTCAATGAAGGAGGCATCCTACTCACCGATGCGCTTCATACCACCATTCCGATATGGATACTTCAAGACGTAATGAATGTCCGCAAGGACGTAACGGTCATTAACCTTGAACTTGCCCGTCAAAGAGAGGATTACCTCGCAGCGATTCTGGACAGTAAGGGGCTCAACGCATCAGTCGGAAGTTTACTTACGGTTAATGATTGGGACATTTATTATGCGCTTACATTACCAAGAGAACAACTTTCAGCAATAGAAAACCGACTCTATGTAGTAGGACTTGCTTCAACTTATGGTTCTGATTCGTTTGATCACTTTGAGGTTCTGAGAAAAAATGTTGAAGAAAAGTTTCTGTTGGATTACCTATCCATTGACTTCAACGGAGAGCCTCAAACAGCAACAGGACGGGTACTGTCATCAAATTACATTGTGCCGTTAATGCTATTAAAAGATTTTTATGATCAACTAGACGATCAGGAAAAATCAAATGAACTCAAAGCTCAAATCTTAGGACTAGCAGAAAAATCTCAAATAAGAGCAAGGGTGGAGTTACTCCTCAATGCTAAAAAGTCTCCTCCTACCTTTAAGGTGGTGGATTTTGACATCAAAGCGTTGGATAAGCACATGATGAAGATAAAGGATGGTATCTATGCTTCTGAAATTGAGCTGAGCAATCGGGAGTTCTGGTTCTACATGGAGTACCTCCGAACAAATGGATATGAGGAGTTATACGAAAAAGGACTGATTGACCTCTCTGAATATGATGAGGTTACTAGAGCATTATTAAGCAGCTACCACTACAGCCCTACAAACGCCCAAGTGGAGGAAAAGAAACGCCCAGAGGGAAGTTATTTTGATTATCCGGTGATGGATATCTCTTTCGAAGTAGCGAATGATTACTGTGAATGGCTCACCGTTCAATACAATTCCCACCCCAAAAGGAAATACAAAAAGGTGCGTTTCAGATTGCCAAGTAAAAATGAGTGGACAATGGCTGCAGTTGGTTTTCCAAAATTCACCTCATGGGAACTGGATGAAAACAAGGTTGAAGCTTGGAGCAGAGTCACTAATGAAAAGAACATCTATGATATGAGTAAGGAAAAAGTATCCTATCCATGGTACTATGAGTGGGAAATGCGCAATAGCATTACGAATGAAAAGGATTGCTACCTGGCAAATGTGAAAGTGCCTGAGGAGGTTACATGCGCGGCAGGGATCAAAGGAGACGGCCATACCTTCACTTCTCCGGTAGCCACTTATTTTTCAAATAACTTCGGTCTCTATGACGTAGTAGGAAATGTGGCTGAGATGACCAACGAGGAGGGAGTAGCCATGGGGGGGAGCTGGAGGCATCTAGCGGAGGAGTGTACTGTTACTAGCGTAAATAAATATGAGGGAAGAGATCTTGGTGTTGGATTCCGCTTATTTATGGAAATAATCGAAGAATAATGTTCTTCACTAAGCATAAAAACAAATCTGATGAAGAGCTAATGGTCCTGGTAAAGCACCAGGATCATCAAGCCTTTTCGATCCTTTACAATCGCTATGCCGACCGATTATGTGCATTCTTTTATCGAATGCTTTGGGCGGATAGACAAATGGCGGAAGATTTTGTACATGATTTATTTTCAAAGCTTATTAATAAACCGGAACAGTATAATGAAGACTACCTTGTGAAGCCCTGGCTGTTTCGTATCGCTTCCAACATGTGTAAAAATGCCTACCGAAAACGAAACTTTGAAAACGCCTACCGGGAAATGTATCAACAAGAGTCATCGTACGAAGAAGGTCATGATCTCAGTATGGATGAAGTAGTCCTGACGGATCAAATTCATGAAATTCTTGATGGTATGGGTGAAGAAAAAAAGATGATTTTTCTTTTGAGATATCAACAAGAACTTCCTGTGCAGGAGATAGCGGACTTGCTTGAGATATCAGTTGGAACTGTTAAATCCCGCATTTTTTATACGAAAGAAAAAATTAAAACCTCAATCAAATACTAAGATGGAGCATTTTGAAAAAATTGAATCTTTACTAAAGAATAAGAGCTATGATGAGCTCAGTAAATCCGAGCGAGCTTTAGTGGATCAAGAACTCTCGAAAGAAAATTACGAGGAGTTGAGATTGAGCATAGTAGGGCTTAGGGATGAGAAGTTGAAAGTGGGCAGGGATGTAAAGCGTTCACTGATGCATGAGATGAGACCCAAGTCGTCATTTAACCCTTTTTCTTTATTACAAACACGTATTCCAGCTTATGCCATGTTGATACCGCTATTGTTATTCTTCTTTTTCATTTTCAGCAAGCCCAAGGAAGTTGAAATTCCGGAAGCCCAAATAGTTGAAGTGATGGTATATGATACTATCCATGTGAAGCAAATTGATACGCTGGTAGTGGAACGCATAATCCGTATTCCTCAAAAGGTCTACATCACTGAAAATACCATCCCTGAAGATGTTAAGTCAGTTAAAAAAGCAGTAGAGAAGACAACACTTTCTGATCAAACGGAAATCATGAATTTGGTGATTAGAGGAGAGTAAAGAGCTCCTAAGAGGTCTTTGTTTCACAAATCATACATCACCGTTAACAATCCATACCGCTGCTGGATTGTATAGGAAAACGTACTAATCAAATTATCACTGAAACTATCGCTTTAAACCATTAGCGTGTCTAGTAAATTCAACTCCTGAACCTTAAACTCCCAAGGACTCTACTTTTTGCGATAGCTCAAGGATGCGTCCAGCATATCAAAAGTCGTTTCCTGATTTTCATTCTTGTTTATGTAGTTGTTGTAAGCGTCCAGTCGCAACCCCATATTAATGTAAGAGGTTATAGATATAAGTTGATTGTAAGGGATTAGCATTGTTGGCGTTAAAGCATCAGAATCACTAGAAGTAGTGAAAGTTTAATGACCCTATATTTTTAATTTGCAGCCCTTCAAAAGCATAATTTTCGAATTCAGATGAAAAAATATATCAAACCTGCCCTTCTTGTTTTGCTTGGTGCTGTCATTATTCTTCAGTTTTTCAGAGGAACCCCTCCGGAAGTAAGAGCTGAAAACCCTAACGATATCATGGCTCATGAGGTGATTGATGGGGAGGTAGCTACTTTGCTACGAAATGCCTGCTACGATTGTCACTCGATGGAGACAAACTATCCGTGGTATACCTATATCACTCCATTGTCATGGTGGATTTTCGAGCATGTAGAGCATGGTCGTGAAGAGCTGAATTTTTCAGAGTGGGCAACCTTCTCCATGAAGCGCAAGCTGCATAAGCTGGAAGAAATCAGTGAAGAAACCCTGGAAGGTGAGATGCCATTAGAATCCTATACTCCTGTGCACACTGAAGCACAGCTTACCGATGAACAGCGACAGCTAATCAGTGACTGGGCACTGGGCATGGTTGAGGCTGCCAGGGAGAATTAAATCAGCATAGAAATAGCTGTTAGGATTTCAGCAAGTCCACCCTATGTGGAAGTATTGGAGCAGATTTATTTACAGGATATTCAAGAGCTGAGGAAAGAGATATCTTCCATTTAGAGGAAAATGTCGCTATTAAGGTGATCTTTGATCATCAATTTTTGTTACTTAAACACTTACTTGTGAAATTTTCTGTCCCCGGACCAGAAAGGACTCAAGCAACTTTTAAGGCGATTTTAGATACGCTTTTTTTAGACCAGGATTTAAATCTTCTCCAAAACAAACGCTGGGCGCGATCCCAGAAATTGTAAATCCAGGGCTTCACATAAGAACTAATGGTACAAGTGAGCCTGGTTTTTCCATCTTTTTCTTCCGTCCAAAATTCCAATCGATATGGACGAATCCACCGAAAGGATAGGGCATAGCTTCCATAGAAATATTGCAGGTCGCGATAGTCGGGTTTAATGCTGGAAAGCTTTCCTGCAAAGTTTATGAATGGACCTGTGTGATTGGTAAGTACTTCTTCATGAAATCCATTTGGAATGGTGTCAGGGTCGGGGCTGTAGAATTCTACTTTGTAAGGCCAAACCTGTGTATCCGTAAAGGTCTTTGGGTCATTGAGCCATGTCCATACATGCTCTGCAGCATGAGGCATGGCGACTTCAAAAGAATAGCTGTGTGCTTTGTACCCTGGAGGGAGAGGTTGTAGTAATTGACTCATGGTATTAAGATTGTAGTGTTTTTTTATCTGATTTATAATGCTGCTTGCCCGTGTTACTTCCCTGGAAGAAGGTCATAAAACCTACACCGTAGTAATTTACCTTGATCGTGCCAAAAGCATATTCGTAGGTACTAAACAGGAAAAAGGATTGATAGCGGCTTGAACCTATCACCGCAAGTTGCTCTGAGGAGATCTTGGCACCATGATGAATCGTTCCGAAATCGTCAGCGACAGTTTGTAAGAACTTCTTCTCCGATGGATTGCCCAAGACTAAGAATGCCAGTATGGCCATGAACAATAGGGTTATGCTTTTTTGCTTAATCATCCGAAAGTAATTAATGAGTCTTCTAACACTTGATTTGCAACGCGAGCGGCAGCTTCGCCTGAAACCATTGCGGCATTGAGCGATCCGTTTAAGTGATGATCTCCCGCGAGCGCTATGTGATCCATCAGCAGCATTTCCCGGTCGTCTCTTGAGTATTGCAGATCATTTAGTTTAGGCAGAGCTCTGTCGATTCGGTAGTGCTTCAAGAATGTGAGATCGTTTATGCCAAAATCGGTAGATAACTCATGCTTTACGATGCTTATCAATTCCTCTTTTGAATATTGATGCTCCTGCACGACAGTGACTGATAATAATTCCTCCGGCCCGGTTGTATTTGTCTCGATGCTGGAAGGATAAAAGATATTATTAACCAAAGCGCCTGTGGTAGCATTTAGACCGATGATTGGCTTTTGGATCACCCGTCTTTTTGCCGTGAAGTATAAATTGTCGCACGTTTTCCAGTCAAGGGTGGAAGCATAATTTGAAATGAGTTCAGAAGGATCAGTTGCAACAATCACAAAATCAGATTTTACAGTGGTTCCGTCTGTTAAAGTGATCTCATTATTCTTGACCTCATTTACCTTTTGATTGTACTGGACAGTAGTATTTTCCAAAGCAGCGGCTAGCTGTTCGCTGATAGCGCCAATTCCCCCTTTGGGAATAACCGCATCTCCCTTACCAAAGAGTTTGTACACATAGCTGAACATACGGTTAGAGGTATGCAGGTCTGGTTCCAGAAAAATACCGCTGAAAAACGGTCGGAAGAAGTTTTGAATGACTCTATCACTAAATCCAAGACCTTGAAGATGTGCTAAAGTGGTTTCTTCATTGTCGTCAAAAACAGCTTCCAGATCTCGTTTACCCAGATCCCGCTTCAGCTTGAAAATTTTTGTTTTGTCTTTGAATGTAGCGGACTTGCTAAATACAGTAGACAATAAAAAGGAGGCATCACGCATCGGATCTCCAAAAAGCGATGATTTGCCATTGCTAAAAATGAGCGCTCCTGCACTTAGCTTCTGAAGGTCCAGTTGCCCGTAATCAAGATATTTTTTGGCCATAGGATATGCATCCAAAAGCACCTGAAATCCACGATCCAGTTGATAACCATTGATAATGTCTGTTTGTACTCTACCACCAGAGCGAGTGCTGCTTTCCAGAATAATTGGAGCATAGCCCATCTTCTCCAAATTCCTTGCAGCTATTAATCCACTTATGCCAGCTCCAACGATGTGTATTTTCGCGTCTTTCATTTCTTATCAACCAATTCCAGAGTTTTGTGTTTACTTTCCTGTATGACTCCAGAACAAATCATCGATTCCTTTGAGCATCAGCTCAACCTGCTGAAGAAAGAAAAAAAAGCAGATTACGCTTTGTATCAGGAGCGAATGATGAACACCTCAATCGAGGAGCGTGAAAAAAACGGAGTGACTTGGTATCCAATTAAGATCGTCAGTGACTTCATAAGTACCGGGGAGCGGATCACCGTAGAGGTGCGAAAGACCAAAAATCAGGATCAAAAGCATGCCTTTCAGGTGGGTGCTGTGGTTGGTATTTTTTCCGGGACTGAGGAAAAGGATAAAACGTTAGGGGGCGTGGTGAGCTACCTGAAGGAAGATACCATGCGTATTGTGCTCAATCAATCTTTCCTACCTGACTGGATAAAGGAAGATAAGCTTGGCATCAACCTGCTATTCGATGATGGGACCTATCGTGAGATGAACAGAGCCCTGAACCTGGTGATGAATGCCAAAAACGATCGGCTGGCAGAGTTGAGGGATATTTTCTGTGGTATCAAAAAAGCGAATTTCAATTCAGGTCATAATTATGAGCTTCCGACGCTGAATGCTGTTCAGAATGAAGCCTACTCTAAGGTGATTGATTCTCAAGATGTGGCGTTTGTGCATGGTCCTCCCGGGACAGGCAAAACAACCACACTGGTAAAATGCATCAAGGAGGCTGTACGAACGGAGAAGCAAGTGCTTGTATGCGCGCCAAGCAATGCTGCTGTGGATTTGTTAGTAGAAAAATTGATTGGTGAGGATTTAAATGTGCTTAGGATTGGTCACCCGGCACGACTCACACCAGACGTGGTAGAAAACAGCCTTGATGTAAAGATCAGCAAGCACCCGGACTTCAATAGGCTGAGAGAAATGCGAAAGCAGTCCGAGGAATACAGAAACCTGGCCGGTAAATACAAGCGATCTTTTGGCCGGCAGGAGAAGAAGCAACGTGACCTGCTGTATAAGGAGGCCCGCGCCTTAAAAAGTGAATCCAGGCACTTAGAGAATTACATCTCCGAAAACCTGGTGGATCAGGCGCAAGTGATCGCCTGTACTTTGACGGGGAGCAGTCAATCCTTGATAAAAGACCGACTCTTTAAAACGGTCTTTATAGACGAATCTTCCCAGGCTCTGGAAGGAGCCGCCTGGATCCCAATAACCAGAGCGCAACAGGTGGTCATGTCGGGCGATCATTTTCAGCTACCCCCAACAATAAAATCATTTGAAGCAGCTAAAGAAGGTCTTGAGGATACACTTTTTGCTAAGGGTCTTAGGGCTCAACCGGAAGGAGTGGTCATGCTTGAGGTTCAATACCGGATGCACCCAACAATCATGGGGTTTTCAAGCAAGCGATTTTATCAGGGCAAATTAAAGGCTGATGCTAGCATCCTACAGCGTCCACAGCTGTTTGACCAAGTGGTAAGTATGGTCGATACAGCAGGAGCCGGGTTTGGGGAAAAAATGAAACAGGAGACTCTAAGCACATACAACGAAGAAGAAGCTGATGCATTGGTTTACCTCATGGAGCAGGACAAACTGGAGGGTCTGTCAATCGGGGTGATTGCACCTTACAAAGCTCAAGTGGAGGTATTGAAGCATCGCATCAATCGATCGGAAAGGTTGGCATCTCATCGTGAGGATATAGATGTGAATAGTGTAGACGCTTTTCAGGGACAGGAACGAGACGTAATCTATATTTCATTGGTTCGGTCAAATCCTGACGGTATCATTGGATTTCTCAAAGAATACCGAAGGCTTAATGTGGCCATGACCCGTGCTCGGTACCGACTGGTCCTGGTCGGAGATTCCAGCACCCTAGGCGTTGATCCATTCTTCAAAGACCTCATAGAATATGTCCAAACTGAAGGGCATTACGCTTCCGTTTACGAGTACCCTGAATTGATGAATTATGTATAAAAGATTGTTCTTCTTTCTAACTGTATTTGCTACGTTCTACCTGGCGAATGCCCAACAGCTTGATTCCTTTAATGTGGAGAGGCTTGACCTGACAAGAAAAGGAATGTTGGCTCTGGGTTCTTGGGCGATTACAAATATTGCCCTAAGTCCGATTTTAGCAAGTCGCGCTTCAGGTCATGATAAATACTTCCATCAAATGAATGGCTACTGGAATGGCGTTAACCTAATACTAGCTGGGTTCGGGTACTATTCTGCTGCTACTGGAAATGCTTTAGGTTTAAGCTTAAGCGAGACGTTGCTGGAGCAGCATTCCATTGAGAAAATCCTACTTTTCAATGCCGGGCTTGACCTTGCTTACGTCGCTGGTGGATTCCTTTTGAAAGAGCGATCAAAAAACGCAACCAAAAACGCGGATCGATTCAAAGGGTTTGGTCAATCTTTGATTTTGCAGGGGGGATTTCTTTTCGCATTCGACGTAGCATTTTACCTGATTCAGAAAAGTCATGGGTTCATACTTTTCAAGTACGTAGATCAGCTGTCGTTTACGCCTGCCGGAATGAGCCTCATCTGGAAAATATGAAAACTAAGACCTGTGCGACCTGTCAGCAAGATCATGACGTGATGTACCGCATACAAACACAAAAAGGGAAAGAGTGGATCTTTGTGTGCGAGCAATGTTTGCGTGTCCATCAAAAGGGTTCTTTTTATCGATACGGAGGTACCTGGAAAGGCTATCGGCATTGATGATTGGAGCTACTTAGCTTTCTTCACTTTTTGATGACCAGTAATCGCATCAATCATTTTGACGTAACTAACCTTTTTACCTGACTCTTTAGAAACATAGGAAAACTGGAGCCCTTCAAGCTCAACCTTACACTTACCAAGCTCATATCGCTGAGCCATTACCTCATCCCCTTCCATGATGGGATTTCCATCCATGTCCAATAGCTGAGGAGGCTGTTTTTCTTTTGGTTTCTTTTTGAAGAATTTGAGCATGGGGCTGCAATAATAAAATGAATTATTGTTTTCATGTGTTTTGTACTCCTTCAAAATCACCAGGAATAAACCAGTGTTTAGTACTTTTCCGCACTAATTTCAGAACCCACCTATGTCCGTAATCAAAGAGATCTATGATGTAGCCAACGATGCAGCGGCGCTCAAGCAAAAGCGTGCAGCACTGAAGCGTGCACTTCGTACTGAACTCAAGCCCAATGATAAGTTTCTTCAGGATGTCAAGATTAAAGAAATAGATGATGCCAGAAGAATAGAAATTCTTCAGATGCGTGAGATCGAAGAGCTATCTGCCGCGGTGAAACTGGAGATTCCATACACACTGCTCTCCCGAAAAAAAGTGGAAGAGGAACTTGCCACTCGCCTTAAAGTTAAGCCTATTGTTGGGTTTAGTATCGGTGAGCTTATCGAGCACCTCTACCTGATGATATCTTACCTAAAAAAAGATTATAAGAACCCCCGCATTCACCTAAACCTCAGACTGATTAACATTTACAAATACAATCGGGTGTTGGTAGAACTTCTGAAGTATTAGGCGGGTGTGACACCTATGCGCTTCTTATCTATCAGATAATTGGTTATATTTATTGTACTTTATCAAGTTTAGATTTCATAATATTTATTTTAATGTCCCGATGAGACTCACCATATCTGCGGAGGTTCGTTGTAACAGTTTTCGCACCATACAGACAAGTTTCTTTGCTTTAGCTATTTTGGTTCTATTTGTCCCAAGTCTTTCAGGGGCACAAATCATTGCAAAGAATAATCCAACCAATCCGGTCTGGTCAGATCCCGATTCATGGGTAGGAAGTACCATACCCGATGTGGGTGATGAGGTAGAAATTCCTGCTGAAGTGATAATTTATATTGATCAGGACGTAGAGGTAGAATCCATCATTGTACATGGTGAGCTAATTGCTAAGAATGATCAGGACATCTATTTGACTACCAATTATATTCTAGTCTGGGGTAATGGAGCAAAGCTAATTTGGGGTACAGAAGCTGATCCATACACCGCCAAAGGAGTAATCACGCTTCGCGGAAATGACCCTGTACTTGATATTCACTCCATAGGATCCAAGTTTATTGGTGCTATTGAAGAAGGGTCTATTATTATGCATGGGGAAGAAAGGCTTTCCTGGACGCAACTATCGGCCACAGCAGATGCCGGATCAACAAATATTCAGCTGGTGGATGCCACCGATTGGAGAGTAGGCGATGAAATTATTATCGCTTCTACTGATTACAGTGCATTGCAAGCGGAGATAAGGACCATTACCGAAGTAACCGGAGCAGGCAGAACAATTCACCTTGATGTGCCATTAGATACCCTACACTATGGTGAGATGCAGTATTTTCATGGAGGTACCCTCGAACTGGACGAAAGAGCAGAGGTGGGCTTACTGACACATAACATTCTAATCAGAGGAGAAGAAGCCGATGAATCAGGTTTTGGCGGTCACATTATAGTAAAAGATATGGGATCCAGCGCATATATCTCAGGGGTAGAGTTATATCACATGGGTCAAAAAGGATTGCTTGGAAGGTATCCTTTTCATTGGCATCATGCACACGATGTTACCGGACAATACTTCAAAAATAGCAGCGTGCATCATTCTTTTAATCGGGTAATGACTGTTCATCACACGAGCAATGCACTCATTCAGGACATAGTGGCATATGATCACATTGGTCATGGCTTTTTTATGGAAGCAGGAAGTGAGCGAGGCAATATATTCGATCACAACCTGGGTGTCTTGACACGGAAGCCAGAGTGGGATGAGCGGGTGCAAAGACATGACCGGTTGGAGGACGATGATCATTCGAGGCATTTCCCTGCAACATTTTGGATCACCAACCCGGACAACACCTTCATTAATAACGCTGCAGCTGGTTCGGAGGGCTCAGGCTTTTGGATGCTGGCATTGGAATATGTAATTGGCGATCCGACTAACACCCTTGTACCTGGGGACCTTCCCATTCGGGAATTCCGAAACAACAGAGGTCACTCCAATAACTTTACCAATCTGGCCATAGATGCTGTGGTTTTCTGGCACGATGAAAACGAGAACGGTCAGGTAGACGTTGGCGAAGAGTTCACAGACTATAAAGAATACCGGCCACCCCTTCCACCAGGGACTATCCTGCAGGTAGAGGAGTTTACTTCATTTAAGGCAGGTTCTCGAGGCATTTGGACCCGTGCGGGCACCATGTACTTTGAAAATTGCCGACTGGCAAACAGCCATTCCAATGCTTTTTTCTCTTTTAATCAAATCTTGAGAAACTCACTCATTGTTGGTCAATCAGCAAATGTAGGTGTACCCAGAAAGAACCAACATGACATGTCGGTATCCTACTCACTTCCAGTGTTGGAGTTGGATCATACCGAAAGGAGGAACCGGCTACATGGTCATATTCTCTATGATGGGCCATCAGGGTTGGATAATGTACACTTTGCGGGCTTTGATCATGAAAACACGGTGGGCTTTGGCATCTTTGGAGCGCATCGAAAAAGTCCGGCTCACTGGTCTAGAGGGATCACCTGGGCGGCAGGCACACCCGACGCGTCAAAAGTGGACTTTGATTTTTATACTCATGTGGATAACAACTTTGCTTCAGGACTGATTGATTTTGATGGAACCGTCACCGGGGTACCCAATTCAAGACTGGTGCCTCTTTTGCAATGGAGCCAGGATTACGACGATGATCCAATGGCTATGAGAGATCGGGCATATAATGCACAGTTTGAATCTACGGATATGCTGGTAGCCGATTGGGATGCTGTGATTACTCATGATCTGGATGTAGGCACTATGTACATGAGGCCTGATTGGGGAACAGCAGAACGCACAGGAGTATACGGTATTCGATATCTCGGCATGCCTCAGGAATTTGAACGAGATAATTATCCAACAATGGTACTGGATGCTGGCAGAGAGGATCATATCATGCAGCCAGTGGTTTTCACCAACAATGATATGGCCCATCGGACGGAAATGTATATCTGGCAGTTTCACAGAACACCACATCGAATGCCATTTTATCTCCAATGGGCACGACAAGATCATCGTGTGATCTCTGCTTTTACGCACATTCCCAGTGAAGTGAATCTTGTTTATGAAGACGGTACTTCTGTTCCATATGCCAGTGATATTTGGGACTTGGTGACCAATCCCAATGAACAGTATTTTATTCATGATAACATTCTTTATGTTCATCATAAAGCCACTGAGTTTTTTGATGATGTGGATCTGAATGGATTAGACCATCAGTACAAAAGCCCAACGATGATACTATGTATGCCATCACACTGTGCATCAGGGTCTGGTGCAACCGAAGAAGTGATCATTGCTGACTTTGAGGCAGACGTGTATGATCGAAGTACACTGCGAGGTGAAGGCATGGATACACCAGAACTTTATGTAAGTGCTCGAGATCCAAGCTTTTGCGGCGGTTCTCCCTGTGATAATCTAATTGGGTTTAACCTTGTCACTGATGGAGATGCAACAGATGACTATGTGAGGTATACTACGGAACTATACGAGCAACCGTGGACGCATTATAAATTTTTAAATCTTAAACTCGATGCACGAGCCGTAAATGTTGTTCTGCAATTGGCTGTTACTGAGATTGATTTGGGAACATATATACCCGTAGGGGGTGTGGTGTCTATTCCGATTTATGAGTTACCCAAAGAAGATAGGGATATGATCATCGGTTTAGAACTGCGCTTTTATGAGTCTTCCTTGTCTTTAGCTCCTGCCATAGATGAGTACGAAGTGAACATCAATGAGATTTCACTTTCAATTTTTGACCTTTACGGCGCAACAATACCTGAGGTGCTAGGTGTACAGAGTCTGTCTCATTCATCAAATCGACTTCACTTATTTCCCAACCCTAGTGAGGACCGGTTTACGCTTACTGCTGATCTGGAAAAAGGAGGCCCGGTTGAGATTAATATCTATGCGCTTGATGGACGTGTCTTGTATAGCAAAAAAGAAAACGCCACAGCGGGGAAGTGGTCACATGTCCTTATAAATAAGGAACTTGCACTGGACCAGGGAATTTATCAGGTGGTAGTTAGTGATGAGAAACAACAATTTTCAGGTCTTGTAGTGATCAGGTAAGGATAACATCGTTGGAAGGATTGGTATTTCATTTTTTATACTGATTATCTTACTCTAGCTATGGAAGTAAAAGTGATACATAAAAATCATGCAAGAGCATGCGAATGCTGCAGCTCGTGGCTGAAGCATTGGGAGCGCACCACCAAAGAGGATGTTGGTACCTGTCGCACAAAGAACTGCACCAATCCGGCCAAAGTAGGTGCACATGTAAAACGCAAATCCGGGGATAATACCTGGCGCATAGTTCCGCTATGCCACGAGTGTAATAAATCCACAGATTGGCTGACCCTCAACAAAAATACCAAATCAGTTAGCGCAGAGCAGCATTCGTGTAGGAGGTAATATTAGAATCACCCCCTAACCCCCTTTAGGAGGGAGTTAGCGTCTATTACTTTAGCACTAGTCATATGAGACTGCAGCCCCAGCCCAACTCAAGAGTGGTTCGGTTTTATTTCTAAGACTCCTGAAAGTTTCAAACTTTTCGGAAGGTGTCAGTCTAAACAGACTTACACGAAATGAATACATTTTCAAATGAATAAGCTTGGGGAAATAATAAAAGGCGACTATGTCGTCACATTTCCCACTACCTGCATAGTCTCAAACGAAGGGTTTTCGCTACCACCACGAGGCTCGATGGTTACAGCGAAGGCCGCTGCACCCGAAGTGATGTTTTTCATTTGAACAAGGAAGTTGCCATTGTTCGGGTCAAATACCCCGGCATCTACTGGTTTGCCATCAATGATTGCCCAAAGCTGATACTGTTGATCCTGAGATAGTTCTTTTAAGTTTTGAATGCTGAGATACACATCTGCAGTTGCCTCATTCCAGTACACAGTTGCCTGAGCCTGAGGAGCATTTTCTGTTCCGGCCATCACCACCCGCTGGTAGGCGGTATTGTTCATGATCGCCACAGCATTTTGAATGTCATCCAGCTGCTGATTCACCTGGTTATAGTTTTCAGCAAACTGGGCATTTTGTGCGATCATATCAGCCAGCTGATTTTCAGCGCTCTGCCACTTTTTCCAGTAGGTATAGGCCATCACTGCAGAGGTTAGTGCCACCAGTATGGAGGCAGCTGCTGCAAACTTCAGAATCCCCAGGCTTTTGTCTGGTTGTATGGATACTACCCTGCCTCCCTTTTCGCTTTTTTCATCACCATCAATTTGCTGCATGAGTTTGTCTTTTACTCCATCCGGTGGCCTCACTGCGGTAGCAAAGGCAAGTGTTTCTATAGAAAGCTCGATCTTCTCGATTTCCTCCCGTATTTCCGGGTGATCGGCGGCAGCCTGCTCCACCTCTGTACGCTCAGCCTGGGAGAGCTGTTCCATCACATAGGTTTCCAGTATGCCTGACGATATGTATTCTTCTATGTTCACTCTACCTGCAATATTTTTCTCAAATTCTTCAATCCCATTCGAAGGCGTGTTTTCACCGTCCCCAAAGGGATATCAAATTCATCTGATATTTCTGATTGGGTATAGCCTTTGTAATATGCCATCTCGAGAATGAATCGTTCTTCTTCTCGGAGTGTGGCAAGCGTCTCTTTCAAGCCAATGCCATCAACATTCAGGTGATTTAATTTCGATCGCTCAATACCAGTTACGTAGGTTTCTATATTATCGGTTTTCCCGACCTTCTTCATTTCTTTCGATCGCAATTTATCGATCGCAAGGTTGCGGCTGATATTTACCATCCAGGTAAAGAAACGGCCTTTTTTAGCATTGTATTGGTCAATCTTATCCCAAAATTTCATAAAGGCATCTTGTAATACCTCCTGAGCCACATCTTCATCATTTATAATGCGGGAGATCGATCCATATATAGCTGCCGAGTAGTTGTCATACAGGTAGCTGAATGCGTCTGCCTCTTTCGCCCGCAAGCGTGCAACCAGTTGATCCTGATCGATTTGTTGATTGGGCAGACTCACGTAATTATCTAAACCTTCTGAAAAGCACCTTTAAGAATTCCTTCACCTCATCAGACTGCATGTCCCATTCGTTGTGCTTGGCATAGCCCTGAACAAGGAATTCGACCGAGTCGTCAAATGAATCGTACTGTTCCAATTCGTAAAGCGCATTCTCGAATTCGTTTTTGTCGTTGCGGAAAAGCTCTTTAATGAACATGTACCGATGGTTCAATGAGATCAGCTCAAGGATTCCGCCTTCTTTTGGTGTTTTTTCATGATGCTCTGCCAGGCTTTCCTCTTCCTTCTCAAACTGCTTATTGATCGTCTCTTCAGGGAAGTCATCTTCTTTATCATCGTCCTCCAGCATCACAGGAGGTTGTACCTTCTTGGGCTCTTCTTCCTCCTCTTCCATCTGTTCCTTAGCTTTCGGTTCTTCTTCTTTTTCAGATGGCTTTTCTTCAGTCTCCTTTTTATCTTCTACTATGATCTCAGCATCTTTCGACGGCTCATCTTCAATGTTTTCCTCACTCATGGCCTCATCATCGGTATTCATTTCTACTCCCTCACTTTCTTTTTGCGAGTCGGGAGCGGTTTTTTTGAAAGGAGATGGGCGATCACTTACCAGGTCTTCTTCGCCCGGGGCAAACAGGTCGTCCTCGTCAAATTCATCCTCATCTATTGCAGGATCATCTGAAAAAACCTTTTCTGCAGTGATATCCAATACAGAGGACAACAGCTTACATTCTTCCTCAACCGCTTCAGTAGTGTCAAAATCATCAAACTCTTCAGGCAACTCATCAATCACATCATCAATGGTGAGGCCTTTCATATCAGATAGGAAATTTTGGATTTCTTTTTTGTGAATCTTCAGGTATTTCACCGTGCCTTCGACCGATTTATCCGCAATCTTTTCTACTCCACGACTATCCAGATCTATCTCTACATACGCCTGCGGCATAGCGGCCAGATAGATAGTGTCTTTCACCGCATGATTGAGCAGGGTCTCAAACTTTTCCTTGTTTATTTCGATGTGCTGGGAAAGCACATTCATAAACTGGATCATTGCCTGGCGAACTTCTTCGTGTTTGTAGTTGAAGAAGGGGCTTTCCAGCTTCTTTGTTTCCTCCTGCCAGTAACGGAAGAGTAGTTTGATGACAAAAAAATTGACCTGCTTGGATGGGGTGACTTTCAGTATTTCCTTTCCGGTGATAACGTCTTTGCCATCTTTGAAAAATTCGGCAGTCACTTTGGATGCAAATTTCTCACAATAGCCGTCAATAAAGTCTTCGTTTAGTTTCTTTTGCATTCTTGAATGTTGATAAGGATGCCCACGGTAAAAATCGTTAACCTACAAAGTAAATCTATTCATTGTGAGGATAAAAGGGAAAGTTTGCTAGATATTTTGCTTACTGCCACAGACTGGATGCATGCCTGCGGAGGAAAGGGCAGGTGTACCACCTGCAAAGCAAAAATAGTCGAGGGAATGGAGCATCTGACACCACCTACCCGACCTGAGCTGCAATTTGCGAAATTGAATAAATTGCGAGACGATGAGCGTCTCACCTGCCAGGTTCACCTTTCAGGAGATATTGCTGTGAAGGTGCCCAAAGAAACACAACTGCCACATTTGACTTACTCTGAATAATGTTTGTAGAACCACATATAGGAAAAGGAACGCTTCGAAGAGCCGGATGGATAGAAGTGGTCTGCGGATCGATGTTTTCCGGTAAAACAGAAGAACTGATCCGAAGGTTGAATCGAGCGATGCTGGCTAATCAACATGTGGAGATCTTTAAGCCGGCAGTTGATAAGCGATACGATAAGGTCAAGATCGTTTCTCACAAAGATTCGTCCATCCCATCCACTCCGGTAAATTTTGCAAATGACATACTGCTGCGAGCTGGTGACTGTGAGGTGGTGGGCATAGATGAGGCTCAGTTCTTTGATGAGGAGATAGTGAAAGTGGCTAATGATCTTGCCAATCAGGGAAAGCGTGTGATTGTGGCCGGACTTGATATGGATTTTAAAGGCGTGCCATTTAAGCCAATGGATTCCTTAATGGCCATAGCCGAGTACATCACCAAGGTTCATGCGGTCTGTATGAAGTGTGGTAATGTGGCATCTTATTCCCATCGACGTACTAAATCCAAAAAAACGATAGTTTTAGGAGAAAAGGATATTTATGAAGCACTCTGCAGATCTTGCTTCTTTGAAGCTGTGGGCCCTAAGTAGTCTGATGCTTTTTGCCGGATGGTTGGCTCCTGCGCAGGATATTGCGGTGGGCACCTGGCGAACGCATTTTAGCTTTAGTAATGCACAGCACCTTGCAGTCACTCCCGAAAAGATTTTTTGCTCTGCTGAAAATGGCCTGTTTTCCCGAGACATTGAAAGTGGGGAGACGCGAAAGCTCTCCAAGATAGATGGACTGGCGGATGTGGGAGTATCGGCTATGGCCTATGATGAAGTGGCCAATGTATTGGTTATTGGTTATCGTGCGGGCTATATCGATTTTGTATTCGAAGATCAGATTCTGACCATTGAAGATTTAGCGAATAGTTCTCTGGATGTCGATAAAAGCATCAATGACATCACATTCGTAAATGGCCAAACCTATCTGGCTACCGACATTGGGGTGATTGTGGTGAATACGAACGAAGCAGAAATAGTTGAAAACTTCGTCAACATTGGAGCTGCCGGTGTAGAAGTGGCGGTACTTCAAATCCTTGCAAGAAATGACTCGTTGTTTATCCGTACAAGTGAAGGCATTCAGTCAGGAAGTCTTGCGAAGAATCTCCTTGACTTTAGCAATTGGAACAGACATGCTGGAAGTGCTGGCTACACCAACCTGATAATGGTCGATGATGAGATTTATGCCACTTCCGGAAGCAACCTGTTGGTGCTCACCAGTGCCTGGACTGATACCGGAGCAGAATTACCTTCGGGAGCCGATCAGCTTTTTAGCGTTAACGAAATGCTTATCACTGTGGCGGCAAATGGCACGCTGCACCAATGGAGTGGGGTTGCATTTGAAACACTGACCACATCCTCTGCGACCGATTTGAATGACATTGTTCAAATAAATGGGAGTTTCTATCTCGCAGATGGGTTGCAAGGTTTGATTGACCCTTCTGGAAATACCTTTTCTCCGGATGGACCTGTCTCTGATTCCTTCTCCAATTTTCGAGTTGTCTCCGACGAGTTGTTTGGATTTCATGCTCCTTCCGCGTCTACTTACGACGGATCTGAGCAGCAGTCCGAATATTCTGTTTTCTCCGAGGGACAATGGGATGTGCGATCTATTTCAGGGTTTACGAATGTTTCAGATGTATCCCGGTTTAATGGCAACTATTATTATGCATCTATTGGTGATGGACTCATTGAAGAAAGCACAGAAACAATCATTGCCGATATCCCAGGCAGTACAACAGAGGCGGATACGATTATCACCTCATTGACTGCAGGAGAACACTTGTGGGTTTCCAGCTTTGCAAACTCCAATCCTATTCACACACTAGATGGTGAAAGCAACTGGACATCTTATTCAGCTTCGTTAGTCTTTGATAATGAATTTATAAGCATCGATCTGTCCGAAACTGGAGTGGCCTGGCTGGGATCTTCGTCTGGAACAATCACCGTTTTTGAGTCAGGAGAGGGAAATACTGACGTCATTTCAACCTCGGATGGGTTGCCGTCAGCATTTACTGATATTAACATCAGTACCGAAGACAATGCATGGGTGGGTACAGCTCAGGGACCGGCTGTATTTCCAAGCGCCTCTTTTATATTCTCTGATTCAGAGGCCGTCCTCCCCACTTTTGAAAATCGAATTTTATTCGAAGGAGAGTTCATCAATGCAGTAATGACAGATGGTGGAAATCGAATCTGGTTTGGCACCAATAGCGGCCTCTGGATATATGATGAAAATACCTCTGAGCAGGTGGCAGTATTTAATGAATCGAACAGCCCACTTCCATCGAATAAAGTGCTGGGGCTAGAATACAGCAGAAGTAATGGGGAGGTTTTCATCTATACAGATCGGGGCATGGTTTCTTATCGAAGTGCTTCATCCTTCGGCTTACCGCGACATAGCAATGTGAATATTTTTCCGAATCCGGTACGGCCAGAATACCAGGGACTTGTGGGTCTTACAGGATTAGCCAGAAATGTCAATGTAAAGGTGACAGATATTAATGGGAACCTGGTGGCAGAGGTCGAAGCAAATGGAGGGGCCGCCTCCTGGGACTTAATGGATATTCGCGGAGGTAAAGTGGCTACAGGGATCTATTTGTTCTTTAGTGCTACTTCAGATGGTGAGGAGACATATGTGGGTAAAATAGCAGTGGTCCGCTGATGATAGTCAAGTCAAAAGGAATCGTTTTGAGCTACATGAAATATGGCGATACATCTATCATCGCCAGGGTGTTTACAGAAGAAAATGGATACGGATCCTATATTGTAAACGCTATCAGGAGTCAAAAGACAAAAAAGAGCATTGGCTATTTTCAACCGTTTTCTTTACTGGATTTGGTGCTTTATGTTAAAGAGACACGTGACCTTCAGCGAATATCTGAGTTTAAGAGCTATCATCCCCTCCACTATATTCATCACGACCCAATCAAGAGTTCAATCACACTTTTTTTGACGGAAGTTTTCTCCAAGTTGCTTCAGTCAGAACAATCACCTAATCCACATCTTTATACTTTTGCGGAGGAGTCAATCAAGGTACTGGATGCTTTAGAATTAGGGGTAGCGAACTTTCATTTGCAGTTTCTTTTGAAGGTGGGTCCTTTTCTTGGATACGCCATTGATGAAATTGATAACCTGTTCAGCTCTACAGATCGCCTCGCACCCTCATCGGAGGTTCATGGGCGCATGGAGGTATTAATGAAAGAGCCATACGGAACTAAAATCGGGATGTCACGTGAGTCGAGAAACGAGGTGTTGGACGAGATTCTTAACTATTACGAGCATCATGCACACATTCATAAACCTAAGTCGCTAAAAGTGTTGCGAAGTATCCTGAATTGATTTTCAGTAGATTTTATTATTAAATTGTAAGTCATAATTTGACCTAACACATGACGGAGATATTATTTGATGAGATACCATCACTGGATTTAGCGGATTTTACCGATGGAACACCGGAGCAGAAGAAAGCATTTGTAGCGAAGCTTGGAGAAGCGTACACAAACATTGGATTTGTGTCAATAAAAAACCACGGACTTTCGGATGAGCTAACTAAAAACCTTTATGAATCAGTTGAGAAGTTTTTCCGACTTCCTGACGATGTAAAAAAGAAATATGAAATAGTGGAGCTGGCGGGTCAGCGAGGCTATATAAGCAAGGGGAGAGAGAAAGCAAAAGGAAGAAATACCGGAGACCTCAAGGAATTTTATCATGTAGGGCAGCCACCAAAAAACCAAAGAGAAGACTACCCGGACAATATTTGGCCAGAAGAAGTGCCGGAGTTTGAAAAATACACCTCAGAGGCCTATCTCACTTTGCTACAGGCTGGTGTGCATATGCTTAGAGCTATCGCTCTATACCTCGATCTTCCAGAAAACTATTTTAACGATAAGGTGAAGGAGGGAAACAGTATTTTACGTCCGATTCATTATTTCCCGATTGAAGATCCTGATTCACTTCCTCCTGATGCCGTACGTGCTGCAGAGCATGGCGACATTAATTTGATCACACTCCTCATGGGTGCGAGCGCAGATGGTTTGCAGGTACTAAGAAGAGATGGAAAGTGGATTCCAATCACGGCACTTCCAGAGCAAATCGTTGTGAATGTTGGGGATATGCTAGAGCGTCACACCAATGGAAAATTGAAATCGACCATTCACCGGGTAGTGAATCCTCCAAGAGAATTGATGCATACCTCCAGGTTCTCTATACCATTTTTTATGCACCCTGTGTCTGAAATGGACCTGACCTGTCTGGAAAACTGCATCGACGATGAACATCCAAAAGCTTTCGAGGATATTACAGCAGGCGAGTTCCTGGATGAACGATTGAAAGAAATCGGTCTTAAGGCCTAAGGATGTCGATAAGGCGAGTTAGAAATATTATTTTCTTAAAAGACGTGTCTGTGCTGTCCTTAACTGCATTTGGAGGACCGCAGGGGCATTTTGGGATGTTCCTCGATCTTTTGGTTTCTAAAAGAGGATATCTGACAGAGGAGGATTTGATTGAATTGTATGCGCTGTGCCAGATTCTCCCGGGTCCCACGTCTACTCAAACAATTACCGCACTTGGCTATAAAATAGGAGGGCCAAACCTGGCTTACCTAACTCTTTTGGTGTGGATGTTTCCGGCCTTTTGCATAATGACAGCTTTGGGTATTTTCATGGTCACAGCGGAAGAAATGGACATTTCTCTAGGTTTTTTGCGTTTCATCGAACCAATTGCAGTTGGGATTGTCGCATATTCATCTTATAAGATTGCTATCAAGGTAGTAAATACGAAAATTGGTGTTGGGTTGATGGTTTTTTCTGCGTTTGCCTCTTTTGCCTTGAAGTCTCCATATGCGTTTCCGGTCTTGATCATTTTGGGTGGGCTTGCCACCACATGGAAGTACAAACGTCAACCGATCGAAGAAAAGGAGCGAATCAATATCAAATGGGCGAACCTGATCCTATGGATTTCTGTCCTGGTCGCTGCTGCGGTATTGGGGGGTGTTACACAATATCAACCCATTAAGCTATTTGAGAACTTCTATCGAAATGGAAGTTTGATTTTTGGAGGAGGGCAGGTGCTTGTTCCGCTTCTTTATACAGAGTTTGTTGAGTTTAAGGGATACCTCACTTCACAGGAATTTATATCAGGATATGGTTTTGTTCAGGCCATCCCGGGACCGGTGTTTTCTTTTAGTGCGTATGTTGGCGCATTGAGTGCTAGAGACTTAGGCATAGGTGGGCAGCTATTTGGGGCAGGCATGGCAGCTGCGGGCATCTTTTTGCCAGGCACATTTCTGATATTCTTTATTATCAGATTCTGGGAGCAGCTTAAAAAATATCGAATCGTGAAGGCCTCACTAGAAGGGATTACTGCTGTAAGTGCCGGGATGGTGATCGCCGCAGCGTTTCTTCTTTTTATGCCAATGGAACAGAAGGTTATCAATTTTATTCTTCTTTTTGGCACTGTAGGAATGATGCATTTCACAAAGGTCCCCACCCCGCTTATTATTGTTGGTGGATTGATTTTTGGAATTGTGATCGCATAAAAAAGCCCTGAAGGAATTCCAACAGGGCTCTTAATAAGGTCCTAGAGCTTTATTTGCCAGCTGGCGGATCAATACCTAGCTTTTTAAGTACCAGGTTAGTCACATTGTCTTCTTCACGAGCGTAAAGAAGGATGCTTTGTCCTCCTGCAGTCATGTTGAAAACATGCGAATAGCCATTCTCCTTGGATACCTGCTCAATTGCCGTTCCAATCTTTTCGAAAGCAGGCTGTAGAAGCTGGTTTCTCTTATTCATCATTGAGGTTTGAGCGTTTTGTTCAAACTCCTGAATAGAAGTCTGAAGGTTTACGATCTCATTTTCTTTGTCAGCTCTTACAACATCAGTATAGCTCTCAGCATTTTGTTGGTAGTCTGCCACCTTTGCCTGATAGTCAGAATACTTGGCTTCTAGCTGAGCAGATAATTGCTTGTCGTAAGCAGCAAGCTCACTTTCAATTTGTTTTGCTTCCGGCATTAGGCTCAAAACGTACTCTACATTTGTATAGCCTATTTTTAACTGCGCCATTACTCCGAAACCGATTACAGCAAGGGCAGTACTTAGTAAAATTCTAGCTTTCATATCAATTAACTTTTCGTTTTATAGTTGGGCTTTCACCCTTATGGTTGTTTAGGTTCAATTATTATGCTTAATTATTTCCGACACTCTGATTTTCTACCAAACCAAGATCTTCCAGTACAAAATCAGTGTAATCATGGATGGGATCTGTATATATCATGACAAGATCACCAGATTTGTCAAATACGATCTGAAGTCTGTTATTTTTTGCCACTCGTTCTACCGCTTCAAACACTTGATCCTGAACTGGTTTTACCAGTTCTTTCTTTTTCAAGAAATACAGGCCATCAAATCCAAAAATGGATTGCTGATACTCTTTCACTTCCTTCCACTTCCGTTCAATCTCTGCGTTTCTCTCCTCCCACATCTCTTTTGTCAAAAGCACTTCCTCAGCTTTCAACTCTACTTCCATTGCTTCCACTTGCTGATAAAGCTCCTGAATCTCTGTTTCCCATCCTTTTGCCAGCTTCTCAATTTCTGCCTGGGCATCTTTATACTCAGGCATCTTTTCCAAGATGTATTGGGTATCTACATACCCAAATTTTTGCGCAAATGTAATCGTGGTAAAAAACAGTCCAAAAAGCAGTAGCGATATCTTTTTCATAAGCGTTATTGTTTAGACACTCCCATTAGCGAATCTGTTGGCCAATGGAGAAGTGGAACTGCGGACCAGCGTTTTCAAGCGTGCCAGGCACCCTATCAAACCCATATGCCCAGTCAATCCCCATAAGTCCAAACGCTGGCATAAAGATTCTAAGGCCTATACCTGCAGATTTTTTTATGTTGTAAGGATTGAATTCAGCAAATCGATCCCAGTTATTTCCTCCTTCTACGAAAGTAAGGGCATAAATGGTAGCCGATTGTGCCAATGAAATAGGGTATCTCAATTCCATCACGTACTTATTGAAAAGGGTACCCCCTTCAATGTTGTTTTCTCTATCAAATGGAGTAATCGAGTTGTTCGGATAGCCTCTTAACCCAACCACATCAGTACCCAGCAGGAAGTTCTGTCCAGTAAGTCCATCACCACCAAGCTGGAATCTTTCGAATGGCCCCACACCTGTTTTGCTGTTATAGGTGCCCAGGTATCCAAAGTGTGCTCTTGCTGCAAGCACAAGTTTTCCTGTTAACGTTAAATAGTATTTACTATCAAAGTTCCACTTGTGGTATTCCAGCCATTTATATCTCTCTTCCGGGGCAGCATTTTCATAATCTAAATCTCTCCATAAGGAGTATGGAGGCGTGAATGATGCAGCTAATGAAATACTGGACCCATTTCGAGGATACATAGGCTGATTGACCGAATTTCTTGCAAACGTTGTGTTAAATGTGAAGCTATTCGCATCACCCGTTTGGAAACCAAGAGAACGGCTACCAAACTGGAACAGGTCATAACGTTGATAAGATATTCCTGTGCTAACGGTAAAGAAATCATCTGGCCATTTTACTCTTCTTCCAAGTGATGCAGAAATACCCGTTACTTTAAGCCATCCAAGTGTCTCATTTGTAAATCGGTTTATCGATCGCTGGATTGATTTACTGTAACTAAGCCCAAATGAATTTGGCTTTCTTCCACCTAGCCATGGCTCCACAAAGCTGAATGAGTAACTCTGGAAGGTTCTACCGTTTGCCTGGAAACGGAGTGATAGGCTTTGACCGTCTCCTACGGGAAGTCCTCTCCAATGTTCCGGCTTAGTAATGTTTCTTACTGAGAAGTTATTAAAAGTTACTCCAAAAGTACCAACGAACCCGAAGGCACCTCCCCATCCACCGGATAATTCAATCTGGTCATTGGAACGCTCTACGAGCTGCCATTCAATATCCACTGTTTCATTTATTGGATCCGGGATTGGAACAGGATTCACTTGCTCAGGATCAAAATACCCAAGTTGAGAAAGCTCTCTCTGTGTTCTAATGAGCTCCGCACGACTGAACTTGTCTCCTGGACGGGTTCGTAACTCTCTCAGGATTACATGATCGTTGGTTTTATCATTTCCACTAATAATTACTTTATCAATCGTGGCTTGAGCCCCTTCATAGATTCTCATTTCCAGGTCGATGGAGTCCTGGGTTACCCCTACTTCAACCGGTGTAATGCTGAAGAACAGATAACCATCATCCATGTAGAGTGAGCTGATATCAGGACCGTTCGGGTTGAAGTTTAGTTTTTTGTTTACAAGATCTAAATCATAAACATCTCCTTTTTCGATCCCTAAGATTCGCTGAAGTTGGTCATCATTGTAGATGTAGTTTCCAGTCCATGATATATCTCTGAAGTAGTATTTATCACCTTCTTCTACGGAGATATCAATATTCATGTATTTGTTTGAGATGTCGTAGGTAGTGTCTGCCAAAATCTCCGCATCTCGGTATCCTTTTGAGTTGTAGAACCCAATTAGCAGATCTTTATCTGCTTCATAATCCTCCTTCACAAATTTGGCATTCTTAAAGAAGTTTAGGTTGACATGAGTAGCCATGTACTCTCTTACTCCTTCTTTAGATACTTTTTTTGAATCCTTTACGAATTCGATCAGGTTTGGAGGCCAAAGGAGTTTGGCGGTAGTCTCAATAATTTCGGTAGGCAAGGAAAATTTCGGTACCATTCCTGTGCCTTTTAGTTTTGATCTCAGCTTAGCAGAAGTGTACTGTTCATTCCCCTCGAATCGAATATTTCTTATTTTGACTTTTTGACCTTGATCAATTGTAATCTTTAGGTAGGCACTGTTTCTAAGTACGGTATCTGTTTGTTGAACCACGTTCACCTCAGCATTTAGGAAGCCTTTGCTTTCCATATATCTTTGAACAGCGAGTTCCGTGTTTTTTATCACCACATCTGTTAAAACCTTGCCTCGGATAAGTCCGATTTTTTCTTCTATTTCACCCTGTTTCGTTTTGTTTACCCCCTCGATTATATACTTGGTTAATCTTGGGCGCTCGGTCAGCTCAATCACAAGCCAAATCTTATCACCTTCTACTTTAGAGGCATAAATGGATACGTTACCGATGATCCCCTGATTCCACAATTTTTTGATAGCTGTGGTAATTTCATCTCCGGGAACTTTGATTTTATCGCCAACCCTTAATCCGGAAAGTGAAATAAGCGCATTATTATCCAGAAACTGAACCCCTCTCACTTCAATATCGGCTATTTCATACTCCTTCGGGCTGGAATAATTGATCGAAACACCACCCGACTGCCCCTGATTTCGTCCAAACACCACCTGTGATTGTGCTTCATAAAAAGCCACAATGGCCAATACTATAATTAATGCTTTCTTCATGCTTTCACTTGATCACTCGTCTTTCCAAATCTTCTTTCTCGCTGCTGATAGGAAATAATCGCTTCGTATAAATCTTTTTTTCTAAAATCGGGCCAAAGTACATCTGTAAAATGTAATTCGGTATATGCCATTTGCCACAAAAGGAAATTACTGATTCTCATTTCTCCGCTCGTACGTATTAACAAGTCAGGATCCGGAATGCCTTTGGTAGATAGATGCGCTTCTATATCAGAAGGTTCGATGGACGTTATCCCTTCTTCCAGTATCTTATTCATAGCGAACACCAAATCCCACTTCCCACTATAATTGAGAGCTAAGACCAATTGCATCCCGTTGTTGTCAGCGGTCACATCAATAGCCTCTTTTAGCTTTTGCTGCGCACTTTCTGGTAACCCCGATATTTCTCCTATTGTAGACAGTTTAATATTATTTTTTTGAAGTGTGGGCAGCTCATTCTTTATGGTGTTAACCAATAAGTTCATAAGCCCATCTACTTCATATTTTGGGCGATCCCAGTTTTCTGTTGAAAATGCATATAGTGTCAAAAACCCAACGCCTAACTCTGCACATCCTTCAGTCACATTTCTCACGGCCTCAATGGCATTTTGATGACCAAAGATTCTCTTCACTCCCTGCTTTTGTGCCCACCGTCCATTACCATCCATTATCACTGCGATGTGAGCTGGGATATTGGTCTTCGATATTTGGTTTTCTAGTTCCTCCAACGCCATTTTCAAAAAGGCTACAAAAATGAACTTTTTTTTACTTAAAGGGAATGTAAACCAATGATTTAACTTCTATTAACGCGAAAGAATTGACTGGTTGGGTCTATATGGGAATGGACATGGTATATTGAAGAGTGTGATACTGAATGTGATGCCCGTAAAAAAGTACCAATCATCGTCTTTTGGGTTACCATACTGGTAATCTTTGATGGTTTGATCACTATCAGAAATACCATCTAAATAATCAAAAAATGTTTTCCTTGCTCCTGCTTCTATGCCAATTGTATATTTTTTTTGGAATAAGTATTTAAATCCAATACCCATCGGCAAGACAGGCTGAATAGATCCCACATCTTCATTTTCCGGCGCATCATTAAAATTGAAAAAGCCAATACCTCCAAAAATGTATGGCGAATAATTTACAGGTGAATCTTCTGTTTTAAAATCAAGAAAATGATATTCGAAAACAGCAGAAGCCTCCAGAACGGTGGAACTAAATGAGTGACCTCTTTCTTCTGCAAACGCATCGATAGGCGTTTCTGAGCCACGCACCTTACCAACGGTTAGCGCTAGCTTCACAGTAAGTATCTCAGAAAAATTCATGCGATAGAAGCCCGTACCAGCTAACGAAGACGTGCTAAAACTATAGCCCCTTACCAGATCACCGGCATAATTCATTGAGCCTACACCACCACCAAATTCCATGAATTGAGATGATGCTGAGAGTGTTGCGATTAGGAGTGTAAAAGAAAGTGCTTTTCGCAAGGTTTACCTGTATTTAGCCCTTCGACGGGTGGTGCTGCCTAACACATAAGACACTTTGATCTGTGTTACAAAGATCATATCATTGTCATCCGGATTTCCTCTTTTTGACCCATCTATACCCGTTCCAACGTTTCCTTCGATATAATAATTGTGTCCTTCTCCGTGATTGTTGATGATGCGAAGATTGGTCAATTCCCTAGCTTCTCCTTTTGAGCTCACTGGGACAGAGGCCCTGTCGGACATGATTCTTGCCAGGTCATCATTAAATTGGTCAAGACCTACATAGTTTGTGCTTACATCATCAATGTAGTCAGTAAACAAATACCTTATCCCGAATTCAAGTCCTCCGGTCAATTGGGTGTTGGGTATACGAATTTGTGCGCCTATGGCTACAGGAAGAGAAAACTCTATGTTTTTGTACGGTTCAACGATACCCAGATTTTGTCCCTCAGTACCAAGAGGTTTCAGGTTTACCCACTCTCCAGCCTGTGGAGCTGCTGTTGTGGCATTTATGCCTTCTGTTTGATAGTCAAAATCAGGCACCTTACCCTTTGGTTGATGGTGGAATACTGCTGCCCCTAATGAAAGGTATGCATTGAATGGAAGTCTTTGGTTAGGTCCTCCATAATTTGGAAATAGAAACAACTGTAATGCTACTCTGAATTCCTTGATATCATTTCGAAAACTCAGGTTCCTTGCATATCGTGCAAAACCGTCCTCAGACGCTGGGTCAGATGCAAAATCATCACCAAAAACACGAACCCAATTGATCCCGGCAGTTACTGCTATGGAGTGGTGAAACTTGTAGCCTCCCCAGAGGCCAAATCCCGGCCGTGTGAAAGAAACATCTGTACTTGCTGCTTTATTAACGGGAGCTAAGTCACCGAAATAGTTACCAGCATTGATGTTACCACCTACAAAAATGTAAGGCTCAAATCGACCGTATCCTCTCAGTCCACCTTTGTAATGAGATACCTTTTTATTGGTTTGCCTTCTCTTCTTATACTTATTTTTTCTTTGCGCTTCGGCATTATCCGCTAGCCCCAGCATGGCCACTGAAAGGATAACTAATAAAAGACTTTTTAGCTTCATATGAGATGCTTTAAAATACAAAAGTATGCTTTTGTTAATTCTTAAGTTTTAGATAGGCGGTTAATTATCTAATTCTTAACGCATAAAACTAGTGAAAGAATGCGCGATTTCATCCTAAAAAAGGGGGGATTCAACAAAAAGAGGCGAACAAGAAGGCTTAATTTCTCTTATCAAAGCCCCATCCCAGCTTATTTCGTATGGTGTCGGGAAAATTAATGCCTTCTATTTTGATGAGTTTGGCTTGAAATGGTGCCTTTTTTACTACAAGATTCACGTCTTTTTCGATAGTCTCTGATCTTGAATCAAGTGAAATCAAAAAGCTTCGATTTCTAGACTCAATTTCAAATTTTAACTCTGAATCATCTGATACAATGAGAGGCCTCACGTTAAGGTTGTGAGGACTCACCGGAGTAATAATAAAATCTTTAGAATCGGGCATCATCAAGGGGCCACCACAACTGAGTGAGTAGCCAGTGGATCCGGTTGGTGTAGCAACCATCAGTCCGTCAGCCCAGTAGGTGTTTAGGTATTGTCCGTTGATGTAGCATTTTACCATGATCATGGCAGAGGTATCCTTTCGGAGGATGGCGCACTCATTCAATGCATAAGTTTTGCCGTTGAATAAGTTTAGATCACTTTCGAGTGACAATAGAGACCTGCTCTCGATTTCATATTTGCCTTGAAAAAGCAAAAACAGCGACTCTTTAATAAACTCTTTGGCAATTGAAGCCAGAAAACCAAGTCGCCCCATGTTAATGCCTAATATTGGAACCTCGCTCTTACCTACCCAAAGTAGTGATTCCAGAAATGTTCCATCTCCCCCCAAACTAAATACGGCATCATACTCAGGAGTTATTTCGTCTGTTACGTTTTGACCATGTTCCAGCAATTTGCTGTTTCTGGAGTGAAACAGAGAGGTATACCATATCTCAACTTCCTCTTTTTTGAGCTTGTCTATTATTTGTGTGAGATATTTTTCGGAATCTTGCTGTACTGGAAGGCCATGTAAAACAATTTTTTTCATTGGCCTCATGGATCGAGAAATTTCATTAGCATACCGAAACGATCTTTTTCGTCAAATGAATTGTCTTCAGTGTTGAATGAAGAAGTGACTTTATAGCCACTTTTTGAAAGACCTGTAGCAATTTGGTTTACATCCTGATGGTTGATGCGCAGCACGATTTCTATCAAAGACGGATCATCCAAATCAGGCTTAACATTAGCGCCTAATATGGTTGAGCCGTTCATTTCCACTACACGAGCAATTTCTGATAAGGAATAATCATTTAGGCTGGTTTGGAGCGTAACGATGGCTCCCTGAGCATTGACTATGGCAGTTTTGGCGAATTCTTTCAGAATATCTGAGATTAAAACCACCCCCTTAAACTCATCACCAGAAACAACAGCGACCATCTCTAACTGGTGGTCGCTCTGCACCCTAAGAATATCATAATAATGGCTAGTTGTCGGGATGACGCAAGATTGCCCTATGAGCGGGTATGCACTTACCTCAGGATGCAAGATTTCAGAATCATAAAGCAAATCTTCTGAAACGAAACCTTTGAATTCGTTATTCTCTACAACTGGAAGCTCCTTCACCCTGAATTCATCCATCCACTGTTTAGCACGTGCGATATCATCGCTCGGCTTAAGTGGTGGCACCATATAGTTTATGAGTTGCTCGGCAATCATCGTATTATTATTCAAATCATTAATTTTTTTGATGCTAATAAATCAGACATATATGTGTCTTTTCCATTAGGGAGGCTATCCATTGAATCTATCAAATCCCGGACCAAAGGGATAACCTCACTCAGCCAACCAAACACTGTGGGGCCTATACCTACAATATACGGAAAAATGATAGCATTGTCTGCATACCTGTTTTCAATGTCAAAACCCACAGAGTCAAAAACCCAAAAAACTATACTAAGTATAAAAGCCCATTTCAATAATCCGGCGAACGCTCCTAACAAATTATCAACCGAACCAAAAATGGTCATATCAACCGCATTTTTTAATGCTTTGGCTCCAGCCTTAATTGCAAGGCTCAGAAGGATAAACAATGCGATAAAAACAACGATCGCAGCAATGTCGAAAAAGCGACTATCCCCAAACAGGCTAGTGGAAACAGGAACGGTAAGTTCAAGCGCCAAAAACAGCCCTATGAAGAAAGCCAGGAATGAAAAAATTTCGACAATAAAGCCATGCCTGTAGCCTTTGACTGCTCCAAATCCCAGAAAAACCAATAAGATAATGTCGAAGGTGCTCAATTAGCTCAATAGTTTTTTAGCTAACGTAGAAATCATTTTTCCGTCTGCCTTTCCGGCTAATTTTTTTGTCGCAGCACCCATCACTTTTCCCATATCCTGTGGGCCGGATGCTCCTACTTCATCAATGACTTTCTTCACTTCAACTTCAACCTCTTCCTCTGATAATTGTTTGGGTAGAAAGCTTTCGATGACGGCAAGTTCTGATTTTTCTGTGGCAGCTAAATCATCTCTCCCTTGTTTTTCAAACACTTCAATGGAGTCTTTTCGCTGTTTGGCAGCTTTGGTTAGGAGCTTCATTTCTGCATCTTCGGAAAGCTCACCGCCCCCTCCTTTCTCTGTCTCTGCAAGGAGGATCTGAGATTTTATAGCCCGCAATGCTCTCAGACGATCTTTGTCTTTATTGAGCATGGCTTGTTTTATTTCTGATTCAATTGTGGATTTTAAACTCATAATCATTGTTTTTAAATGAACAACTTTGCGAAGAAAAACATTCTTAAGCTATGACCCAACTTAGTGTAAATATCAACAAGTTCGCTACCCTAAGAAATGCGAGAGGTGGCGACAACCCAAATGTGGTTCAGGTAGCTAAAGATTGCGAGCGATTTGGTGCTCAGGGCATCACCGTTCACCCCCGACCAGATGAAAGGCATATTACGAAAAAGGATGTTTATGAGCTGAAAGATGTCGTTACCACCGAATTTAACATTGAAGGATATCCTGACGAGCGTTTTTTAAAGATCATTGAAGAAGTCCGTCCAGCACAGGCCACCCTGGTACCCGATCCACCCAATGTACTAACATCCAATGCTGGCTGGGATACGATCAATAATGAAAAAATGCTGAGTGAAATAATCAGTCAAATAAAGAGCTGGGGTGTTCGAACGTCTATTTTTATTGAGCCTGAAAATAAGCTGATGGATGGCGCTAAGAAGTGCGGTACTGATAGAGTGGAATTGTACACGGAGATGTATGCTTCTGCTTATCATGCTGACAAGAAGCAAGCCATTGCAGATTATGTGCGATCATCTAAACATGCGCATGAGATTGGATTAGGTTTGAATGCCGGCCATGACCTGGACTTAAAAAATCTTAACTATTTAAAGCAGCAAATACCGTATCTTGAAGAAGTTTCAATTGGACATGCACTGGTTTGTGATGCGCTTTATTACGGATTGGAAAATACGATCCAGATGTATTTACGAGAGTTGAACAATTAATTTTGCTAAACATTTTAGTAAAATGCTTATTTTTGATTGATGGAAATTTCGAGCTTGATTTTTTTGGTGGTGGGTCTGGCCATTGGTGTACCAATGGGATGGTTGGTTTATAGAGTAAAAGGCAATCGGAGCGTTCCGGAAAGTGATGAGCTGAAAATTCAGCTTAAGCTGGAAATGGAGCGATCCAAAAAACTGGCGGAGGAATTACAACAGTTGAATGAAGAACTGAGACGAGAACGTGAAGAAGTAATCCACCTAAACAATCAGAATTCTACCTTAAAAGCTAACTATCAAAACCTTCAAACACGTCTCGAGGAGCAAAAAGGAGAGTTGGGTCAGTTGCAGGAAAAATTCACTACAGAGTTTAAAAACCTGGCCAATGAAATTTTTGAAGAGAAGAGCAAGAAATTCACGGATCAAAATAAGACGAATCTACACGAACTACTAAATCCACTTGGTCAGAAATTGACCGAGTTTGAGAAGAAGGTAGAGCAGACAAATAAGGAAAGTCTTGAGCGAAGTACTGCTTTAAGAGAACAGATCATTGGATTACGTGAGTTAAATGATCGAATGACCAAAGAGGCTGAGAACCTGACCAAAGCGCTGAAGGGAGACGTGAAAATGCAGGGTAATTGGGGCGAAGTGATCCTTGAGCGAATCCTGGAAAAATCAGGCTTGGAAAAAGACCGGGAATACTTTATTCAGGAAACACTTCATTCAGAAGCTGGCAGGAGATTACGTCCAGATGTGATCATCAAACTACCTGACAATAAAAACTTGGTCATTGACGCGAAAATGTCTCTCATTGCCTATGAGAAATACATGAATGAGGAGGACGAGTCTAAAAAAGAACAATATCTGAAAGAGCACATTCTTTCCGTAAAAGCACATGTGAAGGGACTAGCTGAAAAAAATTATCACCAGTTGTTTGATGGTGGCTCACTGGATTACGTGCTGATGTTTGTCCCTATCGAGTCAGCATTTTCTTTAGTCGTTCAGCACGGCGGAGAGCTTTATAATGAAGCACATGAAAAGAGTATCATCATTGTGAGTCCGGCTACTTTAGTGGCTACACTTCGTACCGTTTCAAGCATATGGAAGCATGAATATCAAAACAGAAATGCCCTAGAGATCGCAAGACAGGGTGGAGCTCTTTATGATAAATTCAAGGCTTTTGTTGATGATTTAATCGAAGTAGGCAAGTCTCTGGATAAGTCGAAGCAGCAATATGGCCAGGCAATGAACAAACTGGTAGAAGGAAAGGATAACCTCATACGAAAAACAGAGCGTCTAAAAGAACTGGGCTCCAAGACATCAAAGTCGCTGGATGATAAACTCCTTCGTCGTGCAGGAGCGAAGGATGATGAGGATACTCCTAAACTGTTTTAATCGTAATTTTGCACCTTAATTTTGCGAGATGGAACTGACTGCAGACAATAAGCTGAAAAATATCATTGTGGTAGGTGATCGTGTACTTATCAAGCCTATTAAAGAGCCACAAAAAACGTCAAGCGGAATTTACCTTCCACCAGGTGTGCATGAAAAGGAAAAAGTACAAAGCGGATACATTGTAAAAGCTGGTCCGGGATATCCTATCCCTCACGCTGTAGAAGACGAAGAATGGAGGCCGGAGGACGAAAAAATAAAGTACATTCCTTTGCAAGCAAAAGAAGGCGATCTCGCTATTTTTCTTCAAAAAGGTGCATTTGAGGTGCAATACAATCAGGAAAAATATTTCATTGTGCCACAGTCTTCTATATTGATGCTGGAGAGGGAAGAAGACCTATTCGATTAAAAATGCAATTTTCCTGGATTTCTTAAGAGATTATTCGGTTAATCTTTACTTTTAAAGAAGATTAACCGAATGAGAAGATGCGATCTGTTATATGCCTTCTAATTCTGTCTATTGCGCTATATCTACCAGCTCAGGAAGACAAGCCTTTTCAGGTTTTAGTTGCGAAAGATGCAAGTACCTATGGAATAGCTGTTGAACCATTGCAGTATGTAGATGATGTTACTTCTATTGATGTGAAAGAAGGAGGCTTTTTAAGCCTAGTACATAAAGGAGGTACTACCTACGAACACACCGAAAAGATTTTTACCTTTTATCTTAAGCCTGAGGAGTTAAAGGATCGGCAAGAACGACCAGCCTTAGAACTTCTATACATGGATAGCACCGTTTTGGATCCAACCAAAGTTATCACGGTGCTTCATCCACCATTTGACAGATCAGGATATTTAGTTTGGGATGAAAGTGAGCCATTTGAGTTGCTATGGCATTTGTATGATGAGCCGGTACTTAATTATATACTTTCTGTTCACGGAAGTGATGGAAGTAAAATCCAGGATTTTAGAACCAGACTCCATAAATACACACTCAAGCCTAATACCTATGGGCTAAGCGATGGTATTTTTACATTCAAAATAAGCAGCACCTTTGCAGGTGAAACAATGGAATCAAAAACCTATACTGTGCAATTAAAGCCCGCTCCTGATTATGAAATCAAAGCAACAGACCTTATTTTGAAAGCACTGGATTTGGAGCTCAGTCCGGATTTGGCATTGCCCGTGTGGCAGGAAGCTTTGGCTATGCCAAACGGACAATTTTATAAGCCTCTTTTTGTAAAGTTTCTTGTTAGAAATATGGATGTTTTGGCGGCTACAGGTGAAGATGTGCAGCTGCTTCTTTCGCAAAATAAGTAAGGATCATATCAGCACCGGCTCGCTTAATAGATAATAAAGATTCCATCATCGTTCTGTCTGAATCAAGCCACCCCTTTTCACCAGCAGCCTTAATCATGGCGTACTCACCTGAAACATTGTAAGCAGCAATCGGGATATTGAAGTTTGATTTTAGTCTTTGAATGATATCCAAATATGCCAGTGCAGGCTTCACCATCAAGACATCTGCACCCTCATTGAAATCAAGTTCAGCTTCCACAATGGCTTCATCACTATTAGCAGGATTCATCTGGTAGGTTGTTTTATCGCCAAATTTTGGAGCCGAGTCCAAAGCATCTCTAAAAGGACCGTAAAAAGCGGAGGCATATTTAGCCGTGTAACTCATGATGCCTGTGTTGGTATATCCTTGTTCATCGAGTACGTTCCTAAGATAACCCACTCGAAAATCCATCATATCGGAGGGCCCTATCATGTCCACGCCGGTCTCAGCTTGGGCCAGTGCCATCTGCCCAAGAATATCCAACGTTTCATCATTGAGAATTTTTCCATCTTCCACAATCCCATCGTGCCCGTCGCTACTATATGGATCCATAGCCACATCAGTGATGATGAGTGCCTCTGGAAACTCTTTTTTGATTTTAGTGAGTGTCTTCAGATAGAAGAAACCAGGATCGTAACTTTTGGTGGCAGTCTTATCTTTGTATTTTTCTTCCACCACAGGGAACACATCAAAACCTTTGATACCCATTTTGAGACATTCCTCAATCTCCTTCAGTATCAGATCTTCAGAAAGTCGATAAATACCAGGCATGCTTTCTACCTCCGATTTCTTTTTAGTTCCCTCCAAAAGGAAAAGAGGAAAAATGAAATCGTTTGTAGTTAGCGTTGTTTCCTGAGCTAAGTCTCTGATTGCTGTTGATGCTCTGTTTCTTCTTGGTCGCCTCATGGCTGCAAAGATATTCGCAAAATTTTGCCATCGGTACCACAGGCATATCCAACTTTTCCTTTCATGCTAATCGCCCAATAGTTAGCAGAATCAAGGTTGACCCAACTTTGACCCAAATCAACGGTGTAATCTATACCGTTGGGACCGCACACAAAGGCAATGGTTTCATCATCGATTTTCGTAATTGCACTCCCATAAAAGGCGCCTGCTGTTTTTGCCTGATTTGTAAGCGTCCAGGAGTTTCCTCCGTCCGTGCTTAATGCACAGTTATCGGTATATTCAGTAGGTTTTAGCAGGTCACCACCCGTAACAACCCCAATATTTCCAATGAAAGAAACAGATGTGTTGCCAGCAGCTTCTCCAGTAATCAAGGGCGATGAAACCGTCCTCCAGCTTTTTCCATAATCCTCAGTTACCAAGAATCTACAATTGTTACGGGCCCCTGTTGCAATCCATGCCTTTCCATTTTCCCCGGTAGTGACACAGGTTCCACTCGCTGCGAATCCTCCTTCTCCCTTGCCTGCTTTAGGCATGCTCGTTGAATCTGCTCTTCTCCAGGATTTTCCTCCGTCTGATGTTAGCAAGATGTAAGGGTAGGGATCAATAGCATCACCATATGCAATACCTCTTTGGTCATCCCAGAAATCAATACAATCCAGGAAACCAAGAGAATCTTCCATTACAAAATTTTCCTCCCATATATCAGGAGTCTTGAATGTATAAATTCGTGAAAGCGGTCCGGGACCTGCTGTCATTAAAACAACTTTATCAGAATCGAAACCATGAACATCGCGAAACTGAAATGAA